>JAFXZW010000073.1 GCA_017541035.1 Eubacterium sp. | reverse complement strand
CCTCTACTGCAGGCTCCGGTACAGATTCTTCCGCCTCTTCGGATTCTTCCGTTGCTTCAGATTTTTCCCACTCAGGCTTCGTATCTTCCTCCGGTTCCTCTGCTGCAGGCTCCGGTTCAGATTCTTCCGCCTCTTCGGATTCTTCCGTTGCTTCGGGTTCCTCCCACTCGGGCTCCGGCTCTTCCTCCGGTTCCTCTACTGCAGGCTCCGGTACAGATTCTTCTGCCTCTGCGGATTCTTCCGTTGCTTCGGGTTCCTCCCACTCGGGCTCCAGCTCTTCCTCCGGTTCCTCTTCTAAAGGTTCCGGTACAGATTCTTCTATTGTTTCGGGTTCTTCCCACTCGGACTCAAGCTCTTCCTCCGGTTCCTCTGCTACAGGCTCCGGTACAGATTCTTCTGTTGCTTCGGGTTCTTCCCACTCGGACTCAAGCTCTTCCTCCGGTTTCTCTGCTAAAGGCTCCGTTACAGATTCTTCCGCCACTTCAGGCTCTGCCGTTGTTTCGGGTTCTTCCCACTCGGACTCAAGCTCTACCTCAGGAACCGTCTCCGGCTTTCCAACGATCGCTTGAGATTCCGGTTCACTCATGTCCACCGGCTCCGGTTCATTCATTTCCACCGGTTCGGTTTTCTTGCTTTCCTCCGGTTCCGCATCGTCGAAAACCTCATTTTTCTTCAAACTAAAGGAAATCGGTTCAGTGCCTTTATCCTTTCCCGCCAACTTATATGCGTTGATGATATCAAACGGATTCTCATAGCTGGTCTCAGGCGGAGGTGCCAGATCCGTAATGGTATCAGATTCGGCGGCAAAGCCATCATCAAAATCCACTGTCAGAAGTCCCGCCGTATCCGGCGTGATCTCCTGCATCTCTTCTTTATTATTTCGAACACGGTCGCCTATGGTTCCTGCCAGTTTCTTCACCCAGCTTCCACGTTTTTCTTCCTTCTCTTCATCCGGCTCCGTATTCTCTTCAGCCGGTCCTTCGACCTCTGCGGGGGCTGCTTCGCCCTCCTCCTCTTTATCCTCTTCCATTTCGGAGGTCTCGGCTTCTTCCTTCGGGGTTTCGTCCTTTTCTTCCTCCGAACCCTCTTCCGATTCTTCCTTTTCCTTCTTGCGGAATTTTCTCTTCAGGAAGGATTTGAATTTTGTCTCCGGGTCAGGGGTTTCCAGAATTTCCGCCTCACCCTCATCATCGACATTTTCCTTCTCGTCCTCAACCAGCTCCGCATCTTCCTCCGGATGCAGTCTCAGACGATCCTGCTTCAGCTGCTCCATCTCCAGTGCACGGATTTCCGCATCCCTGGGATCATCATCATTTCTTTCTTCTTTTGCGTAAATGTAAAAGAGTTCTTCCGCAGTCACCCTTCCATCCAGCACGTCCTTCATAAGCTCTCTGCTCCGGCTTTTCCGGAAGGTTGCCATATAATCCGACGCCAGCATTTCCGTATCCAGTCCCATCATACGGTACAGAAGAAACAGTTCAAAGCTCCAGGTTTCATCCAGTTCATGCGTATAGTACGGGTCCAGGTAATCCCGCAGCTCCTGCAGGGAGGCTCCCTTTGCCTTTTCCATCACATAATCCAGATTCTTTACTTCCTGCTCCGCACCGCGGACAGATTTGATATACTGTTCTCTGTAAAGCTCCGCCAGCTTGAAATATCCCTGTTTCAGATAAAACCTGATCAGTGAGAATACGATTCTTCCGGATTCCGGTCCCATGATGTGTGCTTTCACGTACATGTTCCGTGCATCCCGGGGTCTTCCTACATTTTCATAGACCTCTCCGCAGATACGCAGGAACTGGGGATTGTAGGAGGCCTCCAGGTTCTGGGAATCCAGTATTTCTACTGCAACACTGTATTCCTTTGCCTCCGCCAGTTCCTTAATCTTATTCACACTGGTCATACTCAGTCCAGAGCCCAATTCTTACACCTCTTCTCCCGAAACCTGCAACGGTTTACGGTTATTTCTTCTTAGTGATCGTCGTCCTCGAAGACCTTTTCCACCTTCTCGATCACGGTATCTTTCATATTTCCGCGAGTCTTTTCATACTGAAGGCCGGACTCCATGATCTCCAGCAGCTGGAGACGATACTTGGAATCGATGGACTTGATGTACTCCATGAGAACATCCTTGATTTCGATCACATATTCCTTTTCCTTCATCCGATCGATCATTTCCTCATAGTTAAATGATGTCGTGATCCGGATATCATCATGCTTTCTGCCGCAGACGATACATTCATCCGTGCCGGCTTCATTGACATGACCGCAGTTACAAGTCCAGATCATGCCATCCGTCTGGTATTTCTCTACGGCATCAATGCCGCGTTTTGCTTTTAATGCTTCCAGACGGTGAACGCTCATGCTGACATTAATGGGTGAATCGTTGCAGGCGAAAACGCCGCGGGGAGTCGCATATTTGCTGATGATCACTCTGGCTTCCTTCAAAAGGAGCACATCATTAGCCGTGATCTGTGCAGAAAGGGGTTCGGACTCGATCTGTGTTACATTTCCCTTTCGGAATGCAAAATCCACATCCTTTACCACCAATCGCTCATCATAAAGGTTGGTGTATTCCACATTTCCGCGGATTGCAAGAATATCTTCTTTGTTGTAATTGAAGAAGAGTACCTTCATCTGGATATCATCCGGTGCAATCTCCTCCAGCATTACCTTGACCGGGCGCGGAACAAGACGTGCGTAATAATTCATGACCACCAGGTCCTTCTTCAGTCTTGCCGGGGGCTTCGGAACAGGCTCAATGATCACAGCCGTACCTGTAACAATGGCTCCGAATGAACCACCTTCAAGTGTAGTATAAGCCGACTGAATGCCGATAATGGCATTTGCTTTTTTTGCCGCAGCAGATCTGAGGAGACGACCTTCCGCCTCTTCCTTTGCCTTTTCCACCTTTGCCATATCCTGCTCGGATACATTTGTCACACTGGCTGCAATGCCCTTAATAAAATTAGAACCGAGAATTGCTTCTCCCGATACGATCCCCAGATACTCCTTGATCTCATATCCGTCAAAGCCGTTCCCGGTTGTCAACATGATTCCGTCCGCCATCAGTAAATATCCTCCCCTTAGTTCTGTGGTTTACTAATGTGTAAACCGATCCTTAAAATTATACCATATTCACCGTCTTTTTCAATGTGTTTTCGTCAGAATTGCTAAAAAAAGTTCTCCCCTCCCCATACCCTCTTTTCTGACATCGGATCCCCTAAAATGAATAGACGATTAACCCTATTTGTAGTATGATGGGAAGGAAGCTTCATCGAAGGGTGGTGAGAGATTTGCTTACATTTTTCGGACGCGGTTCCGCATTCACTGCTTCCCAGAACAGTGCATTTTTCCAATCAGGAAACGACCTCATTCTGATCGACTGTCCCATGTCCTCTTTTCACAGGTTGAAGGAGATCGGCCCGGAACAGCTGACCGGTACAAAAGTCAGTACGATCCGTGTTATCGTCACACACACGCACGGAGATCACATCGGTGGAATTCCCATGCTGATTCATTACTGCTACTATGTCTATCACATTCCCGTTGTGGTCATCGCACCGTCGGAGGAAGTCCGAAAGGACCTTTCCTTCTTCTTTGACCGGCTGGAGGGTTGTCACGGCTATAACCTGATCCTGGCGGAAATGCAGGCTGACATTATTCAGGCGGTGATCCCGACTCGGCATTCGCCGGAACTGGACGGGCGCTGTTTCGGTTATCTTCTTTCCGTTAACGGGCGCTCCGTAATCTATACCGGTGATACCGGCACCCTTGCTCCCTTCCTTCCATACCTGGAAGACGGTAGCGCTGATGTCCTCTACACCGAAGCATCCATGTTCCACTCTCCCGTTCATCTTTATCTTCCCGAAATGATGGACCGGCTGACTTCTCTTTCCGCACAGGGGATTGAGATCTATCTGATGCATATTGACGACGAAACACTTATGCTGGACGAAATACGCGGGACTGCCCTTCGTTTTGCGCCCTTATATCACTCCGAGAGAAAGGAGCTTTCCATGAATCTGAATTCCGAAAAAATGCTGAGCGACATTTTCACCGTATCCGAAAATCTCTACGCCCACATGAGCAGCGATACCGGAGGCGATCATTCCGGTATCTTTGAGCATCTGACCACTCTCGGAAGAATTCTGGCGGAGGCGGACCGCGCCAGCTTCTGGAAATGGGACAAGGGCAATCACACTCTTTGGACCACAGCTGCCACCGGCACGGAGAGGATCACCATTCCGGATACCACAGGCCTGGTCGGAAAAGCGTTGAAGGAAGGCCGTGTGATCGTAACAAATGATCCCTATAACGATCCGGATTTTAACTCGGCCGTTGATAAAAAGACGGGATATGTGACAAAATCCATTCTTGTGATGCCCGTGGCAAATATCAAGGGCGAGTACATCGGTGCCTACCAGGTGATCAACAAATTGGGAGGCGACGGCAAATTCCACGAGGTTGAAGACTGCCGGAAGCTGTCCCTTGCCGCTGTGATCTGCGGTCTTGCCCTGGAATCCGATGTTTTCCTGGAGGAGTCCTACACCGATAAGTTGACAAAGCTGAAGAACCGTATGGGCTTCTTTGCCGATTTCCGCAAATCCTACGACCTCGTAATCGCCGATCCCGGCAGAAAGCTTTCTCTTTTTATCTGCGATATTGATAAATTCAAGTCCGTTAATGATACCTACGGTCACAATGCCGGTGATGAGGTCCTGAAGCATGTTGCTTCCATCCTTCAGAATAACACGGAAGAGGCCGATGGTATCTACCGTTGGGGCGGAGAAGAATTCATTATGATCATGACAGATGCGGACATCAGCAAATGTGCGGCCAAAGCCGAATCGATCCGAAAGCAGATCGAAGAAGCCGTATGCGATGCCTGCGGATACACCATCCGTCATACCATGAGCTTCGGCGTTACGGAATTCGATTCCGAAAAAACCATTGAGGAAAATATCAGCGATGCCGATGCGAAGCTGTATCAGGCAAAGGAAAGCGGCCGCAACCGTGTAATCGTGTAAGCTGCTCGCCCTGATCGCGTAAGTTAAAAAAGGGATCCGGTCGACGCCGGATCCCTTTTTCCATGAACATTATCTGTCAATCTTTGTTACTTCATAGACCATAACCCCGTTGCTTTTTCCTTTCAGGGGGATCTGGCCGATCTCATTCACTTCCACCCGGTCCTTCACTCTTTCATACAATGCGTCGCTGATCAGAACCTGTCCTTTTTTTGCATTTGCCTCCAGACGGGCTGCCGTATTTACCGTATCACCGATGGCGGTGAAATCCATGCGGAACTCGCATCCCACATTTCCCACAACGGCGGGACCGCAGTTTACGCCCACGCCGAAACCAACGCTTCTTCCGTAGCGTTCATAAAGCACTTTTTCCAGCTTTTCACCGCCCTCCACGATATCCATCGCCGCGCACACGGCCTTGAACTCATAGTCCGGAAGATCGAAGGGAGAGTTGAAAACCGCCATTGTTGCATCTCCCACGAACTTATCCAGAGTTCCCTGATTATCAAAAATGGATTTTGTGGTAAGACTCAGGTACTCATTCAGGATCTCCACCACTGTCTCCGGTTCCAGAGCCTCTGACATTGTCGTGAACCCACGGATATCGACAAAGAGGACTGCGATATCTCTGTTCTCTCCGCCCAGTTTAATGGTGAACTCCCCTTTCTTCGAGATCTCCTCCACAATCTGAGGAGCCACATATTTCCGAAAGGCGTTCAGGACCTCCTGTTTTCTTGCTTTCTCCACCACATAATGGATTGCCAGGGCAAAGAAGAACGACAGGATTGCCACCAGCGGCAGGTAAACAATACTGAAGGTATATCCGATATTATTGAGCAGCATACAGACTGCCACTTCTCCGCCGATTGCCGCAACAAGAAGCAGAATAGACTGCCATACCTTCAGCTTTCGGAAAGCCACATGCAGCAGCATGGCGATCAGTGCCGTGATCAGTCCGAAGATAAATGTATTTCCGTTAATGGCAAAACGATTTTCCAGGTAAGACTGAAAGATATTGGCATGGATCTCTACCCCGTACATCTGATTGCTCCCGCCGTTGGGAACCTTGAAATTATCCTGCATTCCGGGTGAATAGGCCCCTACCAGAATCACACAGTTTTTAAACGCCCTGGTATCTATCTTTCCTTCCAGCACATCCGCCATGGATACGTATTCATAATCTCCCGGACGACCCGAGTAATTGATCAGGGAACGACCGGTTTTGTCCGTTGGGATTTCCACGACCGGTGTACCGGTAATTCCACAATACTTCTCATAAAGAACTCCGGCAAAAAGCTTATCATACGCGTCTGATCCTGTCTTCTCCTTCGGCACAACCCTTCGTACGATACCGTCGGAATCCTGGGCAACATTACTGTACCCTGTCGAAGCAGCTTCATAGAGTGCATCGTATGGCCGGAAGATGTTCTTTACCTGCCTGATCAGCTCTCCTTCCTCATTTTCAATCATCCGGTCATCGTAAACAAGCTGTTCGACAACCACAACATTTCCGCTTTCCCGGCAGGCCTCTGCAAAAACATCATCACCGGCATCCACATTTCCGGTAAAAAGGATATCAAAACCGATCAGCATCGGTTTGGCATCCGGATTCTTATTCAGGACCTTGATCAGTTCCGCATACCGTTCCCGAGACCAGGTCTGGAGGGGCCCGTAAACATCCCGGGTGTGCTCATCGATTCCGATGATCTTAATCCTCCCATCGATTCCCCTGGGAATCTGGTAAAGCCGGTCACGGATCATATAGTCAAGACTTGACAGTGCACTGGTCAAAGTCAGGAAGAAAACCAATATGCCGGCAACCAAAGCCTCCGGAATCAAACTCCATTTCTTCTTCATCCGTCATCTCCCACTAAATCAGTTTTGGCTGAACGTGTAATCATTTGTCTCTCTTACATATACAGTCTGGCCACCGGAGTATGAGGTCGGATCCCCGTTCACCCTCCATGTTCCTTCTTCCAGCTCGTATCCGACTCCCTTTTCCAGGTGAACCTTCATGCCTGCCGGAAGGTGGTTATTCTTCTTCCATTTGGCAGCCAGAGTAAAGGAAAGCTCGTAAAGATTTCCGGCCAGATCCTCAGCCACGATGGTAACGTTCCTGCTACCACCCTCAGCCGAAAGAATAATATCTGCTCTATGATCCTGCACCGCGCCGCCGATACCGTCGATCCGTACAAATGCCAGATTCTCATCCTCAATGGAAATAAGCAGCATATCCTCATAAACGATGGAACCGGAAGCAATGGAAACCTTTTCCTTATTCTCATTTTCAGTCGTAAGCAGCATCGGAGCAAGCTTATCGATCTTGATCTCACCCAGTTCGATCACGTCTGTCAATGCACTGTCAATTTTACGTTTCAAATAAATGCTTGTCAGATCCGCTGAATAATCAAGACTTGAAACAAAAGGACCGCCATGGGATGCAGCGATCAAAAATCCGTCCGGAGCATCCAATCTCACATCTTCGATATAGAATTTATTTGCCCCTAGATTAGCCTTTATTACGTAGCTGGTAGCCGGTGCATCCAGATATCGGATCTGATATTCCACACTGCAGCTGACGCCCAGATACATATCCGTTTCGGGAATATCCGCACGCACAACATAGGAACCGACTGATTTCGGCTGCTCCTTTGAGAATGATGCTGTTCTGTCATCGGCTCTGCAATACCGGAACTCTGCCCGTTCCACGCCATCCGATTCAGAGCTGATCACCGGAGTGTAGGTGGTTCCCGCGAGAGGATTCTCCAGAGAAACCGAGGCCTCCGCTTTTCTTTTACTGATCGTAAAGCTGCTCTCACAGCTGATCGGTTCATAGGTATCCGACTCGAGGATTGATACACGAATCGTGTAGGTTCCCGCCTTATCCGGAACAGCAGAACGGAAGGCGTTACTGCCGGCATCCGCTCTTTTGTACTCGATTACCTTCGTTCCGTCCGAATCGGTTTTTACTATCGGATCAGGATTGTCTCCCACTTTAATATCCGCCACACTGACGCTGGCTGACTCCGGTTTTATCTTTCTGATGATAAAACTGGTCTCACAGACTGCCTTTTCAAAATTGGCGGTTTCCGCAACGGTTGCCCGTACGGAATATCTTCCCGCAGCTGTCGGAACCGTTCCATCATACCTTCCATCCGGATCTGTGAAGAGCTTATACTCAAATATCACCTCTCCGTCTGAATCGCAGGTCACCTTCGGATCTTCCGTTTCGCCAACATGGATATCCTCAACACGGATGGTTGCCAAAGCTGTTTTTTTACTGATTTTGAAAGGTGCGCCGCTGTAACAGATCACTTTACTGTATTCATCTGTCTCCTCGATGACTGCCATGACATAGTAGCTTCCTGCTGCTGTCGGTTCAGTAGCTGACCAGGCTGTATCCGGATCTCCTTCTTTCTTATACCGGAAATCTGCCTTTCCGTTGGAATCTGTGGTTACCACAGGAACAACCTTCTCACCAACAATAATATCCGCTGCCGCTACCGTTGCTATGGAAGGTACCTTCTTACTGATGGTAAATATACTTTCACAAATGATCTGATCATACTTTGCTGTAGCCGGGATCGTGACACGGATTGCCCATGTTCCTGCCTTGGCCGGTTTTGTTTTGGACCAGGCTGTATCCGGATCTCCTGCCCTTTTATATTCAAACACGGCTGAAGACTTTCCGTCGGAATCCGTAGTCAGGATCGGTTCAAAATACGTTCCCACCGTGGTATCAGGCACTTCCACCTTTGATATTCCTTGTTTTACCTTACTTATGGTAAAGCTGCCCTGGCAGGTGATCATCTCATACTTTTGTGTTTCCGGAATCGTAGCAAGTATGACATACTCCCCAATCTCTGTGGGCACAGTCTCCGTATACTTATCATCCCCTTCTTCCCTCAGTCTGAATAGAAATGTCGTCTGTTCTTTTCCGTCTGAATCCGTTATGACTACAGGCTTCACTGTTTCACCCACCGTAAGATCGGCAACAATTACCTTTGCTGTGGCCGGTGTATTCTTGCTGATGGTGAAGGAGCCGTAACATACGACCGTTTCATATGTATCTGTCGCCGGTACCGTAACCCGGATACGATAGCTTCCTGCATATACCGGCTTTTCATCATTGTATGCCTCATCCGGTGCACCGTCTGCCTTGTATGCGACATCCGCCATGCTCTTTCCGTCTGAATCCGTTGAGATCACAGGCTCATAGTCCATACCCACCTTGCTGTTCGAAACCGTCACGGAAGCGGACGCCTCCTTTTTTCTGATGGTAAAGGATCCTGTACATTCTGTCGCTTCATAGGTATCTGTTTCGGGAATGAAAACGTGGATATCATACTCACCTGCCGCCGTGGGAACCGTTTCACTATATTCGGTATCCACTGACCGCTTGTACCTAATTTCCGCCTTCCCGTCGGAATCCGTCGTCACCTTCGGATCTGCTGTTCCCCCCACCAGGATGTCCGCAACGCTGACGGTTGCTGAGGCGGATTTTTTACTTATCTTAAAGGGGGTACTGCTGTAGCAGACAATCTGATTATACTCGTCCGTTTCCGCAATGGTTACCCGGATATAATACGAGCCCGCCGCTGTCGGAACCGTTGCCGAATAATCCGTATGTCCCTCCTCCTTATAGGCAAATGACCTTGCCCCTGTCGAATCGGTTGTAACAGTCGATGAGATCGTCTCTCCGACAAAAATGTCTGATACCGTAACGCTTGCCGTGACATCTTTTTTACTGATGGTAAACTCTGTTTCACAGGTGGTACCTTGATACTCCGCCGTTTCACTGATGGTGGCCCTTGCCGAGTAGGTTCCCGCCTTTGTCGGAACTTCTTCCGAATACTTTTCTGCCGGATCAGAAGACAGTTTAAATTCAACGGTCTTCGTTCCGTTTGAATTACAGGTCACCTTCGGATCCACCGTTCCTCCCACCTGAATGTCCGCAACACTGATGGACGCCGTAGTGGTTTTTTTACTGATCATAAAGGGAGTGGTGCTGTAGCAAACAATCTGACTAAACTTGTCCGTTTCCGCGATGGTTGCCCGGATAGAATACGAGCCTGCCGCCGTCGGAACCGTTGCCGAATATGTTGTATCTCCGTCTTTCTTAAACTCGAAAGATGCTTTTCCGTCAGAATCCGTGGTAACCGAAGGTTCAACCGTTCCTCCAACGATAATGTCTGCTGCCGTTACCGTAGCTACGGAAGGTGTCTTTTTGCTGATGATAAATTCATTTTCACAAATGATCTGCTCATACTTTGCAGTAGCCGGGATCGTGACACGGACGAGCCATGTTCCTGCCTTGGCCGGTTTTGTTTCGGACCAGGCTGTATCCGGATCCTCTGCTCTTTTGTATTCAAAAACAGCTGAAAGCTTTCCGTCGGAATCCGTAGTCAGAACCGGTTCATAATCCGTTCCCACTGTGGTGTCAGACACTTCCACCTTTGATGTTGCGCTTTTTACCTTACTGATGGTAAAGCTGCCCTGACAGGTGATCATCTCATACTTTTGTGTCTCTGGAATCGTAGCAAGAATGACATATTCCCCGGCTGCCGTGGGTACGGTATCCGTATACTTTTCATCATCTTCGTCCTTCAGTCTGAATAAAAATGTTGTTTCTTCTTTTCCGTCCGAATCCGTTGTGACTACCGGGGTCACCGTCTCACCAACCGTAAGATCGGCAACAAGTACTGTCGCTGTGGTTGGTGTATTCTTGCTGATGGTGAAGGAGCCGTAACAGATTACCTTTTCATAGGTATCCGTCTCCGGTACCGTCACCCGGATACGATAGCTTCCGGCATATACCGGTTTTTCATCATTGTATGCCTCATCCGGTGCACCGTCTGCCTTGTATGCGATATCCGCCATACTCTTTCCGTCTGAATCCGTTGTGATCACAGGCTCATAGTCCATGCCTACCTTGCTGTTCGAAACCGTCACGGAAGCGGATGCCTCCTTTTTACTGATGGTAAAGGAACCGGTGCAGTCTGTTGCTTCATAGGTGTCTGTTTCCGGAATGAAAGCGTAGATATCATACTCACCTGCTGCCGTGGGAACCGTTTCGCTATACTCGGTATCCGCTGACCGTTTGTACTTGAATTCCGCCTTCCCGGCACCGTCGGAATCCGAGTTGACAGACGGAGTTACGACTTCCCCCACCGTAATGTCATTCACTGTTACCGTTGCATAGGCAGGTGTTTTCCTGCTGATGGTGAAGGTATTCTCACAGACATATCCCTCATACATATCTGTTTCAGGAAGCGTCGCACGAACAGACCATTTTCCTGCTTTTGTGGGGGCAGTCTCAGCGTAAGCCGTATCCGGATCCGTAAATTTTTTATATTCAATAACCGCCTCGCCGTCAGAATTCGTTGTCACCTTCGGTTCTGCTGTTCCGCCCACCTCAAAACCAGCAACACTGACGGTTGCCGTGGTGGTTTTTCTGCTGATGGTGAAGCTGGTTTCAGCTACAGCTTCTTCATATTTTGCGGTTTCCGCAACCGTTACCCTTACGGAATACTTACCTGCCAGTTCCGGTACCGTTTCCGTGTACTTTTCCTCGGGATCTGAGTAGAGTTTAAATTCAATCGTCTTGATTCCGTCCGATACACAGGTCACCTTCGGATCCACCGTTCCTCCTACCAGGATGTCCGCAACACTGATGGTTGCTGAGACGGATTTTTTACTGATCTTAAAAGGGGTGCTGCTGTAGCAGACGATCTGGCTAAACTCATCCGTTTCCGCGATGGTTACTCTGACATAATACGAGCCGGCTGCGGTCGGAGCAGTTGCCGAATAATCCGAATCCCCCTCCTCCTTATATGCAAAGGATCTTGTCCCTGTCGAAACGGTCGTAACAGTTGGCGATATCTTCTCTCCGACAAAAATGTCCGATACCGTAACGCTTGCGGTGACATCTTTTTTACTGATGGTAAACTCTGTCTCACAGGTGGTACCTTTATACTCCGCCGTCTCACCGATGGTGGCCCGTGCAGAGTAGGTTCCCGCCTTTGTCGGAACTAATTCCGAATACTTTTCTTCCGGATCGGAAGACAGCTTGTATTCAACAGTCTTCGTTCCGCCCGAATTACAGGTCACCTTCGGCGCAAGAGTTTCCCCAACATAAATACTACCCACAGTGATCTCAGCCGTTACGTTCTTTTTCTTAATCTCGAAGGGAGTACTGCTGACACATATAATCTCATCATACAGAGCCGTTTCAGCGATTGTCGCCTTCACATAATATCTGCCGGCCGCTGTCGGTACCGTATCCGTATATGCAGTATCCGGATCATCTTCCTTTTTATACTGAAAAGTGACCGTTCCGCCGGATTTCGTAACCACAACCGGCTCCACCGTCTCACCCACAAAAAGATCATCTGCCGAAACCGTTGCAGCTACCTCATCCTTTGCATAAACAAGATCAAAACTCAGAGTCGTTTCATTTCCGGAAAGATCCTTTACCGTGATGTAATGTTCCTTTTTCTCTCCCGGAACGGCTTCAAATGTAAGATCAAGCACCGGTTTTTCTTCAGCAGACAGAGTCAGTGTCTTTTTACCCAGACTGGTATCAACCGTTAAATCCGGATATGTATCGTCGTCGCTCACCCGAATGGAAACAGTCAGCTTCTTTGCCGTAATCGTATCTCCGTCTGCAAGAGAAACCGCCGCCTCATCCGCCACCGCAGACGTAACAGTAAGGTTTGGAGGTTCCTCATCAAAAATGATATTCTCCAAATCAGGAGATGATATCAGGTTGTAATACTCTTCCTGTTTCGAAAACAATCCATTTGTTTGATCAATCAGATAAAAGGTCAGATCACTGTAAAAATAGCCGCCATTACTTTCGGGATAGAGATCTTCTTTCGTAAGGGTAACGGAATCTGCAAAATCATAGCCACCAATTCCGGGCATCACCTTATAGCCCTCGTGCGGAGTTAACGTGATACTATCCTTCGCGTAGTAAGTTTCATCCACCTGATTCACACCTGACAGTGCCAGATAATTCGTTCCATCCGCCTTTTCAAAACAATCAATCGGCAAAGGAACCAGCAAATAAGCATCCGTTTTTTCACTTGGAATGGTAACAAATTCATAATCGGAACCATTCACCGAAAGTGGTACCGTTCCGCCGGTTCCGCTGATCTTTGCAAAAGGACCGGCCTTCACCTTTCCAATATATTCCGAATTAAAACCGGAAGTCGTATACGATTCACTTACCTCATATACAGCTGTATCATAGTATTCCACCTGAGGAGTCATATGAACGGTCTTCGCCTTAACCGTTCCGAAATTGGCAAACTCACCAATCGTAAAATCCGAGCAATTCAGATCCGTTGTCTCCAGTACACCTGATGTGTTATTGGAAAACTCCGTAAAATAGGATCCTCCTGTTGCATACAGGGAAAGGGAATCCGCCTCCACCAGGCCATCATTACTGAGCTTGGCAAGCCCTGTATACTGAAGCGACTGTGTCGAGATTTCCGCACCGGATTCATTGATAACATTGAGGCTTGTACCATTCATCTCAATGGAATCAGCATCAATTTTCCCCTGATTCGTGATCTCCCCGCTTTCGGCGCTTAAGATGAGCGATCCGGCTTCAAGAGTGCCCTTATTCAGGATCTTACCGCCCTGGGAACTGAATGCCAGAGCTCCCTTTACTGTAATATCTCCTTCGTTTGTCAGTTCCGGATAATCTCCACCGGATAAGGATGCGGAAAAATCCAGAGAATCCGTGAAAATATCTCCCTTATTACTTTTCAGATAACCCCGAATGGATCCTGCTTTTAATGTTGCATCTGTATCTACAATGACATAACCGTCATTCATCGTTACAATCTCCAGCGAGCTGCTTCCCACCGGATTATCACCGGTGATCTCGCAGACTCCGGTATCATCGGCGTTCGACATCACGATGATTTTTTTGATGTCCGTCAGCTTACAGAGATTGCCCATGTCATCCTCTTCGTACCCATCGGGGGAATCGCCCAGCACTCTGGTTATCCCCACAATGGTGATGATCCCCGTTCCTTCTTCCTCTGCCTTTACCTGACCAGGCTTCATTCCCCAAAGTGAACTGATAGCCATGATCACAGTCATGAGAAGGGCGATCAGCTTTTTTTGATATTGAAATTTATTCAGATTCTCATCCGTCATACCGTAAACCTCCAGGCTTATTTCCACTCAATGATAAGATCCCGGTCAACCGGTTTTGTAAAATCATAATCCCACTCCCCGCCGGATGCCGGTGCAAGAGTCGGCTTTGCTACGTACTCGCCCTTCTTTACTGTCTGTCTTCCGAATTCCCTTCCCTCATAGGTAAAGATAACCGTGAAGGGACCTTCCAGGAGCTTTACAATCTCCTCCTTGGTAATGGACAGAGGTCTGTCCTCATCCGCAAGTCTGCCCAGGATCCGGAGAACATTTTCAGGAAGTTCATCATAAGCCACATCTCTCATGATATAATCCGTCGTATTTTCGTCCTGATAGATCAGCACTTCCTTACCGCTGGATACCTTTACTTCCTCAGTGGACAGGGTTCCATCCTGATATTTCAGTTTTGTCGAAACCGTTCCGTCAAAAACGCTTACCTTGGTATACTCGATTCCGTTCTCCTGATAGTTGCATACAAAGAAGATCGTTCCGACAACGGACATGGTGGAGTTCGGAGTATTGACTTCGTAAGAGGAATCTCCCGTCAGCTTGTTTCGGATATCGTTCGTAATACCTCCGGACAGCAGATTGATCCGAATCTTGCTGTTCTTCTCATCTCCCGTTGCTTCCAGTACCAGCTCTGTTTTTTCATTCAGGAAAATGTATTTATCATCGTCCGCTTTGATATTGAATACGCCCTCATCCAGCTTGATCCGGTCACCGGATTCCAGATTCATATTCGTGTAAGGATCTAACTTTCCGATTCCTTCTCTCTCCACTTCCCCATCTCCCGCCATTTCATAAACCTTAAGCAGACGATAGGTCTTATCCTTCTGGCGGAAAAAAAGTATGAGCAGCCCTGTTAAAATGATAATCGCCAGAGCTGCCCCAAGTATGATCAACACCTTTATTTTTTTCTTCTTCACTAAATCCGGTTCCATACCGTTTAGAGGGCTCCTTATCCCTTTGGGGAAGCAATGCCTCCCGATTCCTTACGCCAGACTGAGGGGATTCCCATTCACCCAGGTCTGATATCTGTATTCTATGGAAAAACAGGTCTCCTCTTCTCCCTCTTCCTGCAGCTGCCAGCCCTCTTCCTCCTCCAGATTCGGAAAGAAGGCATCCGCTTCATAAGCATAATCGATCCTTGTGATTATCGCCGTGTCACAATAGGGAAGCATCATACGATACACGCTCTCTCCGCCGATGATGTAGATTTCGTTCGAATTGTATTTTCGGAGTTCCGCAAGCAGCTCTTCCTTGCTGTGAACAACGATCCCGCCTCTCACGGCATAATCCTTCTTCCTGCTGAGAATAATGTTCGTCCGACCGGCCAGCGGCATTCCGTTGGGAAAACCGGCCAGGGTCTTTCGTCCCGTTACCACCACATGTCCCAGAGTATGATTCCGGAACTGCTTCATATCACTGGGGATCCGTACCAGGAGCTGATCCTTGAGCCCGATCCCCCAGTTTTTATCTGCTGCTGCAATTGCTATCATGTCCTGTCTCCTCATTCAATCATAGAAATCCCCGGGTCAACTGTTTTTGGCACCGGTTTTTAACCAAATGGTAAAGTAGGCCGTTGCACAGCTTATACCGCTATCGGTATATTTTTAACCTGGGGGCCTGTCACGTAGTCCTCCACCACAAAATCATCCGGAGTAAACTGATAGAAATCCCTGATTTCCGGATTCAGCGTCACCTTCGGTGCCGGGTAGACCGGCCGTTGGATCAGTTCCTCCACTATGGGTACATGCCTGTCGTAAATGTGCGCGTCCGCGATCACATGAACCAGTTCCCCGGGCCGGAAGCCCGTCACCTGCGCGATCATCATAAGCAGCGCACTGTACTGGACAACATTCCAGTTATTGGCTGCCAGAACGTCCTGTGAACGTTGGTTCAGTATGGCATTGAGCCGGTCTCCCGTCACATTAAATGTCATACTGTAGGCACAGGGATAGAGATTCATTTCCGCCAGATCCTGATGTACATAAAGATTCGTCATGATCCGCCTGCTGTAGGGATTCTCCTTCAGGTCATAAAGCACACGGTCAACCTGGTCGAAATCTCCTTCCCGGTAATGGTGCTTTACACCCATCTGATATCCGTAAGCCTTTCCGATGGAGCCATTCTCATCCGCCCATTCATCCCAAATATGGCTCTTCAGATCATGTACATTATTGGACTTCTTCTGCCAGATCCATAAGACCTCGTCGATTGCCGACTTGATATAAGTCTTCCGGAGAGTGATGGCCGGGAATTCCTCCTCCAGATCGTAACGGTTTACCACGCCAAAGCGTTTGATGGTATAGGCGCTGGTTCCGTCCTCCCACTTCGGGCGTACCTTCTCGCCCTCTGTACTGAAACCATGGTCAATAATATCACGACACATATCAATAAACAGCCTGTCCGCTCGGCTCATTTTTGTTTACCGCCTTTCATCTCCGGGATCGAATCGCCCGTTTTACGGATCGGATTTTGCTTCTTTCCGGGAAAAAGCCTTATTTTTGAAAAATTCAATCCCGGAATCATACTATTCAATCCGAAATCAACAAAATCCATAAATTATATTGTACCATAAAGTTGCATGCATGCAAATTACTTTACATGATAAATCTTCAATCATGAAACATAGAATAAAACGAAAGAAAGGAGCAAATCTATGTACCCGACAGTATATTGGGGAGACCTTCTCCGGGGTCTTCGGGAAAAGCATTATATGCTGCAGAAGGAGGTTGCAATCCTGCTGCATACAAGCCGGCAGAGCTATTGCAATCTGGAAAACGGGCGTTCACAGCCTTCTGTTGAACAGATTGCCGCCCTGTCCTACATTTACGATGTCAATCTACTTGAGTATGTTCAAAAATGTCTTCCTCCCGGCTTCGTTGCTGAGCAGAAGGCCTATCGGGTCCTTCAGACCAGACGGGTTCAGGAGGTCCGGGTAGAGGAAGAGAAAAAGAAAAAGACCAAAACCCTGGCTATTCCTCAGCGCGGAGTCGTACGTCATTATGAGGTGAACCATACCGAAGAGGAGCCCGCTTCGAAGATATCCGAGTCTTCTTCGAAAGAAGCGCCCTCCCCGCTGAATGACCCGGTTTCCCCCGGATCTCCCTTTCCGGCCGATCCTGTCACCGCAGAACCCATGTCACTGCAGACCGAAACGGTCACTGAAGAACCTGTATCACTGCAGATCGGAACTGAGTCCGGAAAAGAGGTGATCACTGCCAGTCCGAAAAAAAGAAAAAGGGGACCCGCCGTTCGGTATCACAACACCTCAGGCATGACCTCCGTGGATCTTCTTTACAGCGGAAAACGCCCGAAGATAACTGCCATTGATGAAAATGCCTTTTACGGAAAACTGCTTCAGCCGGAGGAGCCCCCGAAAAAGAAAGGTCGTCCAACAAAAAAGAAGGCAGAAGATAAACCATCGGAAAGGGAAGCTGCGGAAGAAAAAGCCGATTCTCCGGCATCCCCCTCGGTCCCGAAGACCATTCCGGGGAAAAGGATTGCCGAAAGTATTGTTGCGGAGGAGATCAAACCTCCCATGCCGGAGGAACTTCTCAACGAAATGTTTCCCAGAGAATCCCCTTATCCCCGTAAAAGCCGATAAGAGAAAGCCCTCTTTCGTTTCACGCGAAAAGAGGGCTTCCTTTTCTTAATATTCCACTATGGCTGTGATCAGTTCTTTTGCTTCTTCCATTTCACCACGTCTTACGGAATAATCCACACGGATTACCTTGAGGCGCATGGTTTCCGACATATCGTAAGTAACCATTCGATCCATGCTGGCGATCACTTCATTCTCTTCTCCCTTATCAATCAGCCTGAGGACATCCATAAGCATGGCCTTTGCGTCATGATCCGTAAGTCGGATGCCATTCGTCTGATCTCTGTCGATCTCAGACGCAATAAGATCCACGTCTCTTCCAAGGCAGGAGGCGACGCCGACAACAACCTTTTCCCAGTCCAGCATGGTCTTCATCCATGTCGTTTCAGCGATGTCCAGACTGTCGTCCTTGCTCATATTCACATGGTCATCAAAAAGATCCACCAGATAACGGGCTCCCACAAGCTTTGCCTGCTCACGCACCTCGCGGGTTCCGTTCATAAATCCGTTCACATCCTTTTCAAAAAGATACTGGGATATCTTGCCTCGGCTATTCTCGTACTGATCGCAGAAACGGTTCAGCTGATGCCTGTATTCTTCCATATCATCCTTGCATGCGCAGAGGCCATCAGCAAGAATAACACCGCAATGTTGCAGCTTCTCCGCCAGATCTGCCCGGGCTTCGATCCTGGCCCAAAGTCTCGGATCCTCCGGCAGAGCCTTTGTGTTCACATGCTTCGCGATCTCACGCATGAAAAGAGCTTCATCCACCGGCATATGCAGCGCACCGGCAAAACCTGCCGAAAGGAAAACCTCCTCCGGCGTATCATCATTTGCGGAAAGCAACGCATAGGCCACCGTATCCTTGCACTTGCTGTCCTTTGTATTCCGTATATTCCGTAAGGTCTGGAATCCGTTCATCCGGGGAAGCTCTTTCGCCAGGAAAATGACATCATATTTGTCCTTGCGAACCCGCTCCATGCAGGTCACGCCCGTATGGGATACGGTTGTCTCACAGCCCACTCTGTCGGAAAGCTTTTTCAGATCGATCAGATCCTGTCCCTTCTGGTCGATCAAAAGGACATAGCATTTCGTATAATTCTTATCGATCACAAAATCCGGAATCGGTTCCTCAACATGTTCTTCCTCGATTCCTCTGATCTGGTTGATCCTGCGCTTCATATCCTCTTTCAGGCTTCCCAGCATTTTTTTCTCCCCCATACCAAAAACTCATAAAAGCCATTCTGTCTCGTTTCAGGGCTATTCTACAGTCACCTTTCGGAAATTCTTTTTTCCTCTCTGGATCACAAATTCATTTTGGAAATCATCCTTTGTGTAAACCGTCCGGAAATCCGTGATTTTCTCCTGATTCACCATAACTCCGCCCTGCTCGATATTCCGCCGGCCTTCACTACGGGTCTTCACCAGTCCGGAAGCCACCAGAACCCCGATAATATCAATGGTTCCATCCTGGAAATCGGCATCCGTAAGAACCGTTTCCGGCATATCTGCCGCATTTCCCGCGCCAAAGAAAGCCTTTGCTCCGGCTTCCGCCTTTTTCGCTTCCTCCTCGCCGTGAACCATGGTGGTGAGCTCCATGGCCAGAATCTCCTTTGCGCGGTTCAGTTCCGCATCCTTCCACTGCTCCATCTCGCGGATCTGTTCCATCGGAAGGAATGTCAGCAGCTTCAGACATTTGATCACATCCGCATCGGAAACATTCCGCCAGTACTGGTAAAATTCGAACGGAGAGGTCTTCTCGGGATCGAGCCATACAGCGCCTTTGGCGGTCTTGCCCATCTTCTTCCCTTCCGAATTGAGGAGCAGCGTGATGGTCATGGCGTAGGCGTCCTTCCCGAGTTTCTTCCTGATCAGTTCGGTTCCGCCAAGCATATTTGACCACTGGTCGTCACCGCCAAACTGCATATTGCAGCCGTATTTCTGATACAGCATATAGAAATCATAGCTCTGCATCAGCATATAATTGAATTCAAGGAAATTCAGACCCCTCTCCAGCCGCTGCTTGTAGCACTCGGCAGCCAGCATCTTGTTCACGCTGAACTGGGAACCGATATCTCTTAAGAAATCAATATAATTAAGATCCAGAAGCCAGTCTGCGTTGTTCACCATCATGGCTTTTCCTTCACCGAAATCGATAAAGCGGCTCATCTGCTTCTTGAAACATTCGCAATTATGCTCAATGGTTTCCTTCGTCATCATAAGACGCATATCTGTCCTTCCGGTAGGATCACCGATCATTCCCGTTCCGCCGCCTACCAGTGCGATAGGACGGTTTCCCGCCAGCTGAAGACGCTTCATCAGGCAGAGGGCCATAAAATGTCCCACGTGAAGAGAATCCGCTGTCGGATCAAAGCCGATATAGAATACTGCCTTTCCGCTGTTAACCAGCTCCCGGATCTCACTTTCATCTGTTGTCTGCGCGATCAGACCTCGCTCCTGTAATTCCTCATATACTCCCATTATTCGTCTCCCTGATTAATTGTTTGTCCATTTCAAAACTCAGGCAGCTTGCCGTGAACCTGCGATCTTACATTTTCATATTCCAGGACATCTCCCAGAAATCCATCTCATACCGTGAGCATGCGATGAAAATGTCGATCAGATGTGCAATCTGCTCTTCGCTGTAATCCTTTGTCAGCTTCTCCAGTGTTTCCGTTAATTCCCGATTTGCCGCAGCATACTCCTCGGAATAATACCCTTTCACCCAATCACCGTAGAAAGGATCCTCCAACGCTTCCGGTCGATTCTCCACAATACGCTTTCCGATCAGCTCATAGCTGAGGGCACAGGAAAGGATCGAAACCAGCACCTCTGCCTCGCCCTCTTCATAGGCTACGCGCAGCATGTAGGATGTATAAGAAAGATTATCCAGTGAAGGTCTCGCCGCCTTCATTTCCTCCTCGGTCACGCCCAGCCTGGCCAGATATCCCTCATGTACATTTAATTCCCCATTCATAACAGGGATATATGATGCAAAAAGGTTGGCCGTTTCCAGACTTTTCGCCTTTGCCACGCCAATGGCGAATACCTTTGCAAAATCGATCAGATAGACGGAATCCTGAATGATATAAAAGCGAAATTTCTCACGATCCAGCGTTCCGTTCTGAAGTCCCAGAACAAAGGGGTGCTCGTTGTAGGCATCCCAGATCTCCTTCGTCGCTGCTAGCAGCCTTTCAGTCACTTTCATTTTTTTCCTCCGAAAGCAAAAAATAACGGAAATAGTATATCTTAAGTATTATTTTGAGTCAAGGAGATTATCGGTATCATCAGGTTGTATTGCTATCGCGCAATCAAAAACAGCGGATGGGAACATCCGCCGTTTTTGATTGCGCGATAAGGGCGTCGAGCTGACATCGTGCTTGTCCCCAGGTGCGAAAACTGAACAGGAGGGGAATCATTCCCCTCCTGTCTGTTACTGTGCCGGAACAAACTTGTTCAGATCATTCTGGATAAGTACAAGTGCGATAATAAAAGTAAAGAGTCCGAGGATCAGATACAGCGTTCCAGGGTTATTCGCCTGCTGTCCATGCTTTGTGTAGATATCAGTCATATACTCGCCCTGCTTGTAGCACCAGTAGAGGAAGTAAATACCGCAGGTAACGATTGTGAGAAGAATCAGCAAACCGCCGGAAACAGTCGGCTCCCGTCCTGCCTCCGCAGCCGTCTCCTCATTCAGCTTATACATCCAGTAGAACGAATAGATGCCAAGCGTAATGATGGAGTAAACGATACATAACCCTATGTTACGATTCATAAAAAACCCTCCTTCAAAAAAGATGGTGTTATTATACCACAACATTTTGTCATAGAAAAGAATAATTTTTTTTGCCGGCTATTCCTCCTCTTTTCCCTTTATTTTACAGGAAAAAAGCGAAAATGAGGCAATAAAATATTAACATATGAAAAAGAATTACAGAAGATTAAGGACAATTAACATTTTTTGTGTTATAATCTCGAAGATATGGAAAAATCCAACGGGTGAAAAGATGGACAAGCGCAAAGTAATCTATTATTCCGACGAACTGAATGATGAATTCTCCATAGCGGAAATCACTCCGCGGAAGATCGATGAGAACTATGTATATATCTACACAACCCGTTTCAAGCGGTTTACCCATTTTTTCTGGTACCGTGTGATCACAACGCCCATTGCCTTCGCATATACCAGGCTCGTATTCGGGCACAGAATCCGTGGACGACGGAAGCTGAAAAAGCACAGGAATGACGGGTATTATTTCTACGGAAATCACACACAGGATATCGGAGACGCTTTCATACCGAACATGGCCGTCTTCTCCAAAACCGCCTACATAGTCGTTCATCCGAATAATGTCTCCATGCCGGTGCTGGGGAAGGTTACGCCCTCGCTGGGTGCCCTGCCGATTCCCGAAGGCATGGCAGCATACAAGAACTTTCTTTCGGCTATTGAAACGCGCATTGACGAAGGACACTGCGTTGTCATTTATCCCGAAGCGCACATCTGGCCATACTATACGAAGATCCGCAACTTCCCGGACACTTCCTTTGCCTATCCGGCAAAGCAGGGAACTCCGGTATATTGCTTTACCAACACCTATCATAAGCGTAGATTCTTTGCCCATCCGAGAATCGTGACCTATATCGACGGTCCCTTCTACCCCGACATGGGTAAACCTGTAAAAGTCCGCAGGAAAGAGCTTCGCGACAAGGTATATAACTGTATGTGCCGACGGGCGGAGCGGTCCGACCATGTACAGATCAGATATATTAAACAGGAGAAAAACTGATGATCGACATTCTGTTCTGCGGAAATGACGGAGTATTTGACGGAGTGCTAACCTGTGCGTTGTCCATTCTGATGCGCACGGAAACCAGGGAGCCGTTCTGCTTCCATATTTTCACCATGGACGTTTCCCACCTGGACGAGAAATACACCTGTATATCCGATGATCATATCCGCACACTGGAATCGGCAGTAAAGCGATACAATGAAGAAAACTCCGTAAAGCTTTATGATGTCAGCAAATATTATATGAAGGCTTTCTCCGGTTGTCCCAATGAGGGGGCATACTGCTCTCCCTATACTCTCATCCGACTCTTTGCCGATGTGGTTAAGGGAATCCCGGACAAGCTTCTGTACCTCGATGCGGATATCATGTTCAACCGGGATATCCGTCTGCTCTGGGACACGGATCTTACGGATTATGAATATGCAGCCGCACGGGATCACTACGGAAAATACCTGCTGTACCCTAATTATATCAACGCAGGTGTACTGCTATTCAATATGAAGCTTTCCCGGGCGACAGGACTCTTCAAGAAGGCCAGATGGTGGATCAAGAAGAAAAAACTGACCTTTGCCGATCAAAGCGCTCTGATCCGCTCCACCACCACACGTAAGGTTCTTCCCCAAAGGTTCAACGACCAGAAGTTCCTGCATAAGCACACGGTTGTGCGGCATTTTTCAAAACGACTGTTCTGGCTTCCGTATCCTCATACGGATAATATCAAGCAGTGGCATATCGAAAAGGTCCACTCCGTTTTCAGATACCGGCAGTTTGATGATATTTATGACGAATACCTGAAAATAACGAATTCTACCCCATAAGGAGTAATCATGAAGGAACCTATTATCCCCATATTTTATGCCTGCGACGATAATTTTGTAAAATTCACCGTTGTTTCCATGCATTCCCTGATCCGGAATGCCTCTCGGAAATACAGGTATATCCTGCATATCCTTTACACCGATATCTCCGACCCGATGAAGGAGATCGTGTACAATCTTGCTGACGATAATTTTGAGATTCGCTTTGTGGATGTTTCCGACTACCTTCAATCGATCTCGGACAAGCTTCCGCTTCGGGACTACTATTCGAAAACCACCTATTATCGGCTATTCATTGCGGAAATGTTTCCACAGTACAGCAAAGCTCTTTACCTTGACAGCGATACGGTTATCCTCGGAGATGTCAGTCAGCTTTACCTTACCGATATCCGGGATGCTTATCTCGGTGCCTGCCATGAGCAGGTTATGGTACAGACCAAGGAGTTCGGGACCTATGTGGAGAAGGTTGTCGGCGTATCACGCTACAACTTTTTCAATGCCGGCATGATGCTGATCAACTGCGAACAGTTCCGGCTGCATTTCGTTCTGGATAAGTTTATCGACTACCTGCATTACTACAACTTTGTGGTAACACAGGATGAAGATTATCTGAACCTGATCTGTAAGGATCATGTCTATTGGCTGGATCAGAGATGGAATACCGAAACCTTTGGAGAGATTCCCTATCCCCTCGATCAGGCAAAAATGATACACTACATCATGGTTAACAAGCCTTGGCATTATGAGTACTGTATATGCGGCGAGTATTTTTGGAAATACGCCAAAGAAACGGTATTCTACGAAGAACTTCTTGCCATGCAGCGTTCCTACAGCAGTGCCGAAAAAGCCAGAGATGCGCAGTCATCGGAGAATCTCATAAAACTTGCCGTAACGGAAATACACAGAGAGGACAATTTTATGAATCGTATCAATCAGGATAAGCGGGATCAGGACCGTGTCAATATTCTGAACAAGATCGAGCAGTATGAACGTGAGGGACGCTTTGACGAGGACGTTGAAAATGACCCGCCGGGAAGAATGCTCATGCCTGATGAGATCGAATATGTCCGTAAAACCAAGGCCGAAAAGCTCAAAACAAAAATGGCCTTCAAAATGGCGCACAAATTCATCGACCAGCTCGTGGAAGAGAAAAAATTCATTGTAAAAGAATTTAAGGGAATCGAAAATTTCAAGTCCCTGGAATGCGGTGCCGTGATCACCTGTAACCATTTCAACGCCTTTGACAGCTTTGCCATCCAGCTGGCGTATGAGGCTGCCGAACAGCCGGACAGAAGCTTCTGGCGCGTGATCCGGGAAGGAAACTACACTTCCTTCCCCGGATTCTACGGTTTCTTAATGCGCCATTGCAATACATTACCGCTTTCCTCGAATCCGGTCACCATGAAGAAATTCTATAAAGGTGTCACCGAACTGATCACAAACGGCGATTATGTCCTCTTCTACCCGGAGCAGAGCATGTGGTGGAACTACCGCAAACCCAAGCCGTTAAAGAGAGGGGCCTTCCAGTGTGCCGCAAGAGCCGCTGCACCCGTACTGCCCTGCTTTATCACCATGAAGGATTCGGATGTGATGGGTGAGGACGGCTTCTATGTTCAGGAATACACCATTCACGTATCTCCTCCGATCTTCCCGGAGAAGGACCTGTCCCTCCGTCAGCAGGCGGAAAGCATGATGAAAAAGAATTATGAAGCATGGAAGGAGATCTATGAGACCGAGTATCACATACCTCTTTCCTATAACACTGCGCCCGAACACATGGAACAGCTGAAGGGCTTTGTCACAGAAATCGAAGAATAAAATGAAAGTAATCACTGTTATAAAAAACGATCTGAAAAGGATCAGATCAACATCCGGAAAACACATCATTCTTGCTATACTGGGGGCTTTGCTTATTGCCGGTCTGGGGGTAATCAAAGCCCCCTTAGACCTTGCCAGACTTACCGCCGGTAACTGGATCCTGCTCATTTTCTTCCCCCTCGTATCCGCTCTTCTGTTCTATCTGCTTATGGAATGGCCTGCGCGTTCTGTCTTCTGGTTTTTAAAATGTCTCTACATCATCTTCGCCCCTGCCATTCTGCTGTTGTGGATTCCTGTCTTTTTTGCTCATGATAAGGCGATCTACTACTCGGAACATTTCCCCGGCAGCTTCCTTCCCAAGTGGGCTGCCCTTTGGTGGCTGGGGATGATCATACTCTATCTGCTCCTTCGGTTAGTGGAATATGCGGCCACGAAGATCCTTTCAAAGGAGGATCGTACAACAGGCATCCTGCGCGATCTTACCGTCATGTTTACCCCGCAGAAGATCATCAGCTCGGATAAAAGAGAAGGAAAAAAGAAATGGGTTGGGATCGTTATCAGCATGCTCTTCATCGCTCCCGCAGTATTTCTTTTTGCCGTTACGTTATTCCTGTATAACGTATACTCAAACATGGAATTCGAGGGAATCCTCTTCACCGTCCGTTTTGCAAAAGGAGGCCTTGCCGTAGAAGATGTGATTGCCGGCGTTGAATACACCATGATCTTTCTGGTGATCGCCGGGTATATCTTTTTCAATCTGGTCAAAAGCTTCCGGAGCAATAAGGTAGTCGTTGCCGATACAAATCCGGCCGGTGAATATACCCTTTTTCTCTCCCGGAAAAAAAGAGCTCTTCATATAGTCTTCACTGTTCTGGTGGTAGTCGGGTGTATTGCATTTTTCTCCCTGCAGACGAACTTTCTGCATTATATCAGTATGAAAAGCACCAAGTCTTCCATCTATGAAGACTATTATGTCAAGCCCGATGAAAGTGTCATTACCTTTCCGGCAAAAAAGCGCAATCTTGTATTCATCTATCTGGAATCCTTTGAAAGCTCCTACGCCTCTCGTGAGGAAGGAGGTTCTCAGGATAAGAACTATATCTCCCCGCTGACAGAGCTGACAAAGGAAAAGGATTGCGTGCACTTTTCCAATACCGGGCTTGTGGGAGGCGCATCCGTCTTCGTACCCTCCATCACCTTTACCCAGGGTTCAACGGTTGCACAGACCTCAGGAATATCGCTGAACACACAGATCCTCCCTCAGAACGGGGTTGTGGAATATCCGTCTATGATCAGGCTGGAAGACATTCTTCATGACAATGGATACAATCAGATCTATATAGAGGGTTCGAAGGGTGAGTTCTCGATGTATGACGAGTATGTCGGAAGATATGAGGACAGTAAGTTATACGACCGGATCAACCTGACCGAGCTCGGCTATGCTTCGGAGGACGGAGATTATATCTGGAAATGGGGAATTGAAGACCGAAAGCTTTTTGAGATCACAAAAGAGCTGATCACCGATGCCTCAAAGGAGGATAAACCGTTTTTTGTCACCATGTATACCATGGATACCCATTCCTATGAATGCGGTCATCGCTGCGTAAAATGTGATGAAAGCATCGGCAATGAGTATCTGGCCGCCATTAACTGCACAGCGAATCAGACGGCTGAATTCATCGAATGGATCCGTCAGCAGCCCTATTATGACAATACTACGGTCATTCTTGTGGGTGACCATCTCGGTAATAAAAAAACTGCCATGGTGGATATTGATGATGACTACATAAGAACCACCTACAACTGCTTCATCAATCCTGCCAGAAAGCCGGTCAATACAAAGAACCGCCTCTTTTCATCTCTTGATATGTTCCCGACGACGCTGTCCGCAATAGGGGTAACCATCAAGGGTGACAGACTCGGACTGGGAACAGACCTCTTCTCATCAACAAAAACGCTTAGCGAAGAGCTTGGTGTACAGGAGTACAAAAAGCAGCTGGAGCAAAGCAGTGATTACTATGACAATGTTCTGATCGAAAAATAATCGAATCTGATGGTGCGAAAAAAGACTCGTCACATTACGTGACGAGTCTTTTTTTGCCTGCCGCCTCAGCAAGCCTCCTTCTCTCCGAAAAGCTGTATTTCACAAAGAAGTTTTGCCGATGCATTTTAATCTATGTCAAGCTTCAGTCCGGCCAGGAGATCTCCCAGTGAGGTTCCTATTTCACCTACTTCGGGGAGCGCGATTTCTTCTTCTTCAAAGGTCTGTTCGTCAGGATCTTCCAGAAGTGCCTTTATGGAAAGGGATATCTTTCCATCCTTGATCCCGATGACCTTAACATCCACCTCCTGTCCCTCTTTCAGGACTACGCCCGGATGTTTGATCCTTTTATGTGAGATCTGCGAGATGTGAACCAGTCCGGACATGCCGTCGCCCAGATCGATAAATGCCCCGTAATCCTTGATGGTGGCAACCACCCCATGGAACACCTGTCCCTCCTTCACATCGGATAGCTTTTTCTTTCTGCTGATCTCCTGTTTCTCCTTCAGGATCTCCCGGGCGGACAGTATCAATTTATCCCTCTCCATATCCGCCTCAAAAACCCTGACTTCAATCTCTTTTTCCAGAAAAGAATCACAGCTGTCAATTCTTTCAAGGGAAAGCTTTGAAATGGGAATAAATGCTCTTATGCCTTCAAAATCAGCTACGACTCCTCCCTTTACTACCCCATTGACGGTAACCGTAATATTCTCCTGTGAATCCTTCAGCTCCTCGGCTTTTTTCCATGCCAGAAGCGTATCCGTATCATGGACGCCATCCCCCATAAAGCTGTATGACTGCTCCAGCATTTCCTCATAATCCTTCATTGTTTCTGCCATTTCAGCATCTCCCTTCACCCTTGAATCATCCATTTTCTTTCTCGCTATGCAGGGGAAATCCCACACTGATGAATATCTGCATGAGATCTTAACTGACCTGCAAAAGCAAACGGTGTAGTCATTATATCATAGCATGAACTGCCTGTGAACTTGATATCCCGGATTTATGGCCATTTTTCGATTATCCATCAGGGATCACCGGGTATGTACATCCGTTCATCTGTAAAAGAAAAACCCGCCAGGCGGGTTTTTCTGAGAGATTTGATTATCCCCCGGGGTTATGATATACTTACTTCATATGAGCACTTTCTCCGGCTCTTGCTTTAAGAGCCGGTTTTGATTCGTTAGAAGGATATTGAAATGATCAAAGAATTTTTACTGCAGAATTGGGCGTTGATGCTGATCCTGCTGGCCTTTATCATCCTGCTCAGAACCACGGCTTTTCTGAACAGGAAGACCAAGACGTGTATGTATGCCCTGATCGCCGGGCTTTTTGTCCTGTCTGTCATTGTTTTTTTCGAGTTTTATCTGGAAGCGCAGTTGGCGTCACCGGATGTCCGGCTTGTGTTGATGTGCATCCGATACAGCGCCACACCCTTCATTATTGCGTTCATCATTTATACGATGGCAATCAATATTCGCTGGTTCGTTTTTATTCCCGCCATGGTTCTAACCGTAATCAATATCATATCGCTCTTTAACGGGGTTGTTTTCAGCCTCGATAAAGACGGTCAGCTGAACAGGGGTCCGCTTGGTTATCTGCCTTACATTCTCGTAGGTGCCTACTCTGTATTTCTTGTTTACATTTTAATCAAGCGAAGCAATAAACGTTATTCGGAGATCTTTCCGATCCTGTTCCTGTGTTTCGCATTCATATGCGGACTGATCCTTCCTTTTGTACTTGGCAAGGATTTTTCAAAGCTGTTCTGCGTAACCATTGTCATAGCGGTTTTTGTCCATTATGTTTTTTCTATCCTGCAATTAACGGAGAAGGATTCTCTTACCGGCCTTCTCAACCGTCAGGCATTTTACGCCTCGGTGGAAAATGATGCAAGGAGTATAACCGCACTGGTATCCATCGATATGAACGGTCTCAAGTTAATCAATGATACGCAGGGACATGCTGCCGGTGATAAGGCGCTGACGACGATTGCGTTTTGTTTCCTCCAGGCTGTCACATCGAAACAGTCTGCTTACCGGATCGGCGGAGACGAATTCGTAATCATCTGCAATCGTGCAACAGAAGAGGATGTCCTTCAGCTCATTGAACGTATCCGGAACAATCTATCAAAAACCGAATACCACTGCGCCATCGGATACAGCTACTATCCGAATGGGACGGATGCCATTGATAATATGCTTAGGGAATCAGACGAAAAAATGTATGCGGATAAATCCGCTTTCTACAAAGCAAGTGAGCTCAGCAAGCAGGTTTCGAAGCCATAACCCTGCTCTTTCGAGATCGTCATACCGCTTGCATGACCCTGCTCTTTCGAGATCGTCATTCCGCTCGCATGAGACCCTACTCTTTCGAGATCGTCATTCCGCTCGCATTCGCAGAGCTGAACACATTGATCCGGTAGCCTTTTCCATTCGAAGCTTCATACGAGTAAAATGCAGTTCCCTGCAGATCCTGATCAGTCACCGTTTCGTTCTTATCAAAGCCGCTGTCCTTTACCTTCAATGCGTATTCCCGGATGGCACCGATATCTGCATCGGAGAACAGCACATTGAATTCGGTATCCGATGTATCCGAAGCCATCAACCGGAATGACGGTTTGGGCACAAGCTTTGTAAAATCATTTTCCGGCCAGTCTCCGCCAAATTGCGATGCGGATCCGTCCTGATTCCGGAAGTTCCATGACCCATCGGCATTTTGAATGGAGACTGTTCCGTCCTTATCTACTATTTTCGTCGTTCCGTCTGAACCGAAGGAAATCTCTCCACCCTGTTTTTTTGCCTCCGCCATCAGTTCCTGTTTTATCTCCTCATCCTGATTGGCCCAGATTGTATTACTGGATAACGCCTCTTCAATACTGATGCCCCTTGCAGCCTCGTCCGGTTCGGAAGCCGCTTCCGTCTTTTTCTCCGTAGCATCTTCCCGGGTAAGGGGCGTATCATTTTTCCCTTCTGAAGTATCTTTCCTTGTTAACGGTTCATCCTTTTCGGATGCGGAAACCGTTGACGCTTCGCTCCCGACTCCTGCCCCTGAGGTGCTTCCGGAGCTGCTCCCACATGCAGACATCGTAAGTGCCAGAACGACCAACGCCGATGCATAGTATCTCTTTTTCATTTCCCTTCCTCCGTTAAAATTTTCTGATGATCAGCGTCAGCTTCAGATACTTACGAGGATCCGTCTCCGGATAGTCATTATTGGCCTGATCTTTCGTATCATAGGTTTCACCCGAATTTGTAACATAGTGGACCAGCCAGGACTTATGATCCTTTGCGGCTTTCGAATCCAGGATATTCGTATACGTAACCGTTCTGGTGGCGGATGGTTCCTTTCTTTGCAGGGTAACAACATAATCATGAAGCACATGGAAATCCTTTACTTCCATTTTCGAGGTATCTATCGGATTTTCAAATATCCCGCCGAAACTATCTCCCTCCATCATGCTGTACTTGAAATTCGTCCGTTCCAGAATGAGAACATTTTCAGAAGGCCGGTTGATCTTCACTCCTGTTCCGGTATAATGACCCAGATATGAAATGTCGCCGGAAAAACCGTCCCAAAATACGGAATAATAGTAAGGGAGTCTGTTGTCATATCTCTTCAGATCCATTTCCCCTTTATACCTGATCGTCCCGGTATAGGTTCCGTACGGAGTTGACATATCCCCAGACTTTTTCAGAAGAATATCTGCAGAGTGGATCATGGGAGCCTCTACATTAAGCATCTGATCATAAAGGATCTCCTGAGAATACTCATCCTGAATCCGGATCGTCCACTCCATCTTTTTTTCTGCAAGCTTCAAAAGATTAACCTTTACGGCCATGTCATACTCCCTGAGTCTTGCTTTTGCATTCGCCAGATCCACTATATTCTTCCATCTCTTTTGATCATTTTTGTACTCTGCCCAGGAGACTTTTGCCGTCCCGATGATCGCGCCGCTCACCGCATCACCTACGCCGAGAGGAACAGGACTGAATACTTCCACAGCAGTCTTATCCTGCGCGGCAGCGATAAACATTTTGACAATATCATCCCAGGAATACTGCGGAATCTTCCCCTGCAAAAGATCTGTAACCTTGTCGATTCCGGCACATTTAAAGAAATTGTTCAGAATGCGGCCAGGGTCCTCAAGATCCGTTTTTAATTTTTTCGTAAGGTCTGAAACATATTTCTGTTCCTCTGCGGCATCGGATACTTTATCATATTCCGGAACGGCGTACAGAGCATCCCACACTGCCTGGGCACGCTCCTGATCCGTAAGCTCACCTTCCGAGCTGCAGGTTCCTTTCAGAGCAATTTTGCCGTTTTGTGTTTCAACCTGAAGCTCGGCATCATATGTGGCACTTCCGCGGGGCTTTGGAATCTCCGGGAGCAGATACCCGTCGATCCGTATTGTTTCCGCATGGACGGGACTTCCCGCCCCAAAACACAAGACAAGAGTAAGAACGGCAAGAAGTATGGTTTTACGTAATCTCTTCATCCTATTCTCCGATCTGCTCTGAAAGAGCCTGTATCTTCGTCTTCAATTCCTCATCTGCCTTTTCCTTTGCCTTTTCCAGAAACGCCTTTGTCTCATCGTCCGATACCGAAAGCAGCGCTGCATAATAATTCAGCTCCGCGTCATCAGGGAAGAGAAAAAGTCCGTCATTGATCAGTTCGCAGGCCATCTCCGGTTTATTGGCGTTGATTGCAGCCGTCGCCGCAATCGTGTACAGGGATGGATCCGTAGGATTTGTGAGCAGGGCGTTCACCGCACACTGATACATATCCGTCGGACTCTCCTCATACTCCTTCATCATTGCCAGATGAAATGCCGGCGCAAACTCCGCTCCGGTCTGTTCTTTCAGGAGGGCCGTTCTCGGCGTGTACTGCTCCGCAATGTCATACTCCATCTCCAGAACCTTTTCTCTGAGCTGATGCAATTCCTCTACCGACATGTGTCGAAGGTAATAAAAATCTCTCTCCTCATGTCCGGGATTCATGGCTGCCTTCTGATAACTTTCCTCCGCCTCTTCTTTCTTTCCCTGTATTTCATAGAGAAGGCCCTGGAAGTAGAACGGCGCATCATTACTCAAACCAGCTCCGATGATTTTTTCCCACGAAGGATAGGGTGCTGCTCCGATCACATCGGAAAGGGATTCTCCTTCGCCCATCAGCCACAGAATGGTATCAATGCACATCCGGAGTGACGATATATCTGCCTGTACATAGCCACGCAGATATTCGGCAGTAAGAACATTTCCCACATCATCCAGGTCGTTCGCCCGTTCAAGATATGTCCTGCATTTTGACATCAGCCTGTCATGGGCGGTCGTATCCGTATCATCCGCAGTACTGCTTCCCGATATACTGTCGGGTTCCGTTCCGGAAGTATCGGAGTTGCTGATCTGTGTGCTTTCCCCGTTGCTTTTTGGTTCCTCTTTTGCTCCGCATGCAGAGAATAAAACCATCATGGCGAGGATCAGAACTCCCATTTTGATTTTTTTCTTCATCGAATCCCCCTCTCCGCTCTTACCCCATCTTATGGATTCTAATAGTCGTTAAAAAGAAAATCTGCCCATTCATATTGATTCATGTACTCGGATTCATAGGCGTTGACTGCGCCCGGATCCAGTTCCTTAAAACGGTAATAATCGCAATCGAGAAGGTCTGTATTCACCGCAAGGGCGTTGTAGCTTCTGACAATCACATCCTCAGCGCCGATCTCCTTCAGGCTCTTGATCATCGCGTAAATATAGGTCTGCAGCAGATTCTGAAGTTTCTTTTCATATGGTTCGTCCTCAAAGATCACGGCGAAAATCTCCCGCAGTGTACAGGAGCTTCCGTGGCGATGCACCAGATAAGCAAAAACCTCCTTTGCCTTGGACCGTTCAAAACGGACATGCTCTCCATTTGGCAGGAAAACATCAAAATTACCAAAGCACTGGACACGCAGCTTTACATTCTTCTTCGGAACGATGGGGAAGCGGAGATTATCCAGTTCCTCGGCAACCTCTTCCTTTGTTACCGGTTTCATGATATATCCGGAGGCCTTCAGATCCATGGCATCTCCCTTATACTCGGAGAACCCGGTGACGAAGATGATATTCATCTTCGGATTGATCTCCTTAAGGCGTTTTGCCACCTCCACACCGGTCATTCCGCGCATATGGATATCCAGAAATGCTACATCGCAGCCGTTTTTTTCTGCCGACTCCAGCAGCTCATCCTGATCGTCGAAGCCTTCCACTTCCGCATCCGGCTTAACCTCCCGTACACAGATTTCCAGCATCCGGAGGGCCAGTTCTTCATCATCGAGACATAGTATACGCATATGACACTCTCTCCTCTGTTTTATTAGATCCTTCGCTTCGCTCAGGATGACAATGACGGCTGGTTATCCTTCGGAAGGATCAGCCGGGCGGTTGTCCCTACATCGATCGTACTCTCGATCACAACCTCACCGCCGCACATTTCCTTGATCCGCCGTTTCGTATTATCCATTCCCACGTGGGAACGTCCGTCCGTCTCCTGATTCCCACGCGTAGCCTCTACATCAAATCCCACACCGTCATCTGTAATAACCACCTCGTAGGCCTCATCCGTTTCCCGTGTGGCGATGGTCACCGTACCACCCTTCTTTTTCATTCCCACACCGTGTTTTACAGCATTTTCTACCAGCGGTTGTACGGAAAGCTGCGGAAGACGGAAATCCGTCACCCGGATATCATACTCCACGTTCAGCTTTTTACCAAACCGGAGCTGCTCAATATAAAGGTATTTCTTTAAATGTTCCAGTTCCTGCTCGAAGGGAACGGGTTCCTTCTGTTTGAGGGAGTCCATATTTCCGCGAAGATACTTGGCGAAGGTAACCGTGGCTTCCTGCGCCTTATCCGGATCAAGCTTGCACATCATAGCTATGGAGGTCAGTGCATTGTACATAAAATGCGGCTGGATCTGACTCACCATCACTGCCACATTTGCCTCATAGAGTTCCTTCTGCATCTTCTCGTAACGCAGCCGCTCCAGATACTGCTGCCTGAGATCGTAGCAGAGCGCTATGATCTGAACCAGCATGGTGATCGCCATGCCATACCGGAAGAAATGTGCTCCCGGGATGGAGATAAACCGGTCCAGGAAGTCTATGCCCAGGGTAAGGATCAGCGGAACACAGGACAGCAGGAAATACAGTGTGTCACGATTTCCCTTCACCTCTGTAACAAGAAGAACGATCATCAGAAGAATGAATGCCGTGGTAATGATATTCATCAGACCGCTTGTTGCCGTAAGATCCGCCGTCGCGGTCAATTGCAGGATAAGAAGGGTGATAGCCACTCCCAGATATACGGTACCTGTAAGGTTTGCAATACAACGGGAAATGCTTCGCCGCATATTGGTCTTAAAATAAAACAACAGGGAAGAGATGAATCCGAATTCCGTCAGATGATCCAGCATCATGCAAAGCGTAGGATCCATGATCCATATGTTAAGATAACCGGACAGGCTCTGCACGATCATGTAGGTGCCCCAGAAGAAGCATACGGCGCCGAAGGTCAGATACCGGTAATCCATCTTTCCCAGGATCCGTCCGGCTATGGGGAAGAAGAAAAGCCCAAAGAAGCATACCAGGACAAAAAGGAGAACAACAGGCAGTGCTTCATAATAGAAACGCATGTACAGACCGTCAGTATAATTGTAGGTCACCTGAAAGCAGTAATTGAAGCTCTTCCAACTTGAGCTGTACGGATACTCCACGGTAAGCACCAGTTCGGTATCCGGATCGATCCCATATAGATTGACAAGCTGTAGTGACCTGATCGTCGAGATCCTGTAACCCGGGGTGTCCGGAAGCTCCAGCGCATAAGGGCGGCCGACAACCAGATGTTCATATCCCGTCTTCATGGATTCAAAGGTATAAGCTGACAGCGTCTCCCCGCCGGCCGTGCTCAGTTCAAACCAGACGTCCTTTGTGATAAGATTGATCTCATCATAGAGTTTAAGCACATTCTTCGTCAGCTTCCCCCGGATTTCAATCTTATGGAAATGATCCGTGATGGTCTGATCAGCCTTAAGTTCCTTCCACTCTCCGCCATCAACGGAGTACTTACCTTCCAGCAGGGATACCGGGGTATCATACAGATCCGTCTTGACGTAAAACCTGAGAGCGATCAGGATTCCGCTGATCAACATGACCAGCGTAACCCCGATCGCAGCCAACGTCCAACCTTTACTCCTTAGAACCTTAATCATAGGTTTCCTTTCAATGTGCTTCTACGAAGAGGGACGCTTCCGCATGATCGGAATAATCCCACATCCTTTCGTCGATTTCCTCATGACGGGAACTTGATCTTCGGCAAATACCGTGCAAACCTTTCTGACACACTATACGGAACGCCTTCCTTCTTCAGTTCCTCACAGAAAAGTTCCAGCGGCTTCGGATCTTTATTGATCAATTGATAAGATATACAGAAGGCATCCCTAATGACATTCACCTCCAGCATAAGATCTCCGTCCGTGATGGAATAAACGCCTTTGATATGCGCATCCATTCCGCCCCAGTCGACCTGCCCTACATAACTGATGGTATATGTGTCCCGGGGGTCACTTCGAAATGTACTGTTTTGGGAAGCATACTTCTTCTTTGCCTTCAGATTCGGTTGTTCATCAATCTCTCTATGCACCTTCTCGAGCTTCTTAAATCTCTCCACGCCAAGCTCCGGCAGGTTCTGTGCAATAGCCGGACCTCTTGCACGCATATTGAGTTTCTGAATCGATTCATCCTTCATACTCCATTCGTACTTTACATGAATGAAACGAACGAAATCCCGGTAGGAAAGATCCGCGCCGATCTCATTCCGGTAATCGGCGGCAATCCTGCCCGAAAGAAATGTATCCTTCTTCTCCTTAAACAGTCGGGAAGACACCTTAAACATAAATGCCGTCAGAATGGTATTCGGGCTTCCGTCAATCTTCTTCGCGTAATCCATAAAATCCTTTGCCGGAATCTCAATCTGATAGTAGTAATTATCCTTGACAAAAGGATTCAGCAGATACTTTAGCGTCCTGCCGAGATGCAGATTGGTGTCGCCTCCCGTATATCGCGAGATCGGCTCATCATCCGGCAGTTTATCTGCATCCGGGTAATACATCTCCCCTTCCGTCACAGGAGTACCCGGAAGCTTAATATCCTTTGGCGGTTCAATGCTTCCGTACTTTTTAACCATATACTGATAAAGAGTGGTTTTAACCCAGAAAAGGGCTCCCGTACCCCCGCAGGGTGCATGAGAAAAATTAAACCAGATGCAGTTATCTCTGTAGGTAATTGCAAAAAGATGTCCATTTACGTCATCACTGCCCAAAGTCAGCCTCATATCCTTTTCAGGGATTACTGCGATCGGGTTATCATTATGCTCCAGTATGTAGTTCTGTCCTTCATCCAGACCGATCTTCACACTGAAATACGGGAATCTGCTGATGGCTTCCTGTGCCGCATCCTTCAACAGCTTCCTGTCAACCGTATCATCGAGACAGACCTTTATCCTTGCTGTAAATGACAGTTTCTCCATATACTCGTAAAGCAGATAAGTATCGGGGTTTCTAAACATTTCCTCGCCCTCCTAAAAAATTTTTCGTAATCCGGGACTACTCATCTGCCTCTTCATCAAACCATTTTTTTCCGGACAACTTTTCTTCATTCCAACGATTGATCGACATCCTGATGCAAGACCGGATACTGACATACGGATCATGTAATATCCCAGGTTTCCTGCAGAAGGCCGTCAAATCCGGCTTTGCACATATATTTGATCCTACCACCAACGGTCATGTTCTGAAAACTGTCGGTTAGCGACCATTTTTCCAGTTTATAAGCACATAGCTCCGCCAGCTTCGATACGGCATTTCGCACATTCACCGAAAGAGCTCCGGTGTAGTATTGAAGCCGATCTCCGCTGCCTTTTATAATCCCCATAAACCTGAGAAACCAATCTGCCTTATAAAACCCAAATGCCTCATACATTCCAATGAAATCCGCCATGATCTCATCATGCAGGTTATTATTTGTGATCCCGTAGGTCTGCTTCGTATAATAATGGGTGCACTCATGCCCACGTCGCAGGATCAGTGACTTTTCTTCCCACTCCGTCTCATCCGGAAGTCCCAGTTCCACGGCAGGAACATTGCTGTAGGGCTTCGCAGAAAGGATGATAAACCGGGTGCTCTTCGAGGAGACAAAGGATGCTCCTGTGGTGGAAATGTTCTTCGGCCGGATTCCCTGATGAAGGAGATTTGTCACCAGCTGTTCGAAATCCTCTGTGTCACGTACATAGATGATGGGGATTTTTCCTGCCAGAGAATCATAGATCTCCAACTTCAACGTCTCAGGCGACCGAAAGTCCACCGGCCGTTTTGCACAAACCCTCTCATTGATTGCTTTGTCTACGCCAACCATATTCGAATAGAGCAGGATTCTTTCCCAAAAATCAAGGAAATGCAGGTCCGGATTTTCTATCTCTTTCGCATCCGCAAAAAGATTCTTCGAGTATTCCTGAAAGACAGACCTCTCTTCATCATTCAGGTGATATTCATCAGATAACAGCTTCTCCGTCATTGCATCCCCCACTTTCTTTACTTGTCCTGTACCAAACTGCACCGGTACCCTTTTCCAGGACTGATTATTTTACAGCGGTATCCAGTCTCTGCCGTTCCACAAGTTCCGCAAAGAATCCGCCCTTTTGGATCAGTTCTTCATAATTTCCGTCTTCAATGATCCTCCCCTGATCAAGGACCAGGATACGGTCACAATTTTTGATGGTGGAAAGTCTGTGTGCGATAACGATCCTGGTACATCCCATTCGGTCAAGGGCCTCGGAGACCTGTTTCTGTGTCCGGTTATCCAAAGCGGAGGTCGCCTCGTCAAACATGAGAAGCTTCGGCTTCGGAGCAATAGCTCTGGCGATCATAAGGCGCTGCTTCTGCCCCCCCGAGATACCGCCCTGCCCTTCGGAAACCATGGTCTGCATGCCCATGGGCATGGCACGGATATCATCTGCAATCCCTGCGGTCTCCGCTGCTTCCCAGGCATCCTTCAGTGTAAGCTCCGGTGCGGATATCACGATATTGGAAAAAAGATCTCCCTGGAAGAGTCCGCCGTTCTGTGTTACCGCTCCGATCTTCCGCCTCAGGGAGCAGAGATCAAGGCTGTTCATATCCTTGTTGTCATAGTAGATTGCACCGCGTTCCGGTTTCTCAAAGCCCAGCAGCAGACGCATCAGCGTCGACTTTCCGCAGCCGGTCTTTCCGACGATGGCGATATATTCACCGGCCTTGATCTTCAGTGACATATCATTTACGACATATGGCATATTCTCCGCATACCGGAAAAAGACGTTGTTCAGTTCAATGGCTCCGGAGATGGCAGTCACCATTTCCTTATTGTCCGCAGCCTCCGGCTCAGCCTTCAGAAAGGGCTCAGCCATCTCCAGCATGGGCTTTACATCCGACACCTGAATTGCTATGGTCGAAAGCATGGAGAATGCCCCCATCATGCATCCGTAAGCCGTATTGAAGGCAATGTAGGTGGATGGATCAATACCGTTTTTCGACGCTATACCATAGAGGACTATGGTGGAAATAAGTGTTATCGCCAGATTGATCACTACATGGATTTTTAAGAACATCGGCGGATTATAGGTCATTTCCGCTTCGTCGGCATACAACTGAAGCCATTTGGAGAATACCCTTTTCTCTGCGCCGGCAAGCTTGATCTTCTGAACACCGGTAATGAGCGAATAAGTAAGTCCGGATTGCTTTGCCTGCAACTTCATCCGCTGCCGGCTCACCCTGACCTGTAAAAGCGTGGCTGCCAGTGAGCATACTATACTGGCCAGTATTGCCAGCATAGAAGGAACTGCCAATGAAGGCGCAAAACCGAATATCTGTGTAATGTAAAGCAATGAGAACAGGGATGACAGTCCCATGGTAAAAATCACAGTCATGATTACCTGACACAGCATCTTTACAGACTGGGCACGCTGCGTCAGTTCTCCCGCGCTGTACTCCCGGAAGAACGGAGCCGGAAGCGTCAGAATACGCATCATCATCGCGGCCTCTACACTCACGGAGGTTTTTGTATTGAGCCTCTGAACAAGCAGACCGCTAATGGCGGTAATAAGCCCTGAAATCACGGCTATACATATCATGCTGATGGCTGCACCCCAGAGAACCGACATTTTCCCGCTTTGCAGCACCGGACCGGTGAGGGCCCTCGTGATCTTCGGAATCAGCATGCCGACCCCGGTTCCCGCAAGGGTTGCAAGCACGACAAATACTATGTCAGAAGCTGACATGCTGCGTTTCATAAACATGATCAGATCCGGGATTCCAAGCGGCTTTTGGGGGAGAGGTTTATAGAAGCAGTATGCTTCGGTACGAATCTTCTCCATGGTTTTGGCATTGATCCGGATCATTTTCCCCGTAGCCCGGTCTGTATAATAATACCCGCCCATTTTCCTTGGAAGCAGAGCAACAGGAGTACCGTCCTCCTTGAAATATGCCATGACCGGACCATAGGAATCCCTGTACCAGCCTTCGGTAAGATCGATATTCCGGCGCATGATCCCGTGAGGACGCAGGCTGTAATCCAGCTGCTCCTCATGCTCCTTCACCGCCTTTGGTATCTCCACCGGCTTGTAATGATAGTACTTCAAAATATCCTCGATGGCCTGTTTCGTGATGATCCGGTCATCACTCATTTCCGAAGCGATTTTTTTCCCCAGCACGACCTCAGCTGCACGAAAGAAGGCATCCTCGAAAAGCTGCTGATCCAGTTCTTCTCTCTGTTTTACCTGTTTTTCAAACCAACCCAATGATCAGTCCTCCGTCTTTATTCGTTCGACACGAGCTCGGTATAGATACCGCCATTTGCCATAAGCTCATCATGTGTTCCGCGCTCAACTACCTGTCCCCGTTCCAGGACGATGATCTCATCACAGTCACGAATCGTGGACAGTCTGTGTGCGATAACGATACATGTGATCCCTCTCTCCTTAATGGCCTTCACCACCTCATATTCGGTTTTGGCATCCAACGCCGATGTCGCTTCGTCAAGAATGATGATGGACGGATCCTGTGCAAGCACCCGGGCAATCTCCATTCTCTGGCGCTGTCCGCCGGAGAGATCGCAGCCACCGGAGGTAAGCTTATACTCGTAACCGCCGTCGCGCCTCATGATGTCTTCATGAAGCTGTGCGTCACGGGCGGCAAGAATCATCTCAAAATCTTTGATGGAATCATCCCACATTTTTATATTATTCGCGATGGTATCTTCAAAGAGGATGATATCCTGATCAACCACCGCTACGGATCCGGTCATGATACTTCTCGGTATCTCATTGCGATGCTTTCCGTCGAAGAGGATTTCCCCTTCCCATGGATTATATAAACCGGAAATCAGCTTGGAGATTGTGGATTTTCCGCAGCCTGAGGTACCCACAAAGGCAACGCGACTTCCCGGAGTCAGCGTCATGGAGAAATCCTTAATGAGCGGCTGCGCCAGCTTTGAATAACCAAAGGTGATATTCTTCAGTTCCACATTTCCGCGGAGCTTTTTAAGAGGCTGTTCGGTTTCTGACTCATTCACGACATTTACATCCGATGGGTACTCCATCACGTCATCGATCCGCTCCATCTGAGTGCGCATCTCCTGGATGGTCTGTCCGGCGGTGATCAGCGTCATCGCAGGTACCATAAAGGAGGTCATGAAGCCCTGAAAAGCCATAACCGCACCCAGGGAGAATTTCCCGTCCATGCAGAGCCATACACCGATGATCAGAACCGCATAGCCAGAAAGTGTAGCCAGCAGCTGCGGTACCGCACCGAGGATCTGCTGCAACCGGGCGAACCGTACGACCTGCGTATTCACTGAAGCCTGATATCCTGACCATTTGCGGAAGAACCCATTCTCCGCGCCGCTTGCCTTAATGGTTTCGATCATCTCAATTCCTGCAACTGTAGTACCTGCAAGCTTACCGGCATCACGCATCTGTATTCTTGTAAGATTCGTTCTTTTTTCAGAGATCACCCGGGACAGGACGATATTCAAGAGCACTGTTACTACACCGATTAACGTCAGAAGAAGGTTGTACCTCAACATGATGATGAGATAGAATATCAGCATGATTGTGTTCATGGCCAGCGGTGCAAGTGTATCGATAAGTGTCGCGGCAAGAAGACCATTTTGCTGCTGTCTGAGCTGGATGTCGCCTGCCATTCGCTGTGAGAAGAATTCCATGGGCATTCTGAGGACCTTCCACATATAGGTCGAAGTGCCGACCAGTGCCATCTTCCCGTTGATCTTAAGCGAATAAATCGTTCGCACCCACTCTGCCAGAATCTGGATTGCTGCAAAACCGGCAAGAATGAGTAGAAATCCGTTCAACCATCCTGCGTTCGTTCCCGTCAGGATACGATCCATGAATACCCGGGACATGACCGGATTGACTAAACCGAAGGAATAGCTGACCACACTCGCTGCCATAACAAAAGCCACTGCCGCACCCGCCCCGATCAACCGCTTCCGGGCAAATACGATAGTGCTTTTTCTTTTTCCCGAAGGCTCAAAGTCATCACCCGGTACCAGATAGATCGTAACTCCGGTAAACGCCTTGTCAAACTCCTCCATGGGGACCTTGACAAATCCCCTTGCCGGATCATTGATATAGGCGTATTTTCCTTTGAAGCCGTTAAGGACGACAAAATGATTAAAATTCCAATGAATAATGCAGGGAAACTGCCCCTTCTCCCGGATCGTTTTCGGACTTCGCTTAAACGCGGACACCTTAAATCCGTATCTCCTTGCCGCAAGAGCGATATTTTTCGCATTCGAGCCATCACGGGAAACTCCGCAGTCCGAACGCACCTGTTCCAGGGGAATCCATTTATCATAATAGGCCATAACCATCGTAAGGGATGCAGCTCCGCATTCCAGCGCTTCCAGCTGCATCACAACCGGCACCTTCGCTGCTCCCTTGGTGATCGTGGGCTTGATCTTTTTTCTGCTGCCTTCCATATTCTCTCCTAAAGAATCACTCTGTTATTTCACCTTAAAATGAAAAAAGAAAACTGATCGGAGATATACTTTCGACTACGATCTCCACATCATAGTTGCCGGCCGGAATCGTAACCGGTGCATTTGCGATGGGATATCCATTCTCATCTCTGTCCACAGATGATATGGTAAACTCCGACTCACCTACGCGAACCGTCATTCCCACGCTCACATCCATATCACTGAGGATTATGATCCGGGCATTGCCTTCTTCAACCGCAGCCTTACCCGGAACCGTCGTCTCCAGCCGCCCGATAGATGCCCATGAGAAAAAAGCAACAAGCACGAGAATGATCACGGAAAGTAAAATCCATGCCCCCGGTTTCGTCGTTCGAAGATAATCGTTCAGCTGTTCCGGAGAGGCAATGCGATCAAGACTTTGTTGTCTGAAAATCTGTTTTTTCTCTTCACCCATTCATCATCTCTCCCCTATTCGATATTCAGTGCGCTGTCAAAACCGACAAGTTCGATCACATCCCTCACCGGCTGGGTCAGATTTCGAACAACCATCTCTCCCTGATCATCCATTGTCTGAGCAGCTCCGAGCAGTACACGGAGGCCCGCACTGGAGATATACTCAAGTTGTCCCAGGTCAAGGATCAGTTTCGTAATTCCTTCACAGGAATTCTCCAGTTCATCCTCCAGTTCCGGAGAAGTCAGAGAATCGAGTCTCCCAATAACCTCAACAACAAGTTCTGTTCCGTTCTTTTTCTTATTGATCTTCATAATAACCTCCAGTCTGACATGCATTCCTTTTTGTAAAATCCTTTTGTAACGGTCGAATAATCATCCGCTCCATTTTCATTATATAAAACGACAAAATGTTAAGCAAGAAAAAAAGCAATTGTTTTTCCGTTTTTACCTGCTTTACATACAGGCAAATCCGTTCTGCATTTTTCAGATTTCTTTACCGGCATGCAAATGGTATAATGATGTCAGCATCATCCACCCTCATTTTCCAAAAATGATCAGAAAGGAAGTATCCGTATGGAACCTGTCAGATTCGATATGTATGAAAAGATCTCCGGTGCAACATCCATGATCTATGACCGTTTCCGAAAAAAAGAATCCCTGAACGGCGAATGGCATTATGCCGTAGACCCATATGACACCTGCATCCGACAGCGCTGGTTTGAAGAACTCCGGTACGACGAAGAGGGAAATACCCTTCCTCTGGATTACTCCTTTGACGAATGGGAGCTGATGGAACTGCCCTGCTGCTGGAATCTGAAAGACCGGATGTATCTGCTGTATGAAGGAAGCATGATCTTCACACGAAAATTCTCCTATTCCTGCGAGGATCCGGAGGAACGGGTTATCCTGAAGATCGGAGCGGCCAACTACCTCTGCCGTGTTTTTCTGAACAAAAAGTTTGTGGGAATGCATCTGGGCGGTTCCACCCCCTGTTATCTGGATATCACCGACTATCTGCAGAAGGAGAACCGTATCCTCCTTCAGGTGGACAATACACGGCGTGCCACGCAGATTCCCGCTATGAATACAGACTGGTACAACTATGGCGGTGTTTACCGGGATATCGACATCTTCCGCGTACCGAAGGATCATATCCGGGATTTCCGGATTGCCCTGGAACCGGGCAGTGAATTTCATAAGCTCCGGGCGTCCGTCACCATGTCGGAGGACTACAGCGGACCGGCACGGCTGGAGATCCCTGAACTGGATATTGCTTTGGACATCAACGTGGAGCTTGGGCATGGAGAACTACTCTTCGACGCTTCTCCGACACTATGGTCCCCGGAGGATCCGAAGCTCTATGATGTGACCCTGACCTGCGACGGTGACTGTATTCTGGACAAAGTCGGCTTCCGCGAGATCCAAGTCAGGGGCATGGATATCGTTCTGAACGGAAAGCCACTTTTCCTCCGGGGAATCAGTGCCCACGAGGAAAGCATTCATGGTGGAAAGCTGCTTACGGATGCAGAGCGGATGGAAAATATCCGGATCGCAAAACAGCTGAACTGCAACTTCATGCGGATCGCACACTATCCCCATAGCGAACGGATGGCACAGCTGGCCGACGAACTGGGACTTCTTCTTTGGGAAGAGGTTCCCGTATATTGGGATATCCGTTTTGATCTGGAGGAGAGCTATGCCGATGCGGAGAATCAGCTGACCGAACTGATCAGAAGAGATTACAATCGGGCCAGCGTCATCATCTGGTCCGTAGGAAATGAAAATCCGGACACGGATGACCGTTTCCGGTTCATGAGCCGTTTGGTAAATCACGCACACAGTCTGGATACTACCCGCCCTGTTTCGGCAGCCTGCCTTGTGAATTTCGAAAAAAACCGGATTGAGGACCGGCTGGAAGAGTCCCTTGATATCATCGGCGTCAATGAATATATCGGCTGGTACACCGCTGACTGGAATAAACTTCCGGATTTCTTTGAAAACAGCCATCCCGCAAAGCCGGTGATCATCACGGAATTCGGTGCGGATGCCCGGCCACATTTACGGGGTACCGTGACGGATAAAGGAACCGAAGACTGTCAGGCTTACGTATACAGGAAGCAAACGGAACAGATCCGGAAGATTCCTTACATCAAGGGTATGACTCCCTGGATCCTGTATGATTTCCGATGTCCGAGACGTACCTCTGTCCTGCAGAAGTATTACAATACCAAGGGTCTTCTTTCGGCAGATAAAAAATATATCAAACCGGCTTTCTATGTACTGCAGAAATTCTATCAGGAATTGTCAGAATGCAATTAACAAAAAAAGAGACCTTGGTCAGTGGACTGAGGTCTCTTCCTTATGCATATTTCAGTGACTCATCTCTTCTTCCCTGCGACCAGCCGGTCTAAGGCGGCCAGTACCCCCGGAAGAATAAACAAGATCATCACGAGAGCCGAGGCCGTTCCGATAGCCAGAATATGGCAGATCTGTCCGACACCGGGGTCTTTAAAGGCAAAGCCCAGCAACGTGGTACAGAGCGCCATGACAAGGCCTGAAGTGAGGATCGTACGAATGGATGCCTTATATGTACTTCGCATGGCATCCTTAAGCTCCTTCTCCTTACGCTTCTCCCGGTAAAAATTGGTGAAGACAATGGCATAATCTATGGTTGCCCCCATCAGGATGCTCTGCACGATGAGCAGCGCCACATAATACATGGAAGCACCTGCCACCCGCATAACAACCATAGTTATGTAAACCGACGCCTGAATCAGTCCTACCAGGACAAGCGGAATCATAAAGTTCCGGAAGGTGATGAGAACGACGATAAAAATGGCCACAGCTGTAATGATGGTGACGCGGTTCATTTCACTGTCGAAGGTACGGGACATCTCATAGGCCATGGGCGTGCTTCCGATGATGTAGTATTTACCCTTAAGTTTTTCCTTGCAGTAATCATCCAACGCTCTGGTGAAATCCATGGCTTCATCGCTTCCGTCGATCAGCTCTGTGGTTACCGCCATCAGGGAGTAATCAGGACCGACCATCTGTCCCTTCCCACTCTCTATGCCGGACACTGCCGTGTTAAGGATCAGTTTTGTCTTCGCATCCAGAAGGGAATTGATCTCTTCCGATGCAGCCACATCCTTAATCAGGTCGTCAACAGAAAGCTTCCAGGAATCATCATAAGCGGTCTGACTGAAATAAAAAGCATAGGCAAGCGATAGGATATTCTCGTTCAGTTCCGGTGTCAGATCCCGAATCATGGTGTACATTTCCGCCGGGTTAAGCCTGAGAGACGGAAGCAGAGGGGACTTTGAAGCCTGGTCCAGTTTTTCCTTCATTTCATCATTCATCCGGGAGGCAAGCAGCGGATTCTCCTCCGAAGCCTTCTTAAAAAATGTGATCAGTTCCTGCGGTGTCAGTTTTTCTCCCGAACGGTCCGCATAATGTATGTAATACAGCACTTTGAAGATCGAAGGATCCAGAAAATCCACCTGTCCCACACTAAACATTGCGGATACAAAGCCTACCATATCCTCCGCACTCATCTTCTTTCCCAGAGTGGTACTGTATGCATTTACGGAACGGACGCCGGTCTCCTGAGCAAGGGTTTCCGCCATCTCAGGGATACTCGCCTCATCGGTGTTGCTGTAAAGCACCACGATGTTATTATCCTTCGGAAAAACATCCGCAACTCGATCACTCAGCGGAAGTACATAAGAGATCCCCGATCCGCCCTTCAGGATAAACACGGTAACGAAGATTGCCACAAAAGCAATCAGAATGAAATATCTGCATTTTACACTGAACCCGGCTAAAGCGCCTGTAGGAATATTGAGGGACTTCTTTGCCGTAGCCCGGATCGGCTTATCAAAGATCAGCAGCATAGCCGGAAGTACGAGGAAACACCCCAGAAGGCTTAAAAAGACACCCTTTGCAAAGACGATGCCCATATCCGCTCCCACCTTAAAGCTCATGAAGCACAGGGCAAGGAGACCTACGACAGTGGTTACAGAACTGCTGCACATGGCCGGAATGGCATTTCTTATTGCCTCCTTCATGGCCGCTACCCGATCCTCCGTCTTCTTTGCGGCCTGACGGAAACGGTTTGACAGAATGATGGCATAGTCCATGGACAGCACCAGCTGCATCAGTGCGGCTATGGAATTGGTATTCTTGGAGACATCGGGCAGGAATGCATTTGTGCCCATATTGATCACAACCGCAACTCCAACGGAGAAAAGGAAAATGATGGGTTCAAGCCAGGAATTGCTCATCACAAGAAGAACAAAAAGCAGGATTGCCAGAGCGCCCAGCAGTATGCCTGCCGTCAGTGCATTTTTGTTGAGATCATCATTTTCATGGATCATGGTATAGCCGGAGAATTCCTTATCCAGATTTTCCTCAATACCGAGGAATCCATCCGATCCATAAGGTTCATCCGACTTCAGAATATACAGGGTATGATTGTCCTTGTTATAATCCTTGCTTTCAGGCCGGTAAGTAACCGAGGCCACACCGGGAATACTGCCGAGGCGGGTAACCATCTCACTCTTTTCCGCATCCGAAAGGTTATCAAACATAACGCGGACCTGACTCTGAACATTCAGTGTATCAGGCATCTGCTCCGCCATGATATCCTTTCCCTGTTTCATCTCAGAATCATCCGGAAGGTATAAGGACATATCCGTATTGACCTTGACCTTTGGAATGAGAAAAATGCTTCCCACTGCAAGAAGCAGGAAAAAAACCAGCAAAATGATTCTTCTTTCCACCAGAAAGTTTGCGATCTTATTCATAAATCTTTTATCCTCTCGATCTACGATCTTTTCCGGAATATCTTCCATCCTGCACACCAGAGAAATCTCTTCATCCGTTTTACCAACAAAGAAGAATCCTGCTGACGTATCAATCACTGAAATATCCGTCACTTTACAAATAGTCAGATTATACTCTCATTTCTAAAGTTCCACTACCGCCAAATTGAATCGAGTTTGAGAGCCTGATCACTGCTGTACGTAATTCCGGATGATCTCCAGTGCTTTCTGCCTTATCTCTTCCGTAACCCTGACTTTCGAGAAGGCGCCTGAGAAATGCCATTCGTCCAATGGTATATCCTGTAGAATATGATACAGATCAGCGGTTTCCTCCTTCGTACAGGGATGGGTACACATACCGTAACTGGCTTCATCCCACCATTTTATGGACGAATCCCGGGTATACCTAAAATTAGATGCCAAAACTATTTTGTCCGGTTCCTTTGGGCGGTAGTAGGCTGAGCATTTCACGGTATCGAACAGGATCCCTTTCACTTCGAAACCACCGTCCATCCATGCATCCCCCATCCTGTAGAAGCAGATCTCGCAGTCCCCGTTGGATGAAAAAGTCTCTATCTCATAAGTGAGACTGCCATCCCTGTAGATCCTGTCATAGATCCGGCCGAGGTCTTCTGTTCTGCCTTTTACAGCCTTCCATCCTTTTTTCGGCAGCCAGATCTCCACATCATAGTCCTCAAGCATATCGTCCTTCAATCCTATGGCATAGGATATGGTATCCTCTGTCCATGAATAACCGAGTCCCTGAAGATTTTCGAGCCCGTACTTTGCCGACATCTCGTCCCAGAAGGCCCCAATGGTCTGATACTGTTCTTCGTCCTTTGTTGAGAAAACTCTGGAAACTCCGTAAAAGTATCCGGCCTCCCGGCTGAAGTCATATATTGGGAACTCTTCCTTTTCCTGCAGCCGCGGAACCTTTTTCATTACCTGAACCGTCCGTGGGGAAGCAACCGGTTCATAGACCATCTGCACATTTTCCTGATCTGCTTTATTTCTTTCCTTCGAAGCTATGATGATCTGGAGCTTCTCCTCATCCGTAACCGGTCTCAAAACAGAAAGATCTTTCAGAAAATACACCGAACCCTCGGGCTTTTCGACCCAATACCACTCACGGAACAGGTCAACATAGAACCTTCCGTTCATGGTCAGTTCTCCTGAAATATAAACAAATCGTGGGTAGGATGTATCTTTCGATCCCTTCTTTTCCAGCCATAATATGATATGACCTCTGCTGATCATCAGATTCTCAACGCGTATCGGACATTCATTAAGATTCCGTTCCAGGTAACCGCAGGTAAAGGGGAAGAAATCATATTTCTTAGTCCCTGTGTGAATGAAGCCCATGGACTCGTACCATTTCCGAAGGACGGTATTCTCCTCCACGATACTCAGTTCCATCCTGTCAATATCCCCTGCTGCAGCACGGATCATGGCATCCGTAAGGAGAGTTCTTCCTATCCCCTCATGCCTGTATTCCGGAAGAACCGAAAGGCTGCCCAGTTCATATCCACTCTCCGCAGGAAGCAGATTATAATAACCGACCAGAAGATTATCATGAAAGCATCCGTACATGGGCCGATGCTGCTCACTCATCCAGTATTCCACCTTTTCTTCAGTGGTAGCAAATGCAGTAAATCCCGGGGCATTTTTCTCGGTAAACCCAAATTCCTCCGCCACGGTACGGAAACTGAGCCGTATCACACGGACACAATCCGGAATATCCGCTTTCCCAACCCTTCTGATGACATACTCCTCTTCTTTCCTTCCCTTATTCTCATCAGACTGATTTCTACTATCAGCTATTTTTTCTATATTTGTAATCATTTGTCTTTCCTCATTCCGGAGTCAGATCGTAGTCCTCTAAGATCCTTTTCAAAACAGTAAAAGGACTGATCATACATCTCACATTCTCCTACCATTTGAAATCCGAAAACTGCATAAGAGCGAAGTGCTTTCTCATTCAGACGGTTTACAATTCCGTGAAAGCTGGGATAACCCAGCTCCTTCAAACGGTTCAATCCGAATCGGACCATCTCTCGGGCAATTCCCCGATTCTGATGATCCGGATGTACCGCCACCCGTGCCAGTTCTCCTCCCGGTTGCAGTTCCTTTGTCCAACAGGGAAGTTCATCCACCTGTGGGTCCTTCTCCAGAGAGATCGCAGCTATGATCCTTCCTTTTTCACGCATTATATAAAGGGCATCTCTGGAGAGATCATAGGTGATCTCTTCATCCCCCGGGTAATGCTCATTCCACGGACAGTATTCCCGTCCAATCTGGGCGCGGTAAAGTGCCAGAATCTCTTTTCTGTCCGCTTCAACTGCAAGTTCGATTTTTTCTCTGTACTGGTCCATTTTGAGACTTCCTTCCTGGCTTATCACATTCTGACCTCAATCACTCCCGGTCTACTCTTTCTTTGGCAAAAAAACTTAGTGATGCATGCCGGAACCCCGGGCTACCGGGTTGTTCGCAGCAGAGCGGCGGGATGCCGGTTCATGCCCGGTCAGGCAACATCCTTTCCCTCTGCATCTACCGCACGCATCTCACTGCTTTGCTTCAGGATAAACTCATCTGAGGTACGTTCGACAGCCTTCCACTCCTGATAATCCAATCCCTTGTTCTGCCGGTACTGCTTTGGATTCGTTTATCGCATGATTTCTTTTTGGGGTTCATTCGTACGTTTACACTGTTCCACTTAATAATATAACACAATACGCATAACAAAAGCGCAACAAACAGGCTGTGCAGGAAAAGAGTCATGTACTGCGCTGCATCTTCCAGTTTCATATCGTAATCTATCCTAATCAGATAAAAAAATATGTAACACATTACATATATAATGTAACATGCTACATATTTCCTATCAATACCAGTCATGCTTTTCGCCCCGATCCAACAGGGAAATCTGCTTCATTTCATCTTCTGTCAGTTCAAACCCGAACAGATCGAGGTTTTCTTTTATATGATCCGAATTTCCTGATCCCGGTATTACCACGATACCTCTTTGCAGATCCCATCGCAAAATGACCTGTGCAGATGATACTCCGTGAGCTTCTGCGATAGATTTTATAGTCTCATCAGCGAGAAGTTCCGATGTATGTCCTCTTCCTCCCAGCGGGTACCAGCATTGGACCACGATACCTTTCTCCTGAATGAAGGGGACAACCTCCTGCTCCTGATAATACGGATGGATCTCATTTTGAACAAGAGCCGGAGTAATGGTAATCTGTGGCAGAAACTCCGTCAGTTCTTCCACATACCAGTTCGACAGACCAAGAGACCGTATCTTTCCCTTTTCCACATATCTTTCCATCGTTTTGTATGCTTCCACATCTCCGTTTCCCGGATGGTGCAAAAGCATCATGTCGATGTATCCGATATCGAGTTTTTCAAGTGCCATGTCTATGGCAGCTTCAGGATCACTAAACTGGCTTGGATATATCTTTGTGATCACAAAAATCTCTTCACGGGGAATACCATACTCCTCCATTGCCTGCCTGACACCTTCTCCTACGGCATCTTCATTTCCATACATATATGCCGTGTCAATCAGTCTGCCTCCGTTTTGCAGCAATGTCTTCACGGAATTTACGCAGGTGTCATGATCAAGCGAATACGTTCCAAGTCCCATGATGGGCATTTTATATCCGCTGTTGAGCATGACTGATCTGTCCTCGAGATCAAAAGATTGCGCAGCTTCTGTGGCTGTTTGTGCTCCGACACTTAAACCGATCGTAACGTCACCGTTTCCGAAGGTATCTTCAAGTTCCTTTTCATTCAGTCCCGTAATCTTTCCCAGCCTCGTATATGACCAGGAATTTGAACCGTAAAATATGACTATCTGGTTTCCTGAGTAAAGCACAATGTCACCCGGACTTGTCGTCGTCTGACTGTCATTTCTCGGAAGAGATGTACCAATACTTCCGACCTGCTCAAATCCGCCATACATAGCCATATTGATCTTCATTCCGGGTCCGGCAAGATCCTTGAGGGCATCCACACTCTCGTTATCTTCCCATTCAACAGATAATCTTTTGTCTCCCACCGAAAGGAGTAACTCATTCATAATTACTGCCTCTTCCTTTGATCCTTCCTGTTCCGGCATTCTGTCATTCTCCTGCATAGCGGTCAAAGTCATTTCCTCTGCTTCTTTGGAAATCTCTTCCCGATCACTCGTTGAAACCGCACTATCGTTTGATGTTCTCCCTGCGCACGCCGACATCACAAGCATCATCAGACCCGCACAAATAACGCTCTTTGCTCTTTTCATTCATCCACCTTTATTTTAGATACTCACTCATGAAGCTCTCTATTTTTTCGAATGGGATATAATCCTTGTCTCCGCCGTCATACAGATCTGTGTGTACAGCATCAGGAATGATCATCAGTTCCTTGTTGTCCGCATACTTGCTGTCCTTTGTCATATCATCATAAGCATCCCTCGAGAAGTAGCATGAATGCGCCTTTTCTCCATGGATAAGAAGCACTGCGCTTCTGATCTCATTGCTGTATTTAAGAATAGGCTGGTTTATGAAAGACTCGCACCCAATGACATTCCATCCACCATTAGAATTTAGGCTTCTCTTATGATATCCTCTGTCGGTTTTGTAGTAGTCAAAGTAGTCCTTAACAAAGAAAGGTGCATCTTCCGGAAGCGGATCAACCACACCCCCGCCAAGCTTATAATCACCCGACTTCAGATCCTCCAGCCTCTCGGCACACATGGCTTTCTTCTTCTCATAGCGCGCTTCTTCACTGTCCTCACTATCGAAGTAACCCTTTGCATTCACCCTGGTCATATCATACATAGTGGATGCAACAGTAGCTTTTATCCTGGTATCGAGCGCAGCAGTGTTTATTGCCATTCCTCCCCATCCGCAAATGCCTATGATCCCTATCCTGTCAGGATCTACTCTTTCATTCAGCGAAAGAAAATCAACTGCCGCCATGAAGTCCTCTGTATTGATATCCGGAGAGGCCATATATCTGACATTCCCGCCGCTTTCTCCGGTAAAAGAAGGATCAAAGGCAATTGTAAGAAATCCTCTCTCTGCCATGTTCTGCGCATACAATCCACTGCACTGCTCCTTTACCGCGCCAAATGGACCACATACCGCGATAGCGGGAAGCTTACCCTCTTTGTCTTTGGGAACATACATATCCGCTGCAAGAGTGATGCCGTAACGATTTACGAAGGTCACCTTGCTATGTTCCACCTTGTTGCTTTGGGGGAATGTTTTATCCCATTCAGTTACCAGTACCAGTTCTTCCTTTTTGATCATGATTTGCGTCCTCCAATCTCTTGCTATACTTGTTTTCCGGCTTCTTTTTGTACCTGCCGTATCAGATAGTCCATCCTGTCAACTTTTCTCTGACTGTCGTGCATTTCCTCCACCAGGTCGCATCGGTATTTTCGAAGATGCATTATGAGTCCGTTCATATCTCCGGCTTCATAAAGAGCCTTCGCCCTGGAAACTCCTTCCCGGCTGCATCCGTTGTCTGTAAGATTATCTATCAATACTTTCGTTTCCATCCGTTATACCTCGTATTCTCATTTTATTCCCTTGACGAATTCTTCGCTAATGAATAAAATGAATATCATGATATTCCAAAACGGAATATCATACAGCAATGAACAGTGCATTTGTATTTATAATGTGCGTTGGGAGCTTGCCCACATTCGCACAGAATTATAAATACATATATTCAGCGAATGTCGAAGAACGAAAAAATGCGAAGCATTTTTCTGCAGAAACAGAAAGGAACACCATGGAGATCAAAAGCCTGAGATACTTCCTTGCCATCGCAAGAGAAGAGAATATGACAAAAGCTGCGGACATCCTTCATGTCACGCAGCCTACACTTTCAAAAACATTAAAATCACTTGAAGATGAACTTGGGAAAAAGCTGTTCATACGCCACAGCTTCAGTATATCCCTTACAGATGAGGGGATGCTTCTACGTGACCGTGCGGAAGACCTTATCGCAATGGCTGACCGGATTGAGCAGGAATTCATCACGCTGGACGACATCACAGGCGGTGATATCTACTTTGGACTGGCCGAAAGCTATCAGATCAGGTACCTTGCGAAGGAAATCCGTAAGTTAAAAAAACGTTATCCGGGTTTTACCTACCATATCACAAGCGGTGATACCGAACAGGTAACGGAGAAACTTGATAAGGGGCTTCTTGATTTTGCGGTTTTGTGTGAAAAGCCAAATACGGCGAAATATGACTATGTCAAATTCCCGGAGGCTGATATATGGGGAGCTGTCATGCCTGCGGGCCATCCTCTTGCCGCAAAAAAAGCCGTTAAGGTAAAGGATCTCATCGGTCAGCCGCTCTTCTGCTCTGAACAGAGCTGGAACAATGAAATACCGGATTGGGCCGGTGATGATTTTGAAAGGCTGCATCTTGAAGGCTCATTCCGCCTGTCTTATAACGGATCACTTTTTGCACGGGAAGGTCTCGGAATTCTCCTGACCTTTAAGCATTTGGTCGAATGCTCAGATGAGAATGGTCTGGTATTTCGTCCATTATCTCCGAAGCAGACATCTGAGCTATACTTAATCTGGCATAAATTCCCTTCCTTTATGCCTATAGCTGAACAATTTCTTGCCGAGATCAAGACATCGTTCCACTAACCATGCCGTGGAACGATTGGGGACGGTTCTGGGCGTCCCCAATGTCATTAAGTTAGTAATCATGTTCATTCATAATAATAGCAGAATAAAGGGGTTGTGAACAGTTTGTTT
>JAFXZW010000072.1 GCA_017541035.1 Eubacterium sp. | reverse complement strand
CTTAGGCCGTAAATGATAACAGGTAGGTGAGGAACTCGCCGAACCATAACGCTTGTGGAGATCATGGGAAAACTACCACGTGGTGTGACAATAACCGGGATCGATGAAGCAAGAAGCCCCGACTTCTAAACGAAGTGTAAGAGGGGGTAGTTCACGGTTAATTTTTGGGAAGATAATCGTATGAAAGACGATAAAATGAAAATAAAGTGGCGGAGCGTGTTGATTGTCGCTGTCCTGTTTGCCATAGTCCTGTTCTTCGCGTGTGCGGTGAGAATGCCTGATCTTACGCTCCTTCAGGGCAGGGACGGCAATGACGTCTGGTTAGATGAATCGGGTCTTCCGTATTTTCTGGATCCGGATTCCGCCTACTATGTGCGTATATCCAAGGAGATAGCCGAGACCGGGCAGTACGGAACGTCTGATCCCAAGACCGGGCAGGTGATCGATACTTTACAATATGCTCCGGAAGGCACATCTTTGAAGGGCAAGAACATGTTGCCGGAAACGGCTGCTTTCATATGGAAGATCATGAGTGTGTTCAGTAAAGTCGACATACAATTCGTGGACTTGTACTTCGTGTTCTTTTTCATGCTGCTTACTATCCCCGTTGCGTGGATCCTGACTCAGAAAGCGTATCTTGCGGTGTCTGGCGATAAGAAAGGCGGCGCTTTCTTCGCGGGAGCGGTCGGAGCACTTCTCGTCACCTGCGCACCGGCATTCGTCTCCCGTACGCTCGTTGGGATATTCGATACAGACATGGTCCATTCATTCTTTGTCTTGCTGCTCATGCTGCTCATGGCGGAGATAATGCTCCAAACTTCTCTGAAGAAAGGCATACTACTTGCCATATGCTTCGGCGTCACAGCACTGTTGTACAAAGCCTACTGGACATACAGTGCGTTAGTCTTTGTCGTGCTTGCTGCGGCAGGCGGCGGAGTTTATGTGCTCAGCCGGCTGATTATGCCCCCGAGCAAAACCAACGGTGCAGCTCTGACCAAGCCAACTGGAAGATTCCGCCAGTGGCTCGGCGCCGTGCCTGTACAGATCTATCTGGCGATAGTTGTTCTAGCCGGTATATTCGTGGCAACGCCTTTCGGGAGACCGATGCTGACCAGCCTGCTCGGAAAAGTGTTCGGTTACGCGACTACTGATGAAAATGAGATTAGCGGCAATAATACCATTGTGGAGCTCATGGCGCCTGACTTCGGTCCGGAGAAGTTCTACAACTGGTTTTTACCCGACGTCAGTGATAAGTCGACTACTATAGTGAACGGCGTTGGCGGCTTGCTCATCCTGATATTTGCATTAGCATCCATGGGCTACATAATTTTCAGGGTCGCCAAGATGCGGAAAGAAGGCAAAGACACAAACAGAGTAATGGTCTATCTCTCCGTGATCGGGACGTGGCTGATCGTCTGCTTCTTCATGACCAAAGTTGGACTTAGGATGGTGCAGTTCTTTGCATTCCCGTGCGCCGTACTCGTGGGGATACTCGCGGGGGTTTTGTTCAATAAATATATAACGAACAAAGAGAACATCTCCAGGAAAAAGATGGCTCGGAACGTTGTGCTAAATATCGCAATATGCGCGGCGGTGGTATTGGCACTGATTGGCTCCTTCCTGTGGGGCCGGGAAATAAGGAGCATGATGAGTGACTCGCTCGCGGACAGCATGGAGTGGGTGAAGGAAAATGCCGAGACTGAGGATGCGGTGGTGCTCTCCTGGTGGGATTACGGCTACTACTATGAGCTTGAATCCGAGCATCCCACTCTCTGGGACGGGGGTACAGGGACTGCAATGAGGTTGAACATAGTAGGAAGGATACTTTCGACCGATGATCCGAGGCTCTGCTACTCACTGATAAAGATGATTTCGACGTCGGGCGACAAGCCGGTCGATATGCTCACCGACAAGCTCGGGAAAGCAGAAGGCTTTAATGCATTGTATAAAGTAGTTGTGATGGATAAGGACGATTCGATCAGAGCCCTGACGGATGAGTACGGCTTCGGCGGCGATGAGGCTGCAGAGCTGGAGGCTTTACTGCATCCGAGCGAACCGAGGGAGGTCTACCTCGTAATGTATGAGACCATGGCCGATCAGCTCGGGGTTTTCGAATACTATGGGAACTGGGACTATGACGGGGAGAACATTGCACCGGTTAAAACTGTGTATACGTCGCTACCGGACGGGAGCAGTGATATGAACTCGACCGATATGGAGGCGAAGGAGTTCTTCGAGAAGAGGACGAAAGAAATGTTATGGAGGCTCTATATCTCAGATGATACAATAAAGAAGAGCGAAGTATCGGATTCTGAGGATGACGAGAATTATGCCGACGAGCCGGCCTTCAAGAAAGTATTTGAAGAGGACGACGGCTATGTCTGCTTCATGATCTGGAAGCTCAGTTGGTAGGAATGAGGGTATAGAAGCCTAATATCGAACGCTTGAAATGGCTCGGATCGCAAGGGCTTAGGAGAAGTTATTGACGAAATACAATCTGCAAAAAATAAATGATAACAACCTTGAAAATGGGAAGACCGTAAAATGTATACTTGGTTTGCCAGAGACTGGGCAGAAATCATTACACTTTCAGAAATCACGACGGAAGACGGAACACCCATCGAGAAGAATCGGATCATCAATGAACCGCTTCGTACTGATATCGAGTTTACCAAGGTAACAACATCATAATTGCACTTCATGCGTTGCTGAATTCACCGTTGGATGATATAGCAAATGATTTGATGGATCAGATTATTAACACGATCAGTGTATTAAAAGGGTAGTTTATGTCCAGAATCTATGTCTCAGGGTTTCTAGATGGTGTAGGTATAAAGTGGGGGCTTTTTTTCACAGATATAAAGGGGAATAAACAGCATCTGACAGTAAAATTCAAGCAGATTATCTACGATTCGGAACAAGAAGCAAAAGAAAAGCTTGATGCAATTGAGGCTGAACGGCGAAGGGAGGATTCCGCCACGGCTTTTTCATTGGAGGAGGCAAGGACTTTTGCTGAAAGAATTAAGTGGAAATATGCGACGACCTATGCGAAAACTGCACCACATGAGTATATCGTGAAGAAAAGGCTTTCTGAGGATGACAGATCATTGTTTGAGAGATTTGTACAGACGATTAATGCCAATGCAGTAGTTGGTTACTTCTATGGACATAAGAATAATTATCTGATTCGCCGTATATCGAAGAACAGAAGCTGGATGTCTGGACGCATAACAAGACCATTCAGAAGGCGGTGGAAAGTTACCGGATCACACCGGAGCAGAAGGAGTATTTAAAGTCCTTAAAGGTAAAAAAGGCATAAGTTGAGGGGAGAACATATGCAAACGAAAAAAGGAAAACTGATCCTGCGGGAGATACTGTTTCTTCTGATCGCGGTTGCTCTTGCGGGCGCATTTGCGATGTTCCAGACCATCGGGAAGGAATTCGCCGGGGAAAGTTCCAGCTTTATCTTTTCGTCCACCAACTATGACTACAATGTGCTGATCTACGTTCTGGGAATGGCCCTTTTCCTTGGAGGTCTGTTGGTTACGTATCATTTCCTGCTGAAGAAGTATATGCCGGCGCTGAAGGAAGAATCCGGTATTCGTGTGGTTTTCGGGGTTCTGGCATTCCTCTTCTCGGTGGTTATGCTGGCGGTCCTTGCATTTGCACTCTTTGCAATGGTGGGGATGGCGGGAAATCTCAAACCGGACTGGATGATGTTTTTCACGGTGATCGGATGGCCGATTTTGACATTTACGTTCATGATCGGAATGATGATCCGTGCAAAGTAATGGTTTTTTGAACCTGTAAAAGCAGTAAGAGTGACTATGAAAAAACACGTAAACTATATCGACAATTTACGATGGATCACGGTATCGCTGCTGATTTTGTATCATACAGCCATGGCGTATAATACCTGGGGTGAGGCAAATTATATCTTCTTTGAGGAAGTAAATCCCATCGCATCCATTGTTACCTTTATATCGCCCTGGTTCATGCCGCTGATGTTCCTGCTGGCGGGAGTGGCGTCCTCGTATTCTCTGAGGAAGAGAGGGTATGGGGCTTTTCTTCGTGAACGTCTGGTGCGGTTGGGGATACCCCTTCTGCTTGGGATTTTGATTCTGACGCCGATCCTCAGTTATGTAGCGGATGTGACACATAACGGGTATTCCGATGGCTTTTTTAAACATTATGGGATCTTCTTCGGTAGATTTACGGATCTCACCGGGTATGACGGAGGCTTCACCATGGCACATCTCTGGTTTCTTGCAGTGTTGATCCTGATCTCTTTTCTGTCAGTCGCTATTCTTCGGATCTGTCGGACAGGTATGTGCCATGGCAACGATGTGATTGAATCTGAATCATACAAAAATGAAAGAGATCAAAACAGGAGCGGGACAAAAACGAAAGTGATCCTTGGAGTCCTTCTTTCGATCCTTTCAATCGCCACCTTTGATGTTCGTTTTGGCGGTAAGCCGCTGATCCTCTATCTGGGTGTTTATTTTCTGGGGTATTACATTTTCAGTGACCCTGAATCTGTTGATCGTATATCCCGATTCAAGTGGATATTCGTGATTGTTTTTCTTGCTGTTTCAATCACAGATGTAGTTTTGTTTATCTATGTGAAGGGCTATGAAACCCTGAATACGATCTGTAATTACGTGGCTTTTGCAGTCGCAATCCCAGCGCTGATCAGCCTTGGACATGATCATTTGGATTTTCAAAATCGCATCAGTGTTTTCAATGCGAAGATATCCTACACTTTTTATATCCTGCATTTTCCCGTGGTGGTACTGCTTCAATACGCATTCTGGCTGATGAATATGAATTCTATCACCGGATTTATTCTGACCGTCGTTATCGCATATCCGATGACCTTTGGACTGTGCTGTGCAGTAGAGGCAATGAAGCGGTTTGTAAAAAAGATTGCAGAGGTGAGAAGGGTTGAAGCTTCTGAATGACTATTTGAGAGAAACCTTCGGTTGCAAGGTATATAAGATCGCATTGAATGCCGGATTCACATGCCCCAATCGGGATGGGACTCTGGGAACGGGTGGCTGTATCTTCTGCTCTGCCGGCGGGAGCGGAGAATTCGCGGAGGATGCAAGTCAGAGTATCACGGAGCAGATCGAAGCCGGAAAGGCAAGAGTTGCACGGAAGATAAAAGACGGAAAGTATATTGCTTACTTTCAGGCTTATACAAACACCTATGGTCCGATGGAACGTTTGCGGTCTCTCTACATGGAAGCAGTACAGCATCCGGATGTCGTAGCGCTTTCTGTGGCAACCCGGCCGGACTGTCTGTCGGAGGAAGTACTGGATCTACTGGAAGAGATAAATCAGATCAAACCTGTCTGGGTCGAACTGGGACTTCAGACCATCCACCCAAAGACGGCTTTCTACATCCGGCGAGGGTATGACCTTCCGGTATATGACCGGGCCGTGCGGGAACTGCGCAGCAGAGGAATCGAGGTGATCACCCATGTAATCCTGGGACTTCCGGGAGAGACAGTCCCGGAGATGCTGGAAACGGTGCGTTATGTCTGTGACAGTGGTGCCACGGGGATCAAACTCCAGCTGCTCCATGTACTCTCGGGAACGGATCTGGAGAAGGAGTACCTGGATGGAAGGGTGCAGATTCTGTCGGAAGACGAATATCTGGATATTCTGGAGCAGAGCCTCCGGGTGATCCCGGAGCAGATGGTGATCCACCGCCTCACCGGAGACGGAGATAAGAGGCTCCTGATTGCACCGCTTTGGAGTGGTGATAAAAAGCACGTATGGAACCGGATCCAAAAAACAAGGAGAATTCTTGAAGAAAATGGAATTCTGTGAGTTGGGATTTGTGAGAATCATTACGATGGAGGGATTCATATGTTTGGGTTTACTAAGACAATCATAGTGGTATGCATGATATGCCATAATACATTTCCAGTGAACAAGGGAATGGTGGATTTTGAGGAATTGGGATGGCAGCATTGCTAGTGCCCATATTGCAAAAGGGAGCTGATGTGAAGGTGATCAGTGAATGAATGGATTTATGGAATTCACACCAAAGCGGTGAGGAAAAACGTTTTTAAGTCTGTTATAATGATAATGGAGTTGAATGACCGCTTAACTGTAATGAAGTTATGGTTTTGTTCCCTTCCGGATTCTTCAGTATTCATCCTGATATCCGGACCGGATGCCTGTAGCATAGTTACCGGAACAGGAGGTGCAGTATGTCGGCAGAACGTTTTATGCAGCTTGTGAAAGAAAACCGGGGATTCGAAATGATTCACGCTTATGCGGATGATGTGGATCATCTGCTCGGAGGAAAGGAGGGTTCCTGCTGGTATATTATTATGAAGAACGGAAAGATCAAGGAATCTTTCATTGCGACCTATGATAACAGCGTATGGGAGGATCGACTGATAAAGGGCAGCGGTGCCGGGAAAAAGGAAAAATCAGTTTCCTCCGGAACAACCATTGAAAAGATCGCGAAGCAGGCTTACCTTTTTCAGGAAGAAGCCTGGGTTCAGCGGCAGGCAGGAAAAGCAAAGGTGATCGAAGAGCATCACCCGCACTATCATTATGTCTATGGATTTGGAGACAGGGCCCTGGATGTGTCGGCAGAGTTCGGCGTGACCATCGGTTATTCAGATATCAGGGATGTATCCACAGCATTTCATTTAAGAGATATTTCAATCGGTGATGATGTGGAACAGCCATAAATGTAACCCGGAGAAGAGTTTTTGATTTACGGAGGACTTATGGAAGGGTTTGTTGAATCATACAGCCGGGGAGGATGATGTTTTGTAGCAATCGATGGCATGAAGGAATATAAGAACGCTTCTGCTGTCTGTGCGGTTAATCCGCAGTTTAAGGAGTATGACTATGAGATCTGGAAGATATCATAGATGTATTCGCTATGAGAGTATCCTGTCTCTTTCAATGTCCTAATTCTTCGACAGTTCCCTTATCATTTAGCTGTGATCCACATCGCAGGGCGAACGCCGTTTTTCTTCTCCACTTCGTTTTCGATATCCCGCCAGCCTGCGTCTCCTCCGGTATATACACAACATGCATATGAGTTTTGCCAGCCCATGGTGCGTAACCAGTAGATCCCTCCTGTGCTTCCGATCACATTCCTGTTATATTTTTCATAATAATCTTCAATTAGACCGGCTGTCATTGTATGCGTATACACGCCCTTATTCTTTGCATATGGTGTGGCTGCGGCAATTAATTCCCGGCTGTAACCCTCATCATACTTTTTAACGTTTATGGTCTGATAGTTCCCATTTTCATCAAGAAGAGATCCCTTTCCCTCATAGGGATGGTCTTCGGTATACCACGCATCAAATTGAAAGTATTTCAGAACTTCATCCATACTAAGACAGAATACGTAATCATTCGTTTTGTTCCCGCCTTCTGATTTCCAGTATTGATTCTTTCCCGTCGTAAGGGACGAAAGCTGAATCTGTTTTCTCTCGTCATTCGTAAATGCATTATTATAAAATCCGTTGTTCAGCCAGGAACGCAGGGTACTGTCTTCCCATGTGATATATCCCGGCATAGTATTGAACTCCATACAATCCAGAATATAGTTACTGACCACCAGCAGGTTACCGTTACTTTTCTTATCCAGCACAAGCCACTCGATGGCTTCCTTCCCGTTAGCCGTATTATTATCCTGCTCATAATGCCCGAATGTGATGATATCTCCTACCTTCGCCGACGAAAAATTCTGTGTATCTGTTTCCGGATCATCATGCCAATAGCCGTAATCAATCTGTTGATTCGGAGCATTTACATCTCCGCCACCTAAGCCCGGCAGCGTCGTCAGCAGACTTATCTTCATGGCAGCCGTGAGCTTTGTCTGAAGAACTCCATTACTGTCAAAGACCAGCGAATAACCATTGATCGTCTTTTTGCCTGTGACCATCGCTCCGGTATTTGGATCGAAATAATAATACTTCCCGCCGATCATTTGAAGCCCCGTAGCCATGGGCCCGTCCTCATAGAAATAGTACCATTTACCGGAGATCTTCTGCCATCCGGTCTTCATGTACCCATTTATCGGATCCATGTAATACCATTTGCCGCCTTCCTTAAGCCAGCCGGTCTGCATTCCTCCCCCGAAAAGGCCAAAATAATACCATTTTCCATTGATCCATTGCCAGTTTCGCACAGGCGCTCCCTGATTATCTGTGTAAATCCATGAATTGCCGAATTTCACCCATTCATTTTTCCAAGGATCCCGCAGGCTGCCATCCGAAAGAAAATAACATCTTTTTCCATTGATGGTCTGCCAGCCCGTCCTCATGGCTCCGTCTGATCCAAAGTAATACCAGCTGCCGCTCCACCAGCAAAGATCCTGCATCATAACGCCCGAATAATCAAAAAGATACCACTTCCCTTGGATCAGTTTCCAGGCGTGTGTTATGTCCTTTCCGTCCGTATTCGCATAATGCCAGCCGTCCTTTTCCTTTCTCCATCCTGCGGTTGCCGCTTCGACGGAATCTGCCGGACACATCTGCCACGCCATAACGAATACGAGTGACAGCACCAACAATCTCTTCATCAATCTCGATCTCATAGTCTTCCCCTTATCCGGTGATGGGTATATTATTCCAGAACCATTTACTTCCATCCAATAGTATAGCACAAGTAGAGTAAAAATGGATAGGTTTTTATCCTCTCTCAGCAAGAAGACCCCCTCCTCTAAGGTGGGGGATGAATTGCGCACAAATTTGCTGAATGTTCACATGACAATTACATGAAAATGTGCTATAATATAATCAGTCGAATTCTTCTATAGAGGTATAATATATATGGATTTAGACAACAATGCACATTCAGTATTTTTGCTTCACTATCATCTTGTTCTGGTTGTAAAGTATCGGAGAAGAGTTTTCAATAAATTAATATCAAACAGGGCGAAAGAGATATTTGAGTATATCGCTCCCCGATATAACATTTCCCTTGAGGAATGGAATCATGATGTCGATCATGTACACATTCTCTTTAGGGCACATCCAAATACCGAGATCAGCAAATTCATAAACGCATATAAAAGTGCGAGCAGCAGGTTGTTGAAGAAGGAGTTCCCGGAGATTAGGAAAAAATTATGGGAAGAGTATTTCTGGAGCCAAAGTTTCTGCCTGCTTACCACAGGCGGCGCACCGATCGAGGTAATCCGGAAGTATATCGAAAGCCAGGGGCAGAAGAACCGAAGGAGAGATAGCGGCAAAGAGAAGAAATGATACAGAGGTGAG
>JAFXZW010000071.1 GCA_017541035.1 Eubacterium sp. | reverse complement strand
GATTTATGGAATTCCCATCAATTTCAAGGACAGTTTACCACAAATGGTTATATTTAACCACAAAAACCTTTTAATCTCCCGCCGTTTTGAGGGGGACATAGAATCTACTCGTTCATACCGAGTTTACTTTTACAATTCAGGGTTCCTTGTTAAATTAATTACTTTTTTTTCGTAAGTGGGTCAGTGGCAGGAATTGTATCCGGGAGTACGGACATTTTTGAAAGCACGCTGGCCGGACGCGAAAAAGACTTGACAGGTATAATATGGATCACTATACTTACCCTAAGTTAGATATGCCTAACTGATGGGCGATTTATTTTAAGAAACAGTTTTACAGGGAGGTGAATACAGGTGAATGGAGAAACATTCTTAGGATTGATGATTCCTTTTGCGGGAACGGCACTTGGATCTGCCTGTGTATTCCTGATGAAGAGGGAACTGGGGGTTATGGTTCAGAGAGCGCTGACCGGCTTCGCAAGCGGAGTTATGGTGGCTGCTTCGATCTGGAGTCTGCTGATACCGGCCATGGAGCAGACAGAAGATCTTGGGAAGCTCAGCTTTCTTCCGGCTTTTGTGGGTTTCTGGTTGGGAATTCTGTTCCTTTTATTACTTGATTCTGTGATCCCGCACCTGCATATGAATGCGGAGAAAGCAGAGGGACCGAGGGCCGGGCTGCGGAAAACAACGATGATGGTTCTCGCTGTAACACTCCATAATATCCCGGAGGGGATGGCCGTAGGAGTTGTCTATGCAGGCTTTCTATCAGGAAATACTACGATAACGTCAGGAGGTGCACTGGCGCTGGCAATCGGGATCGCTATTCAGAATTTTCCGGAGGGTGCCATCATTTCCATGCCGCTTCGCGCAGAGGGCAGGACCAAAGGCAAGGCTTTTCTGGATGGCGTTCTGTCCGGAGCGGTGGAACCGGTGGGGGCGTTGTTGACGATCCTCGCGGCCGGGCTTATTGTACCGGCGATGCCGTATCTGCTGAGCTTTGCTGCGGGAGCGATGATGTATGTGGTGGTGGAAGAACTGATCCCGGAAATGTCTGCCGGAGAACACACGAATATCGGTGTGATCATGTTTGCAGTTGGTTTTACACTGATGATGGCGCTGGATGTGGCTCTGGGATAAAGACAAACGGGCAGGAGGAAAAGTTGATTTCCTCCTGCCCGTCAAGTGGATTATCCTTCAATGGCAATATATTTCTTTTCAGGTATCTTTTCAGGCTCTGTCTTTGGAATGGACAGCTTCAGGACACCGTCCTCAAATTTTGCCTTGATATCATCATGGGTTATGGTATCGCCGACATAAAAGCTTCTCTGCATGGAGCCGGCATAACGTTCCTGACGGATAAGCTTACCTTTCTTATCCTTTTCCTCTTTGTCGAGTCCTTTAGCGGCGCTTACGGAAAGGTAACCATTTTCCAGTGAAAGCTTGATCTCATCTTTCTTGAACCCCGGAAGATCGATATCAAGTTCATACTTGTCATCATGCTCATGCACATCTGTCTTCATGACCTGCGCGGCTCTTTTCCCGTACAATTTCCGGTCAACATCTCCGAAATCCATTCTCGGGAAATCCATCCAGTCATCCAACAAATTCTCTCCAAAAATACTAGGTAACAACATAGTTCATTCCTCCTTCTCAAGAATACAATTTGATAAGTTCCTGAGCAAGGGAAGGAGCGCTTGGATCCTGTCCGGAATCTTCTCTGTTCCTTTGTTCTGACTATATTATAGCACAAATTGTTAGCACTGTCAAGAGGTGAGTGCTAAAAAATCTTAGGGATACAAAAAACGCCGCACTTGATCATTTTTGTGAGAAGCAGAATCCTTAAATCCCAATAATGGGATGATGAGGTGATGACGGGTGGGGGAGTGATGGCAGGTGCCCATACGCCCCAATATCGATTGTTTCGAAACTTGAAAAGGGAGCTTTCCCGGATTTTTGTAGAGCAGGATCAGGTGTTATGTTGACAAAAAACATAGAAAATTGATATAATTATCAGGGATTTATGCACGTTACTCCCGATAATTTAACCGTTTGTTATGAGAGGTTTTCACTTATGAGTACGTATGAACGAAAAGAACCTGAAGTGATAAAAGAACAGCTTGAAAACGGAACCCTTGCTGATCAGCCATGCTGGTCCTTTATAAGGGATCTGAACTCCTGCAGCGAGGAACGTCTGAATAGTATCGCAATCCGCGACGGCTACCGTACATATACCTACCGGCAGATGTTCTACCATTGGGAACAGTATGCACGGGCCTTCGCCGGTCTGGGCCTCAGCGGCGGGAACCACTCGAGAGTAGCGCTCATCAGTACGCCGCTTACCGAGTCGATCTTTGCGTTTTACGGTCTGAATATGGCAGGTGCCTCCGTCTCTCTGATCTACCACTTTGATATGTATGACGAGAATCAGATCTACAGCATGATCCGAAAGGAAAAGATCACGGATCTGGTAGTCTCGGAGCTTTTCGCCTTCCCTCTGTTAATGAAACGCCTGCTCAGCGACAGCGCCATGCTGGGTCTGCGTAACATCATCGTACTGCAAAGTCCTATGGGCGGCGATTATGCATTCCCCGCTTTGGAAATCATCAGAACCATGAATAAGGAACAGTTCCGTGAGCTGTCCGGCGGATACCTTATGGAGGAACTGCTGCAGAAGTATGAGGCATACCCCTTAAACTGCGAAAATGAGGGTCAGACCGACATCATTTTACATACGACCGGTACCGTCAGCGGAATGCATAAACCCGTTCCCATGACAGACCGTGCTATGAATGCTTTCGTGATAAGCGCAATAAAAGCAAAGGAAACCTACGAGGAATTCAAAAATGTGCCGGAGCACATGATCACCTACCTTACGCTAAATATGGCTTGGGTCTATGCCATGGTTGATATGCTGCATACGCCGCTGGGACTCGGCATGGAGATCGTAAGCCTGCCGGTCGGTGCCACAAACCCGCGTTATGCAGAGGCTATCCAGCATTATGGAATAAATGTTCTTTTTACAAGCCGGGCTATTCTGGATTCATGGCTCAAGACCATGCCGGACATTGACCTTACCAAACTGAAGGTTGTATTTATGGGCGGCACTTATGTATCTCCCGAATACAAACGGCGCTTTAACGACTACCTCAGCTCCTGCGGTTCCACTGCCAGGATCATTAACGGCTACGGTCTTTCCGAGATGGGCGGTGCATGTACGCTTGCTCCGTCGTCACGCGAGGACGATGCAATCGGCTACCTGCTGCCGGGCTTCAATGCGAAGATTTATGTGGAGGATGAGGATTGCTATTATGATATCTCCGACGGCCCGCGCACCGGTGTTCTTCTGCTGAATTCCCCGACCATGAGCCTCGGAAGATTCGAAGATACGGTATTCTATGAGCTGGAACATATCGATGGCAGGGATTATTTCAACACCAACGATATGATGCGCGTGAATGAGGACGGCAGTCTTACCTGCATAGGAAGATCCAACAAATATTTTGTCAACAATGCCGGCGTGCGCTTTGATGCAGGGCTTATCGAGACTTCTATCACTTCTCAGCCCGGTATCTCCGCCTGCGGACTTTCGCCCGAATACCACAAGGTACTCCACGACAACATTCCCGTGCTCTATGTGGAAATGAACGAAAAGGGACCGGGAAGTCCCATGGCTTTGCGGCAGATACTCCTTCAGGCATTCATCGAAGAAGGAGTTATAGCGGATACAAACCTTCCCAGTCAGGTCGTTATCACGGACAGGATCCCGCTGAACTCCAGCGGAAAGGTGGACGGCAAGAAGCTTGCTACGGGAACCGTTAAGGGAGCGCGCTTTTCCGTAAAACCGGTCAAGGCGAATGATAAGCTGATCGACATTCTGCTTGTTCCGGCCGCAACCGGTGAAGAAGCCACCATGGGCGCAGGGATGCCTGAAGAACTGGAGAACGATCCCTACAATATCCTTTCCGAGGTGTTCGCCGTTATCCCTGATATAACCGAGGGGCGCTTCGCAAAGGTGTTCAAAATCCCGGGGCTCAGAGAATTATTACTGAAGCTGACCGGTTTTGATATTCACAATATTCCATCCAGTTTGTGGAATATGGCACCAAAAATGTATAAAATGGCATATCGTAAATTTATGCCAATAATGAAAGGAGTAAAGTCTATGAGCAACAAAAACGGTAACAGTATGTGGGGCTTTATGCCGATGATGCCTCCGATGATGCCTCCGATGATGCCTTTCGGTATGGGTCAGAGCGCAGCAAAGGAAGCCGGAAGCAACATGATGGATTACATCAATTCCGGTATGAACAGCTTCTGGGATCAGATGTATGAAATGCAGAAAACGAGTATGAAGGCTGCCAAAGCACAGTGGAATCAGGCTTTTGAGCAGATGCTGGACATGGAGGATGCCTTCGCTGCATCTATCTCCCGTTCGATCCCGAGCATCCCGGGACTGCCGGTAGATTTCTTTAAGCCCGAAGAATTAGTGGAATGGCTGAAGAATCTTCAGGAAATGTTCAACAGGCATCTTACGGAAGGAAGCGACTTTTTTATGGATTCCTTCGGAGAAAAGCAGAGGCTGATCATTCAGGCTATCAACGCTTTTCATGACAAGGCGCAGGAAAGAATGAACAGCGGCGAAAAGAAAGAAGAGCCAAAGGCCGAAGCAAAGCCTGCAAAGGCAGCAGCACCCAAGGCAGCGCCAAAAGCAGCACGTAAGTCAGCACCCAAGGCAGCAACACGTAAGGCAGCAGCACCCAAGGCAGCTGAAAATAAAGAAGATGCGGCTAATAATGCCGATAAGCCTGTGAAGTAATTCCGCTCCGCAGCGGCACAAGGCCAATAAATGCTCCGGGTTTTATAAACCCGTGGCAAAAACGATAAAAACAAGCAGCCGGATTCGCTTTATGCAGATCTGCCTGCTTGTTTTTTCGTAAAGAAAGCAGTCGGGTCACCTGCGCTCTTGTACAACCTGAAAGGAGCCTGATCACATGGTACGGTTTGCATTTTCTGAGAAAAAGCTTGACAAGCTAACGATTTATAGCTAAAATATGGCTAACTTTCGTTAGCATAGATTGGGAGGATATCATGTCAACTAAGCAGAAAATACTGGATGAAGCATTAACGCTGTTTGCTGAGAAAGGGTATGACGGAACCGGCGTGGATCTAATTGCTGAACGTGTTGGCATCAAGGGTCCTTCCCTCTACAAGCACTATAAGGGGAAGGAAGAGATTTTAAATGCCCTGATAGATGTGGCGGAGGAACGGTATGAGGAAATGTTTGGGTCTGAAAAAAATATCGGAAAGATACCAAAGGACCGGGAAGAGTTTATTAAGGTGACGATGGAAAGGATCTCGTTCACAATGCGGGATCCCATGATTCGCAAGATAAGGATGCTTCTTGTC
>JAFXZW010000070.1 GCA_017541035.1 Eubacterium sp. | reverse complement strand
GCATGTCCAAAGCACCCAAAATATCGGTCTGATAATGTCATTATAGTGGTTAAAGGGCGAAAAATAAAGAGAAAATATGGCGTTTAGTCCCGCATAAAACAACGCGTTATAGATGTGCGGAATTAAATTCCGCATTCAAGTCTTCTTTTCTTCTCTGTTCTGTCCACGATTATACTGGCAACCACATCTCCGGTACAGTTGCTCGCGCAACGGAACATACCCACCAGCGCATCGATACCCATGACAAGGCCCACAGCCTCCGCCGGAACATTGATCTGGGTCAGCAGAACACTGAGGCAGATCAGGCCGGAACCGGGGATTCCCGGAGCACCCACGGAAAGGACAATGATGGTGATGATCATTCCGATTAAATTCGCACCTGTTATTTCCACCCCGTACATTCTGGCTATGGCCAGTGCAAAAACGGAGAGATACACGCAGGTACCGTCCATATTCACGGTAGCTCCCAGCGGAATGGACAAGCTGTATATTTTTTTGGAAATGCCCAGTCTCTCGCAGGCACCCATATTGATCGGAATGGAAGCACTGCTGGAGGCCATGGAAAAGATCTGAAGCATGGTAGGAGAATACTCCTTCAGGAAAGCAAGCGGATTTGTTTTCCCCATAACCCAAAGAAGTACACAGTACATCACCATCATGCAGAAAAGCCCGAAAATGAAGGTTCCGAAGATACTGAGCACTGAGGTGACTGTTGTGATTCCCGTCTCCAAAACCAGGGAACAGATCGCACAAAAAACCGCAAGGGGCATGCACCGGATGATCATCGTTGTAATTTTCAGAAAAAGCTCATTGACTGCTTCGAAACCGCGCTTCACTCCTTCGGAATACTGTCCGATCTTCCCTGCGGCGATTCCGCACAGAATAGCCAGAAAAATGAGCTGCAGCATATTAGAGGACAAAAAGGGCTCTATAAAATCTGACGGAATAATGCCCACGATCATGTCCTTGAAGGAAATATCCATCTTCTGAGAAGTGATCGAAGCTGCATCCGCTACCGTTTCCGAAGGAAGGCTCCCTCCCGGCCGGAACAGAAAATAGGAACCGATCCCGACCGCCACCGCCAGCACCATGGTTAGAAGAAACATGAGCATCACCCGCCCGCCGATCCGTCCCAGTTCGGAAAGATCCGTAAACCGTGAGATGCAGGATACAATGGAAAAGAACACCACAGGAGCCACAGCCATCTTCAAGGCGTTCATGTACATGGTCTTAACAGGCGTAAAGAAGTACTCATCCGCCAGAGAATTAAAGTCTCCCGCTCCGATCCAGGACAGGATGAATCCTGTGAGAATTGCAAGAACAAGTGCTCCCAGCGTACTGTACAGAAAACGCCGGGGAGATTTACAGATGGAAATGCTGATCCTGTTTGTCCCACGCAGATGCTGGTATTTCATATCCTCCGCAACAGCTTTCAGGAGGATATCCCGGATCATAGCCTGCCCGACGTTCCCGAACCCGTCATCCGATAACGCCTCTTCACCCACACCCGCGGAAGGCTCATACCGTTCTCCCGCACAGATAAGCTCGATGGTCATATTTCCAAAAAAAGAACGGACTAAGACATGCAGCTTTGCCCCCTCCGGGGCATGGGCAGCAAGACTTCCGGCAGACTCCTCCGCGGCCAGTGCCGCTTTGATAACCATTTCCGCCTTCTTTACACCAACCGCCGCAAGCTGTTCCCTCACGATATCCGCAACCCGGGAAACCCCTGCCGCATCCGCGTTTACTGTTTCCCTGTATCTCATACCACACCCCCTGAGAACCGCCGTTCATCATCTATTAGCCGACGTCTGAATAACCCCCACATTATTTACCGTTCCGACAGAGACATAATGATGGATCAGTGCATGCATGTCTGTCTCTTCCTCCGCCTTTTCCTGATAATTTCCGTCCACCTGAACCATATGTCCGCCCCCGGGCAGTTTCTGACGCACCCGGTAGGCATCCGCATAAAACATACTGCGGGAAACGGTTCTGTTCCGCAGGACACCTCCGCATTCCGAAAGGGGGCAGCCCGGAAAATTCACATTATAGATTGTTCCGTAGGGAAGCGGCGTTGCGATCAGCTCCTCCAGAAGCTCCGACAGATAACGATCCGTCACCTCATGGCAGGGGCAGGCCTGTTCCGACACCGCAATGGAATGCGCGCCCTGAAAGGCTCCCTCAAAGGCCGCTCCGCAGGTACCGGAATACTGGATGTCCGTAGCCGAATTATATCCGTAATTGATACCGGAAAGTACGATATCCGGCTTTTCATGTAAGATAAAATGAATCCCAACACGAACACAGTCTGCGGGTGTCCCGCTGCACGACCAGGATTTCACACCATCCACAGGGAAATCATACGGCAGCACCTTCATGGGATCCCTGAGTGTCAGGCTGTGGGAGGACGCACTCCGCTGTCCGTCCGGCGCCACCACCCAGACCTCTCCGAAGGCCTTTGCAGCCCGCACCAGGCGGATCAGGCCATCCGCCTCCATACCGTCATCATTTGTAATCAGTAGCCTCTTCATCCCCCGTCCATCTCCTCCATAAGTTGTAACTTTAATCAGTCGCTCACCCTTCCTTTTCTCAGGAAAACCGCGCTACCAGCTTCGGCTTTCCCTCCGGATCGTTCAGCACCACAGTGGTAATCCCGTCCTTCTCCGAAATGAAGGGGAAAATGATATCACCCAGCCGGGACTGCTGACGCACATCACAGCGGAAATCCGTAAAATCCGCCGTCCCCTGCGGGGGAATGGAGCAGGCCATCGCCACATACTGGCCGTTATTTACGTGATGATTGGTGTCCAGCATAAGCTCCGTTACGGTAATGGACGGTTTCGCCGTCATCTCTTCCGGCACAGGGATCCTTCCCTTCTCAAAGGTCATATCCAGAGGTTCTCTTATTCCGTAGACATCGAGTTCCTTCTGCGGGATCGTCCGCTCCGGTTTTCCGGTCTCCGTATTCACATATGCCCACTCGGAGTATGCATAGATCAGAAGCTCACCGGTTTCCTCATTCTCGATGGTGAAATTCCGCTGTCCCAGAAAATGCCTGAATCCGCAGGCCCAGGTTGTGATCTTCACATGCTCGCAGAAAACCGGTCGCCGCAGAATCTTCACCTGCCAGCTGATCAGCATCCAGGCGGTGGTATGCTCCTTCAGCCAGTCAATGCCGACTCCACCGTCCTCCGCTTCATAGATGCAGCAGTCCTGCATGAAATTGATGATGGATACAAGAGACAGATTCCGATTCTCATCCAATTCCGTATAACGTATCCTCTCATGAAATGTATACATTGACCATCTCTCCCGTTTTATCCGTCATTCCGGGCCGGAAAATCCGGCGATATTATGATCCTCCGGTCGCTGACACCTTCATCTCAGTCTTCCACTCCCAGTTCCTTCAGAACATGGATCACATCATCTACCACTTCCACATCATTGAAGCGATCCTCCGGAATCTCTACATTGAATTCCTCCTCCAGAGCCATAACAAGTTCATAAAGATCCAGGGAATCCACTGCGAGATCATCCTTGATCAGCGTATCCGGAGTGATCTCCTGTTCCTCAACTCCGAGCCGTTCCTTCATGATTGTCACGAGCTTATCGTAGATCATATCACTCCCCCTTTCCCGGGCAATCCTTTCATTTTACGGCAAAGCGAAGAACCCCGTCTTAAAACGATGAGATTCTTCGCCTTGCTCAGAATGACATTTTCAGTCGCAAAATGTTTTACTTCTTCTTTGTGGTCTTCTTCGTTGTTGTTGCCGGAGCATCCAGTTCAACCTTCACCTTCTTCAGATGCCAGATATCCTTTACATACTCCTCAATGGTACGGTCAGAGGAGAACTTGCCGGCGCAGGCGGTGTTCATCATTGCCATACGTGCCCAGCCCTTCTCATCCCGATAAGCCGCATCCACACGATTCTGTGCTTCCGCATAGGAATCAAAATCCTTCAGGATGAAGTATACATCCTCTTTCGTCAGGGAATCATAGAGATCCCGGAACAGCTCCGTATTCTCGGAATAGGTGCCGTTGATCAGCTGGGTCAGTACCCGGCGGACATTGTGGTTGCTGTTGAAAATGTCCATGGGATAATAACCGCCCTCACGCTCATAACGCATAACCTCATCTGCGGAAAGGCCGAAGATAAATGCATTCTCTGCACCAACCTCTTCCACGATCTCCACATTCGCACCGTCCATGGTACCCAGAGTCGGCGCACCGTTCAGCATGAACTTCATGTTACCGGTACCGGATGCTTCACGGGAAGCGGTAGAGATCTGCTCGGATACATCAGCGGCCGCAACAATGATCTCTGCGTTGGATACGCGGTAGTCCTCGATGAAGACAACCTTGATCTTGCCGTTGATGGACGCATCATTATTGATCACATCCGCTACGGAGTTGATCAGCTTGATTGTCAGCTTTGCTCTCTTATAGCCTGCAGCAGCCTTAGCGCCGAAGATGAAGGTCCTCGGATACATATCAAAGGACGGGTTCTCCTTCAGCTCGCTGTACAGGTGCATCACATGCAGGATGTTCAGAAGCTGACGCTTGTACTCATGCAGACGCTTGATCTGTACATCGAAAATGGAGTGCGGATCCACATCGATTCCGTTATTCTCTTTAATGTACTCTGCCAGACGAAGCTTATTCTGGTACTTGATGTTCATGAATTCCTGCTGATACTTCGGATCATCCACGAAGGTAGCCAGCTTCTTGATCTTGGAAAGATCCGTGATCCACTCGTCACCGATCTTCTCGTTCAGCCACTGTGCCAGCAGCGGATTGGCATGAGCCAGGAAACGACGCTGTGTGATACCGTTGGTCTTATTATTGAACTGCTCGGGGCGCATCTCGTAGAAATCCTTCAGCTCTCTCTTCTTCAGGATCTCCGTGTGGAGACGTGCCACACCGTTTACAGAATAGGAACCGGCAATGGCCAGATGTGCCATCTTCACCTGTCCGTCGTACAGGATCGCCATCTTGCGAATCTTCTCCTGATTTCCGGGATACATCTCCTGGATCTTCAGAACGAAACGGCGGTTGATCTCATCAATGATCTGATAAACACGGGGAAGCAGACGGGAGAAGAGCTCGATGGGCCATTTCTCCAGCGCCTCGGACATGATAGTATGGTTTGTATATGCACAGCAGTGTGTGGTGATATCCCATGCCTCATCCCACTCCAGGCCTTCCTCGTCCATCAGGATACGCATCAGCTCGGCTACCGCCATGGTGGGGTGGGTATCATTCAGCTGGAAGGTTACGCGATCCGGCAGATCCTTCAGATCACTGTCGCTTTCCTTAAACTTCAGGATTGCTCTCTGAAGAGAAGCGGAAATGAAGAAGTACTGCTGTTTTAATCTCAGCTCCTTACCGGAAATGTGGTTATCATTCGGATACAGCACTTCAACGATCGTACGGGCCAGATTGGATTGCTCCACTGCCTGCTGGTATTCACCCTTGTCAAAGGAATTCAGGTTGAACTCCTGAATTGCTTCCGCATCCCAGATCCGAAGGGTATTGACCACATTATTGCCATAACCGATCACGGGCATATCGTAAGGTACGGCACGTACGGACTGGTAGCCCTCCTGGATGAAATGATTCCGTCCATTGCGGTTCTCCACACGGACATAGCCGCCGAACTTTACTTCTACGGCATATTCGGCACGCTTAACCTCGAAGGGATAACCGTTCTTAAGCCAGTCATCCGGCTCCTCGATCTGATAGCCGTCCTTGATAGCCTGGCGGAACATACCGTAACGATAACGGATACCGCAGCCATACGCCGGGTAACCCAGTGTGGAAAGGGACTCCAGGAAGCAGGCTGCCAGACGGCCGAGACCGCCGTTTCCAAGTGCGGGATCCCGCTCCTGATCCTCGATGAAGTTGAGATCGAGGCCCATTTCTTCAAGCGCTTCCTTGATCTGCGGATAATAACCAAGGTTCAGCAGGTTATTGCCCAGAGCCCGTCCCATCAGGAACTCCATGGAAAGGTAGTAAACCTTCTTTACCTTCTGCTCCTTATAAACCTTGTGGGTTGCGATCCAACGCTCGATGATGTCATCCTTTACTGCGTAGCTGACAGCCTGAAAAAGCATCTGGGGAGTTGCCTCATCCATGCTCTTCCGGTACAGGGTTCTCAGATTCTTCTCGACGTTCTTTTTGAACCCCTCCTTGTCAAATGCTGCGACTTTCTTCATAAAACTGTCCTCCTTTTGTCGGAATACAGAAAACCTTTTTACACCTCGCTTCCGGAATCACTTCTGAAATGAACTGCTTATAAGGTTTTCGAATCATCCCGGCAGCACATTCTGCCGGTATCTTTACACTCCCTGCCCGATCATGCGCCAAAGGCCGGGAATAGTAAGCGTATTTTACTGACGGGATACGCCGAGGGTCACATGCTCCTTGTTGATATCCCATTCCTTTGTATAGGCACCGTCTGCCGGAGCATCATACCTGATTTCTGTTGCCAGAACAGAACTCTTCAGCTGCTCTTCATTTTTCTGAACGATCTCCGCCAGCTTATCATTTCCGGAAATGTACAGAGTAATCCGGTCGGTCACTTCGAAGTCGGCTTCCTTCCGCTGGGTTTGAACCTTGGAGATCACTTCGCGGACAAAGCCCTCCTCGATCAGCTCCGGAGTAAGCCTTACATCCAGTACAACAGTTACCGAATTATCGCCCTCACTGACATAGTCCGCGCTCTGTGCCGTCTCGATCAGCAGATCTTCCTCAGCCAGTTCCACAGGTTCACCGTTTACTTCAAAGCGGATCGCACCGTTCTCCTTCAGTTCAGCCATGGCCTTCGAACCATTCACTTCGGAAAGATAGGTCCGGATACCGCCCAGAAGCTTGCCGTACTTCGGGCCTACGGTCTTCAGCTGGGGCTTGAAGCTGTATGAGGTGAAGCCGGATACATCCTCACGGAATTCCACGGTCTTTACATTCAGCTCATCCTTGATGATATCGATATAATAGTCATCCAGCGCTTCCGCCGCCTTTACATACATTGCGGCAAGAGGCTGACGGTTCTTCACATTTGCGGTATTCCGTGCGGCCCGGCCGAAGACAACCGTCTTCAGAACTTCATCCATGGCCTGCTCCAGCTCCGTATCGATCAGCTCCTCCTGTACCTCCGGGAACTCACAGAGATGGATACTGAGAGGTGCATCCTTATCAATGTTCCGCACCAGGTTCTGATAAATGTTCTCTGTAATGAACGGAACCATGGGTGCCGCTGCCTGGCTGACTGTTACAAGCGCCGTATACAGCGTCATGTAGGCATTTACCTTATCCTGCGGCATGCCCTTTACCCAGTAACGCTCGCGACACCGGCGCACATACCAGTTACTCATATCATCCACGAACTCCGCCAGAGCCTTGGCAGCTTCCGGAATCCGGTAATTCGAAAGATTCTCGTCAAAGGTCTTCACCGCGGAATTCAGCTTCGACAGAAGCCATTTATCCATTACGGAAAGGCTTTCCGGATCCAGCTCATGCTCCAGAGGATTGAACTGATCGATCTCCGCGTACAGAACATAGAAAGCGTAGGTATTCCACAGCGTACCCATGAACTTGCTCTGTCCCTCGGTCACCGCCTTCTCATGGAAACGGTTGGGAAGCCAGGGGGCTGAGTTCGTATAGAAATACCAGCGGATGGCATCCGCACCATATTTTTCCAGGGCTTCCATGGGATCTACCGCATTTCCCTTGGACTTGCTCATCTTCTGACCGTCCTTATCCTGGACATGTCCCAGAACAATGACATTCTTATATGGAGCCCGGTCAAAGAGCAGTGTGGAAATGGCCATTAGGCTGTAGAACCAGCCACGGGTCTGATCCACGGCCTCGCTGATGAAGTCTGCCGGGAAGTTCTCCTTAAAGATATCTTCATTTTCAAAGGGATAATGCCACTGTGCAAAGGGCATCGCACCGGAATCAAACCAGCAGTCGATCACCTCCGGTACACGGTGCATCTTCTTACCGCAGTCCGGGCAGGTAAGCACCACTCCGTCCACATACGGGCGGTGAAGCTCGATATCCTCCGGAACGGCGCTGCCGTCCTCCATCACGCCCTTCTCACGAAGCTCTGCAATGCTGCCTATGGATGTGCGCTTTGCGCAATCCTCACACTCCCAGATATTAAGCGGCGTACCCCAGTAACGGTCACGGGAGAGACCCCAGTCCTGAACATTCTTCAGCCATTCACCGAAACGTCCCTTGCCGATACCCTCGGGGATCCAGTTTACGGTATTGTTATTGGCAACCATGCGCTCGCTCACTTCGGTCATCTTGATGAACCAGGATTCACGCGCATAGTAAATAAGCGGTGTATCGCAGCGCCAGCAGAAGGGATAGTCATGCTCAAACTTCGGTGCTGCAAAAAGCAGGTTGCGGGAAGCCAGATCCGTGAGTACCTTCGGGTCCGCATCCTTAACAAAGAGCCCTGCAAAAGGAGTCTCAGCAGACATGGTTCCGTCTGCTTCAACGAACTGAACGAAGGGCAGATCGTATTTCCGGCCAACACGTCCGTCGTCTTCACCAAAGGCCGGCGCGATATGCACGATACCGGTACCGTCGGTCATGGTAACGTAATCATCGGCCACAATGAAATGTGCCTTCTTATGCTGCTTTTCCGCCTTCTCGGCAGCCGCTGACCAGAGGGACTCATACTCCCTTCCCTCCAGATCCGTTCCGACATATTCCTCCAGGATCTCATAGGCCTTTCCATCCGCAAAGGGAGCAAACCTTGCATTTCCTTCGCCGTCCTTTTCCTCCAGAAGTCCGCCGATCACCTGATCCAGAAGCGCCTTTGCCATAATATAGATAAATCCGTCACAGGCCTTTACCTTTACATAGGTCTCGGAGGGATTTACGCAAAGCGCCAGATTGGAAGGAAGAGTCCAGGGCGTAGTGGTCCACGCCAGGAAGTAATACTGCTCCTCGCCTTCCGCTACCTTAGCTTTAAAACGAACAACCGCGGAACGCTCCTTCACGGATTTGTAGCCCTGTGCCACCTCATGAGAGGAAAGCGGGGTTCCGCAGCGCGGGCAATAGGGTACTACCTTAAATCCCTTGTACAGAAGACCCATATCCCAGATCTTCTTCAACGCCCACCATTCGGATTCGATATAATCATTATGGTAGGTGACATAGGGATCGTCCATATCCGCCCAGAAACCGACCTTACCGGAGAACTGCTCCCACATGCCCTTATACTGCCAGACGGATTCCTTACACTTCTTGATGAAGGGCTCAATGCCGTACTCTTCGATCTGTTCCTTGCCGTCGATGCCGATCTCCTTCTCCACTTCCAGCTCCACAGGGAGTCCGTGGGTATCCCAACCTGCTTTCCGGATGATCTTATGTCCCTTCATGGTCTGATACCGTGGGATCATGTCCTTGATCACGCGGGTCAGCACGTGCCCGATATGGGGCTTGCCATTGGCGGTCGGAGGACCGTCGTAAAATGTATAGGTGGGAAGATCCTTCTTCTCCTCAATACTCTTCTCAAAGATCTGATTTTCCTTCCAGAAATTGAGGACCTTTTCCTCATTTTCCACGAAGGCCAGTTTGTTCGAAACCTTGTCGTACATAATGCTCCCTTTCCGTTCCGTCACATTTCCGACACCTGAACAAAGTGAAAAACCAACGCCATTTTGATCAGGATACAGACCTCTAAAGTATAAACGATACAATTCAGTGTGTCAAACGCAAAGATAGAAGAAAAATCCATGAAATTACGGTATTTTTTCAGCATTTCGTTGCAGAGTGAAAAAAAAAGCTTGACATTTTACATTGTGCGCAATATAATTGTTTACAACATCAAGGAAGCGCCTGAACAAGGAAATAAAATACAATGATTTTCAAAGGAGGAATGTATCATGTCTGATTTTTATAACCTGAGCGTAACAGCTGCTGACGGAAGCGAGGTATCCATGAAGGATTTCGAAGGGAAGGTTGTGATCGTGGTGAATACCGCCACGGGCTGCGGTTTCACTCCCCACTACAAGGATCTGGAAGATATGTACGAAGAATTCCATGAGAAAGGGCTGGAGATCGTGGATGTTCCCTGTAACCAGTTTGCAGGCCAGACTCCCGGCACGGACGAAGAGATCCATGAATTCTGCCAGCTGAAGTACCATACTCAGTTCCCGCAGATGAAGAAGGCCGATGTCAACGGAGAAGGCGCGATCCCCCTCTTCAAATACCTTAAATCCAAGAAGGGTTTTGAAACCTTCGGAAAGGGCCCGAAAGCGCTGGCCATGGCTGCCCTGATGAAGAAAACAGATAAGGATTATAAGAACAATCCCGAAATCAAATGGAATTTTACCAAATTCATCGTTGACCGTAAGGGTGAGGTTGTAGCACGTTTCGAGCCTTCCCAGTCCATGAACGATGTACGCAAGGCTGTCGAGAAGCTTATCTGATACGCCATCTCCTGTCTTGACAAACAGTGAAAAAAGGCGTTTAATCTATGCGTAACGAAAAAGCTTCTTAACAAAAATGAGAAGAATAAAGGAGAAACGCCATGTCGGAATATTTCTCTTCAGATACGGAACAGAAGGACAATGCCGAAGGAACCGTGGAGGTATCCACGGTAACCGCCGCCATACGGGCACAAAAGGAAAAGGATGCTGCAAATGCGGTCATCCCGGAAAAATATCGTGACCTTCCGGTGGATGAGGATGGGATCCGTCAATTCATCACAAAGGACATGCTGATCGGTGATGTGATCGAGCTTTATCCCGAAGCCGCAAAAGCCCTGCTTTCCGTTGGTATGCACTGCATCACCTGCGGGGTTGCCATTTACGAAAGCGTGGAGGAAGCAAGCTATGTCCACGGCCTGGAACCCGATGACGTGGTAAAGGTGGTAAATGATATGCTCACCACCCAGCTGATTGAACATCCCGGCGAAACCTTTTAATACGTCAAAAAAAGATCCCCGCGGGGATCTTTTTTGATGCCTATAAACTGATCTTCTTATCCATCAGGTACCCAGTTCCCCAGGTACAGCCTATCGTTCCGATCACATAGAAGATATAACGCGGCAGCTTTTCCACAAACCCTCTGACGACCGGATTCCGCGCAGTACTGGAAAGAGTGGGAAGATTCAGCACGATCAGATAGTAAATGATCAGCACAGCAACCACCAGGACAATGCTGGCTCCCTTCCCGGAATACTGCGTCCCGAAACGGGCTGCCCAGACCGCCGAGAAAAGATAGGCGATTGCATAAAGTGTCAGCGTGCTGAGCATACTGGTCAGTACCAGAACGATGAAGCCTGCCCAGACCTCCGACGTCGTGACGCCGAAGAACTCCGCGATCTTCTCAATGATCTTCATCGGTGTTTCGTATTTGGCATACAGGATCCGGATATCGATGGATCCGAGTAAGGCGACCAGCCCGGAAGCCAGAACCAGCTCCCCCAATGCCACCAGAAGCTTGCCTATGATGATCCGGTAAGGAGAAACCGGCGTCAGAAAGACCATATATCCGGTCTTATCGGTCAGATCCTTCCGGAACCCGGTCAGGCCCTGCAGCCATACGGTAAAGAAGGATGCCCCGGCAGCCAGGATCAGAAAAATGATACCCAGACTCATGGTCGAATCCTTTTTCAGCATCACCCCGACCAGATACACGAATTCTGCACCGAGCAGCACTCCGAAAAGTGCGATCAGGGTGACCTTGCTGCGGAGGATCTCATACTTCATGATCTTCGTCATGAATCTCACCTCCTTCCCCTGCCCCATTCTGGGCCGGCTTTCCGGAATATGTCCTTTCACCGCCATTTCTTTCGGGATTCTGCACGCCGCCGTCCGGATACATGCTCCGGTCCTGCATTCCGGCGCCATACATGCCCGAATTCTGCATTTCCATACGATTCATACCCGGATTCTGCATTCCCTGGCCATACATACTCTGGTTCTGCATCCCCGGTCCGTACATTCCCTGACTCTGCATACCAGAAACGCCGCCCGAAAATGCCAGGGCCGTACCGAAGATCTCCCGATACATATCGGACATGGACTTCCCGTACTGCTGCCGGAAGCCGGCGGTGTAACCGGACACGATCAGATGCCCTTCCCGGATAAAAAGCACATAATCCGCGATCCGCTCCAGATCCTCGATCAGATGACTGGAGATCATCACGATGGCATTCCGGTCAATCCCCTGCATGATACCTGCGGTTACCTCCTCCCGGGCGATCATATCCAGCCCGTTCAGCGGTTCATCCAGCATCAGCAGCTGCGGATTCCGGGACAGATTCAGCGCCACCTTGAACTTGGCCATCATACCCGTGGAATAATTCCGGATCTTTATCTCCGGGTTCAGCTGCATCTGATTCATGAACCAGTGGAATTTCTCCATCTGGAAATCCTCAAAGAAATCCGCATAGTAGACGGCAGCCTGCTTCGCTGACATATAGTTGTAGAAATAAGGCTCCGTCGGCATGTAGGCTATGATCCGCTTATCCTCATATGTCAGCTCATGATCATTTACATAAACCGTACCGGCAGCCGGTTTCACCAGACCGGCCAGTATCTTCATCAGCGTGGACTTCCCGCTGCCGTTCGGCCCGAGGATCGCATAAATATGCCCGGGCTCAAAGGTAAAGCAGAAATCCTCCAGCACAAACCGGCCACCGTATTCTTTTCCCAAATGATCACATATTATCATATTTCCAACCTTACGGATTTACACAGTACCCCTTTGCGTCAAAGGTATATTTCTTACCATCGATGGTAAAGCTCCGGTTCTTTGCATACCAGCCGGCAGGATCGCTATAGTACCAGCCGGTTTTGTCCTTCTTCCAGGATGCTTTGTACCGGTAGGTCCATGCACCGCTGTTACCCAGCCAGTAGCCCTGAACATATTCGTTCTGAGCCATATAGCCGTCCTTCTTGAAATAGTACCATCTTCCGTCGATCTTCTGCCAGGTATCCTTCAGGTACTCTCCATCGCGCAGGCTGTACCACCAGCCCTTTGCATCCTTTCTCCAGCCGGCCTTCTTTCCTGTGCCGTCGCAGCTGCCATCCTCCTTAAGATACCAGCCTTCTCTAAATGCATCCGTCTCCATGATGCCATCCTGATCGAAGAAATACCATTTTTCATCGATGCGGAGCCACTGGTTCTTGACATACCAGCCCTTGGAATCCGCGTACTTGCGGCCTTCCTCCGTATCCACCCATTTCCCGAGCAGGATCTGTACGGTAAGGCATTCTGCTTCCGTATCCCTGTGCTTTTTGTCACCGGCAACCTTATACCACACGTAATAGGTTCCCGGTTCCGTAGCTGACGGGATCTTCTTCCCGTACTTTTCCGCTCCGGGCGCTGTCTTTCCGTCCGTCGTCAGAGCATAAAGCATGGTACCGTCCTCCGTCGAGCCCGGGCGGATCAGTTCCTGAGCATATCCGGTATAGAAAAGGCCATCCTTTGCCGTCGGTGCGGTAAATGCGGGATCTTCCGGCTCTTCCTCTTCCGGTTCCACGTAGGGAGGCTCCGGTTCATCCGGAAGATCTTCTTCTGAGACATAAGCCTTGATGGGGAAATTATCCATTTCCAGCTCGTTACTCTTTTCTCCCTGCATCAGCTCCTTCAGCCATTTTTCGGAGAGATCATTCCATTTGCCTCCCGCGTAGAAAAGGCTTTCTCCCTTATTAATGACTCCCACCGTGTAAACGACATCCATTCCCATCCCGATTGCTGTACGTGCGCTCTCGATTCCCGGGCTTTCCTGAATGCTGATCGTGTATTTGTCATCAGGCGTGATCTGCGTCACAACTACGGAAAAGCGCTGGCCTTTTCGTATCGCAGGCGCCTCCTCCAGAGTCTCCTTGTGGAATCCACCGTATTTATAGGTCCGGTCCAGCTCAGCAAGCAGCGTACCGTCTGCCGGATCCCCTGCATCTCCGTTCAGCCGGTATACCTCGTAATGCACCTTCGTCCCCGGTGCCGTCGTCTGGCAGGAGACCTGCCGGATCCTGCCATCCTCATCCGCCTCGAATACATTTGCCATCTTCGTCTCATCGGAAAGATATGCAGAGTTTACACTTACCACAGGCATATAATCGTGCTGATAGATCAGATAGTCCTCCGTAGTCACCTGATCGAAGCTGACTGCTTCCACGCCCGAAACACTTTTATCGTCATAGGATATCCAGAAATAACCGGTCTGCACATTTTCCGTTATTTCATAATCCGAGCCGGGAACATCCTGTCCTTTATAGGCTCCCCACCCGGGTCCCTTATCGGGAAAATCTCTTTCTGATGAACCCCAGCTGTTCTTCACCAGCCAGGCTCCGTCATGCTCCGGTGTTGACAGGGCATACGCTTCTTCCTCCGACATTCCCTTGATCGGGTGTCTGAAGTTTTCCTTCGGATAATTATCATCCCAGCCGACGATCGTTACTGCATGATTGGGCCGGGAATCATCGTAGGTATAATGAGCCCAGTTATTACTCAGATACTTTGTTTCCTTCGCACTTCCGTCCGTGTCCGAAGGAGAGGAATTATCCGCCGAAAAGCCGATTCCCACCCCACGGATATTCACAAGCTGCTCCTTGATCGCATTGATCGCCTTTTCCCGTTCTTCCCCCTCCGTATTGGCCGGAGAAGGCAGGATAAAGGACTCCTTCAGCTTGTAGCTTTGATACCATTTATACTGGTCATCGATTGACCAGTCATCCGATGCGCTGTAGCAGAAGGGCGTCATCCCCTCCGGCGGATCCGATTCCGGAGCAACAGAAATAATCCGATCCCCATTCTCATCCCTCTTGAATTTTCCATTTTCATCCAGTATTCCATAATCTACCAATTTTTCTTTTCCATGGTACCGGAACCCATAGTATTCCTCTCCATCCGAAGAGGTATCCATATCCATGACCGGTCCCATACCGGACGCAAAAAGTCCTGTGGCAAAAAAGGTTCTTCCTCCGATTGACAGTCTGCCTCCATCCTTCTTACCGGCGCGATAAACCATTCCCTCTCCGTACTGCGGATCATCCGGATCGTCTATCGTTGATTTTGCAAACCATGCCAGATGCTTTTCCGAAAGATCCAGCGTATCTGTATTGATTCCCTCCACCTGCAAGTCCGGATTCCCGAGAATACTGATCTCCGAATAGGCGATGGCGGAAAAACCCCAGCAGGTTCCGAAAGGATTCTGGAATTTCACCGGCGTGACATAACAGGTATCTCCCTCTCCGTCTCCGTCCGTATCTACATTCCTCAGATCGAAGCAGGACGGATAATCCGCATCCTCCGAGGCATGCAACTGCTGCGGTTCCTCTCTGTACGAAAAGGAATCCACCGTCTCATCCTGCATCTGCTCTGCCATCTCCAGCAGCACATCCCTGTCATCCTCCGCAGCAAATACGCCCGCTGCCGGAATGGCAGATACCGCCATCGCAAACGAAAGCATTGCTGCAAGCTTTCTGTGTTTTCTCATAAAGCATATCCCCCTGTATTTCATTTTCCACTGATGCATAAATACCCTGTATCAGTTAATTATAACAAGAGCCGGCGGAAAAGGCAATTCACATTGACGATGTCACACCGGAACGTTATAGTATACGTAAGGGAGGATATTTACCTATGAGCAAAGATAGTAAGGCTTCATCCGGAAAGCAGCGCTTCCTCATCCTGCTCTCCGCAGCTGTGCTGATCACCATACTGGTTTTTGTGATCCTTCTTTTAACCGGCGTGATCGGGAAGAACAGTAAGGAAGAAGAAACCGGAACGACAGACACGTCTGCCGTTTCCACGGAAGAAAGCGGGAAGGGAACCGAAACCATGCGTGTAAAGAAGGAGATCATTGATCATATGGCCGCCGCAACGGAGGTGACGGGAATCACCGTTACGGAGGAAATGCTGGAGAAGGGCATTCTGAACGAGGGAAATAAGGCCCGGCTCATGAATGTGATGGAGAAAGCAGCCCGGGGCGAAGAGATCACCATCGCCTATATCGGCGGATCCATTACCGCAGGCAGTTCCGCCTCTCCCATGGCAACCGCCTGCTTTGCCGCGCTTTCCACCGACTGGTGGAAGGAAACCTTTCCGGATGCAAAGATCAACTATGTCAACGCCGGCATCGGTGCCACTGATTCCTGGGTAGGCGTTCACCGCGTGGCGGATGATGTGAACGCAAAAAATCCGGATCTGGTTGTGGCTGAATTTGCGGTTAATGACGGTCAGGGCTGGAACCAGGAAACCTTCGACAGCCTGCTCCGGTCACTTCTTACCGCTCCATCGGAGCCTGCCGTCATCGCCCTGATGATCGCCCACCAGAACGGAAGCTTTGCGGATAAGCACGCCCCGGTTGCCTTCCGGTATCAGGTTCCCATCATCAGTTACAGCGCTCTTCTGACGCAGAAGCTGG
>JAFXZW010000069.1 GCA_017541035.1 Eubacterium sp. | reverse complement strand
GGTACAGAGAAATTGATCTTGTCTGCAGAAAGGAATGTGGATGCCTTCTTCGACCTGCCACGATTGATACGATCTGCAGACTCGTATCGAAGAAGGTTCCTGAACTGGAAGGATTTCATTTCCATGTACTGCGTCATACCTACACGACAAATCTTCTGGCAAATGGCGCATTGCCGAAAGATGTGCAGGAACTTCTCGGACACTCCAGTGTCAACACAACAATGAATGTGTATGCTCACGCAACGAGGGAATCCAAGAAAGCCGCCGGACGGCTGCTGGATAAGATCACCGGATAAGGGATTTCCCTTATAGATTTTCCATAAGGGAAAAAACAAGGGAAAACCAAGTGAACAAAAGGACGAAAACTACAGAATGCCCTTGAAAAACGGGCATTCTTCAATATATGGTACTTTAACTTTCAGTTTTATGCAGAAAAGGAAGATAGGGCAAATAAGGATGAGTGAGAATATTAAACGAGATAGGGCAATCGAATACTTTGCCGCAAAAATGCACTGTTCACAATCAGTGCTGGCGGCTTTTTCAGAAGAGTGTGGGATATCGGAAGAACAGGCTTTCAGACTTGGTTCCTGCTTTGGAAGCGGAATGCGTAAGGGCGAGGTCTGCGGAGCGTGTACAGGAGCGCTTATGGTATTGGGGTTACTGTATGGTGAGACACACCTTGGAAATAAGGAAGAGCGCGAGCTTTCAAATCGCATAAATGATCTTATGATGAGCCGTTTTAAGGAAGAAAACGGATCTTACATATGCAATGATCTTCTTGGATATGATATTTCAACTCCGGAAGGAAGGCAGAAGGCCAGGAATGAAGGATTATTTACGGAGTTTTGTCCCAAGATGGTTGCAAGCTCGGTAGATATTTTAGAAGGAATCATAGAGGAGATGGAGCATGAAAGACAGATTAAGGGTTAGATCGGTTCAGATAAGCGATGCCGGACGCCTTTCTGAAATCTATTCATACTATGTTCAAAACACGGCCGTGTCATTTGAGTATGAGGCGCCGTCGGTAGATGAGTTTATTAAAAGGATGTCGGGCTGAAGTGTTAGCGCATTATAGCGGAATATAATGCCTTGGCAGGGAGGAATGAAAATGTGGTCAAAATTTGATTTTAATGATCCATATGAAGGAGAAGTTCTTGAAAGTATAAACAATACACCGATTCCTGCTGAGTATATTAATTTTATGAAAAAGCATAACGGCGGTGAAGGTGACACAGGCGAATCTTGGCTAATGCTTTATCCTTTTGAGGAATTGGTTGAAATAAACGAAGAATATCAGGAATACCTTAAGGACGGTTTTATCATCGGCTCCAATGGCGGGGGAGAACTATTCGGAATAAACGGAGACGGAAGGTACTTTATTGTTCCAGATATCATTGAAGAGGAATATCTTACCGTTATTGGAAATAGTATTGGAAATTTGCCGGAAGATATTAATCGATACTGGAATAACCTGTAGAATATTATACCGGATTATAAAACTGTATAAAAGAAACTGTAAACATAGGTGAAGAAGTACTCTGGATGATTATTCAGGGTGCTTTTTCTTTTACCCAAGGGGAGGGATAGGAATGAGCAGAAATATAACGAAACGAATTGATCTGAATGAATTGGAGGCAAAGACGCTGAAAATGAAGGCGGATCAGTGCCATCTTTCGGAAGGGGAATATCTCCGTGAACTGATCATGAGCAGTCAACCGGTGGAGGCACCTCCACGGCAGTTTTATGTGCAGATGGAGAAAGTGAACCGGATTGCATCTACGATCCAGAGGATATGTGCAACGGCACAGGATAAGGAAGGAATCGCAGAACTGAAGAGTCTGTATGTACAGCTGATCGGGCATATTGTGGAAATTAAAGAGTGCGTGTCGAAAGCGCGGTTCTTTGCGCTGAACGCCTATCAGGATTGGGAGCACCAGGTGGAACTGGCAAAGAAGGAAGGCAGAATACCGCCGCCGCTGGAGGGGGCGTATCTGAGAGATAACAGTACGGATATCGAGGATCCTGCTACGGATCCGGAACTCGGATGGAATGCTCTGGGGATTCGCCCTCCGTTCCTTAACGGTGGAGATGAGGTTGATTCTTCGGAAGCTAATCAGTCAGATGATGCCGAAGGCGAGACTGTACGCCTCCGGCATGCTTTCGTTTGGAGGGGATATTTACTCGGCAACATATAAGCTGAAAGATGTAGACTTCCTGTCCGGGTCGGATGAAGACCAGGAGGATTTCTTCATGGCATACTCTGATGTGTTGAACAGCTTGGACAGCCGGGTATCGACCTATAAGCTGACCATGTTCAACCGGAATGTCAGTCGTCTACAGTCCGATTTTGTGGTACTTCCAACGGATGTCGGAGATGGATATGACAATCTCCGGCAGGAGTATAACGCGATAAGGAGACATCATCGTGCGGCAGCCGCAGGACTGATCCAGGAGAAGTTTATCACGGTAACCATTAGCAAGAAGACACCGGAACTGGCAGAGCAGTCCTTTGAAGATTTCCAGAAGAGCTTTGGTAAACGGTTTGCCAGCCGTCTGGGATCAGGGCTTACCCGACTGGATGCCAAGGAACGGATGCGGATCTTCTTTGATTTCTACCGCTCTGGGGATGAGCCATTCTATGACTTTGACCTTACGGCAGCAACAAAGAGAAAATCGTCTTGGAGAGACTATGTCTGTCCGGACTTCCTGCATTTTCACATGAAGGACTTTGAAATCCATAAGAAGGTCGGACGGGTACTGTTTTTCCGTGATTGGGGAAGATCGCTCAAGGTGGAGATACTCTCCAAACTGATGGATCTGAAAGCAAATATGATGATCAGTGTGGATATCGTGCCGCTTAGTCCGGAATCCATTTGGAAGTTTTTGGAGGATTCAGAGATGTCAGCGGAAGCCAACCTGGACCGCTGGCAGAGACGGCCGGGAGGCTCGGATAAGCGGTATTCCATGCCTCCGCTCCGGTACAAGAAGGATCAGAAAGTGGTCAGTACCTACAATGAGGATGTGGATGAGCGGAATCAGAAAATCTTTCTGTCGAATGTATCCATTGTGGTTCTGGCAGAAACAGTGGCTGAATTGGACAGTTACACGGAGGCAATCACCCAGACTGGATATGAGTGTGGCTGTGAGATCCAGGTGATGGGATTCCAGCAGATGGCAGGGCTCAATACGGTTCTTCCGTATGGACCGCGTTTTGTTCAGAACCTTCGGGATGTGACTACGGAGAATCAGGCGGCTTTGATGCCGTTTAACTCGGTGGCGATCAACCATCCGACCGGTATTCCATACGGAGTACATGAGGAGAACCGTCAGGAGGTTATGATCGATCGGCGGCTGCTCCCGAACGGAAATGAGTGGGTGCTGGGCGTTACGGGAAGCGGAAAGTCCTTCCTGACGAAGCTGATCGCTGTATTGGAGGCACTTCTTACCAACGGAGATATCATCTTTGTGGATCCGCATGGAGAGTATACGCATGTCACTCGGGCTTTGGGTGGACAGGTGGTAACGCTTGGCGGTACATCCAAGGATGTCATCAACGCCATGGATATGTATCAGGGATATGGTGACGGTGACGATATCCGGAAGAAGATGGAGACATTGGTGGCAATCTTCCATGCAGCTCTTGGCCCAGAGTTCAACAAGGCCATGGAAGCGATTCTGATGCGTTGTTGTCAGCTGATCTTTTCCCGGCTGGTGAACAATGGGTATATGTTCTTCCCGACATTGCAGGATCTTTATGACGAAATCAAGAAACAGCCGGAGGAGGTGGCAGAACAGCTGGCGCTTCTGATGGAGCCTATGTTGATTGGAACACTTTCTTGCTTTAATGGCCTTACGAATGTGCAGCTTTCCTCGCGGATTATCTGCTTTGATATCAGCCATATGGAGCAGACAGTGCATGAGGCAGGAATGACCATGATTGTGGATGCGATAAGGAACCGGTTGGTTGTGAACCGTTCCCTTGGAAAGCCAACCTATATCAAGATCGACGAGGTTGGACGATTCCTGAACGACATGTACCTGTCCCGGCTTTTTGAGAGTTTCTATGCAGAGGTTCGGAAGTTCGGTGGTTACATCACCGGCATCGTACAGAATGTCAACAAGCTGCTCCATAGTGAAGCTGGACGGAACATGCTTTCCAACAGTGAGATTGTGGTAATGCTCCGGCAGAGCCAGATCGATGCTGCGGACCTTAAAGAGTTATACGAGTTATCAAGGATTCAGACGGATAAACTGCTCACGGCGGAAGAAGGCTGTGGGCTTTTTAAATGCGGAAATCAGTTCATCAACTTTGATGGGCGGATCGAGCAGGGGTATATCTACGATCTGGCGGATACAAAACCGAAGGATCACGAGGAGATTATTTCAGTGAGAAACTGAGATCGCCATTTTCACATTTCCCATCTGTTTCTATGATTATATACAGGGTTCCGCTCTTCAGTGGTGTGAGAGAAGCGTCTGCGGATTCACAGGAATGCAGGGTAAACAGTTCCTTCTTCTCGTCATCATTATCGTAGTACACCTTTAAGGAGCCGGATCCGAGCTTCGCTGTATAGTAAAGAGTGTTGGTTGATTCAGGCTTCATTTTGAATACGTATGTTCCGGTCAAGGAACAGGCTCCATGAAATCTACCATCTCGGATATGCAGAAGAGTGCGAATGCATCCTGGGATACAGGCGAGAGGTGGGATGAGGCGTCTTCCTGGGATTTTGCCAGAGACGGCGCTTCTACGGCAAAGGGAATCGGCAAGGG
>JAFXZW010000068.1 GCA_017541035.1 Eubacterium sp. | reverse complement strand
TGTTATGGAAATAACATTTGTAGGGATGTAAGCAGAAACGTCTCCTGCCTGCGTCTCGATGATCGGAAGCGCTGTAAGAGAACCTCCGCCCAGCTCATCAGAAAGCTTCGCCGCACGTTCCAGCAGTCTGGAATGCAGATAGAAGACATCTCCGGGATAAGCCTCACGTCCCGGCGGTCTCCTGAGCAGCAGGGACAGGGTACGGTAAGCCTGGGCATGCTTCGACAGATCATCATAAATGATCAGCACGTCCTTTCCTTCCTCCATCCATTCCTCGCCGATGGCGCAGCCTGCGTAAGGCGCAATATACTGAAGCGGTGCCAGCTCACTGGCCGTGGACGCAACCACAGTCGTGTAGCTCATAGCCTCATATTCTGTCAGGGTTTTTACGATATTGGCCACGGTCGATGCCTTCTGTCCGATGGCAACATAAATACAGTTAACGCCCAGACCCTTCTGATTAATGATGGTATCCAGTGCGATAGCCGTCTTACCGGTCTGACGGTCTCCGATGATCAACTCACGCTGACCACGTCCGATGGGGACCATGGCATCGATAGCCTTGATACCGGTCTGAAGCGGTGTGTCAACGGATTTCCGGCTGATAACGCCGGGCGCCACACGCTCGATCTGACGATGCTTCTCTGTCCGAATCGGACCTTTGTCATCAATCGGCTGACCCAGAGCATTAACGACACGTCCCAGCATGGCATCACCTACCGGCACCTCAACCACGCGACCCGTAGTCTGTACCACGTCGCCCTCGCTAATAGAGGAGCTGTCGCCCAGAAGTACGCATCCCACGTTGTCCTCTTCCAGGTTCATTACCATGCCGTAAACCTCGCCGGGAAAAAGCAACAGCTCTCCCTGCATGGCATTATCCAATCCATGGATCCGGGCAATCCCGTCCGCCACCTGGATCACAGTTCCTGTCTCCGCGGTTTCCAGCTTTACCTTATATTGTTCTATCTGTTTTTTGATAATCGAGCTAAGCTCTTCCGGTTTTAATTGCATTGCCGCATCCTTTCCCTCAGACTGCACATTTTCACAGTCTCCGGATATTATGCTCCCTGGAGCAGATCATTTTTCATCTTATGAAGCTTGGTCTGAAGACTGCTGTCCACCACTCTGTCTCCCAACCGGATCACCAGTCCTCCGATCAGACCCGGATCCACGGACCAGGTCACACGCATGGTCTCGTAATCCGTAGTATCCAGCAGTTTCTGCCGGATTCGGTCCTTATCCGCTTCTGAAAGCTCCATGGGACTTGTCACAGAGGCTACGCCTATCTTCTCCTCCTCCAACGCCTTCTGTACAAAGGCCTCCAGCACCTTCGGGATATCCTTCCCCCGCTCCTTTTCCAGAAGCAGTTCAATGATACCCGTTATCAGAGGATCGGCTGTCCCGCCGAAAACCTCATGCAAAAGACCTTCTTTTTCTTTCAGAAGGATCTCGGGATGGCACAGAAGTCTCAGAAAATCCGGCTGCTCGGAAAAAACAGAAAGGATTGTTTCCGATTCCTCACGGATTGCGGATAAACGTCCTTCTTCCCGGGCTGCTTCAAATAATGCAGTTCCGTAGGCATTTCCTACCTGCTTTGCCATGTCTCGTCCCCTATCTCATCCAGTGTTTCCTTCAGCAGTTCTTCCTGCTTCTCCGGCGTCATCTCCTGCTCCATGATCTTGCCGGCCATTGCGGAAGCTACGCCGATGATTTCTGTACGGACTTCTTCCTTCACCTTTTCCTTCTCCAGAGCAGCCTCTCGCTCCGCATTTGCACGGATCCGTCCGGCTTCCTCTTTCGCACTGTCGATGATGGCATTTTCATTTCGTACTGCTTTTCTTCTGGCTTCACTGAGGATCTCCAGCTTCTCCTGTTCCACTCCGGCCAGCTTTGCGTCATACTCCGACTTCAGCTCTGCCGCAGCAGCCTTATCCTCTTCGGCTGACTTACGGTCGTTCTCCACCTTCTCCTGTCTTTTCTTCAGGGCTTTTCGCACCGGATTGATGAGTAAATATCCCACAAAAAGAAACAGAATGAAGACAGCAATTCCCTGGAACAGAAGGTCAAACAGCAGCTGACTGTCAAGCCCGAAGATTCGTCCGGTCGCTAGTACAATCATACGTTCACCGTTTACCTTTCTTACTCTTCGAAATGTAATCTCCCAGCTTATCTGTCAAAGGGCTTTACGAACATCAGAAGCAGAGAAACGACCAGACCGTAAAGACCGGTGGTCTCCGCAACTGCCTGTCCCAGAAGCATGGTGGACATGATGGTTCCCTTTGCACCGGGATTCCGGCCAACGGCCTGCGCACCAAGACCGGCTGCATTACCCTGGCCGATACCGGTACCGATACCGGAGCAGACAGCGATACCTGCGCCAAGAGCAGAAAATGCGTGAATCAGATCATTTCCGTCAAAATTAACGTTCATTCCTTTTTCCTCCGTTTTCATGGAATCATAGAGTATCTACAACAGTTATCAGTTACTGTCCCCCTACGGATGGTTTCATCCATAGAGCGGGACGATTCGTGGTGCTTCAAAGCTACACCACCTCACCTCTTTTTTCCCCGATAAATGTAACCGTCAGCATACAGAATACATAGGTCTGTATCGCTCCGGAGAAGATGTCGAAATATACATGCAGCGCCGCCGGAACACCGATTTTCGCGAACCAGGGCAGCATACCGTAGTAAAGAGACATCAGCACCGTACCGCCCAGGATATTTCCGAAAAGACGGAGTGACATGGACAGCGGGGTGGAGAAAATACTGATCACGTTCATGGGGAAGAACAGTGGGAAGGGTTCAAAGAGTCCCTTCACCATCTTCCACTTGTTATAACGGATATCCGCATACTCGATCATCACAAAGGTGACCAGTGCCAGGCACAGCGTCGTACCATAATCCGCTGTGGGCGGGCGAAGTCCCAGAATACCCGATGTATTGCTGAAGAAGATAAACAGGAAAAGGACACCAATGTAATTGATGTAATGCACCGCACCCTTCTTCCCTATGGTATCCTCCACAAAATGGGTGAGCGTATCCACGCCAAGCTCCACAATGGTAGAGGCCGTGGTCATCCTTCCTTCCCGTTCTGCCTTGAGGAATGCATGACGCAGAAAAAGCGTCAGGATCATCAGCGCCAGGATCACAATCACCGTACAGACATGTGTCGTTGTGATGTACACCTCTTCCCCGAAGAAATCCACAGGCAATAGATGATGTATGTAAAAATCCGCTTCCCGCAGCGTCGTCCCCCCAATGGAGGATCCTACGTTCAACATGAATTCTGCCTCCGTTATTACCAAATCCAGCCGGAAGATCCGGCAGATTCTTCCTTTATCCAACACTCCGTCTCCGGAGTTTTCATCTTTTCTTCCGCGACAGCAGCTCCGGTAGTCCGTCCTCATCCTCATCATCAGAGGAAGGAAGTGCCTCAGCCAGCTCCTGTTTCGGTCTTTCCTCCCCCATCAGTCGCACAAAAAGCCTTTCAAACAGGGGATGCATCAACCCGGACAGTTTAATGGAAATGACTCCCATACAGACTCCGACAAAACTGTAAACACTGATCCAGATGGCAATTGCCAGAAGTGCCGCCGTTACAAGGATCCGGAGTACAGCATGCCAGGATGCATACCGTCTTGCTCTCCGTTCATTCATGGAAACCGCCGCTTCGATGGAATCATACATATTGATAACAAGAAGTACGGCCGCAACTGTTCCGACAAGGGTTCCTCCCAGGTAAAACCATCGTCCCGGAAGAAAAATCGTCCCGATCAGCAGAAAAACCATCGCAATGAGGAGAACTCCGAAGATCAGCTCAGCCAGAGTTCTTCCCGCTTCCCGGTCCCGCCGGATCCGCGTCAGACGGATCAGTAGTTTTTTCATTTAACTCTTCCTCCGAAAACGCCCGGTGGTACCATTCCGGCTTGTCATCTTCCGGCTTACCGTGAATATGTCTGCGGATCAGCAGGTACACGGCCCGATAACCGCTGAGTATACCGAGGATGATAAAGACCCAAAGCAAATGCGTTTCCAGGTAATGATCCAGAAGAAATCCGATGGCAAAACAGATCCCGATGGTGACCAGCATGGTGATCCCCACCTGCAGGATCAGAAACAGCGTTTCCAAAACCTCCCGTTTCTCCTTCACGGATCTCCCTCCACACAATCAAAAAACCCGGCATCGCCGCATAACTACGTAATTATAATATGAAATCCTCTTCTGCGCAAGCGGAAATCATATGACAATTCCGGTAATTTGTCATTCTGAAGAATCTGCAGTGGTGAATTTCATGACTCTGTGATAAACCATATCAGTCAGGGATCTCCTCTGCATTAAGGATAAACTTATCCACAACCTCGGCTATGCCATCCTCTTCATTACTTGCGGTTACATAGTCCGCCACGGCCTTTACCTCGTCCTTAGCATTTCCCATGGCCACTCCCACACCGGCATAACGTACCATGGAAATGTCATTGAACCCGTCCCCGCAGCAGATGGTGTTATACTGGGACACACCTATGGGACCGATAACTCTCTCCAATGTACGGGCTTTATCGATTCCCTTTGCCGTAACTTCAATGAAGAAGGCTTCCGAGCGCATGACATTTACCGTGTCACCGTACAGCTTCTGAAGCTCCTTCATATATTTTTCGGATTCTGCGGGATTTGCCGTGAGCAGGACTTTATAAACATCATAGTTTACATAATCCAAAAAGTCCGATCTTTCCCTTACACCCAGCCGGTTGATATCTGCCTCCAGTTGAATGTACTCATCTATCCTTCGTCCGGAAATCACCTGCGGATCGACCGACATATCCTTCTCATAGGTAATAATGCCCAGATCATGCTGCATTGCATACTCATAAAGAGGGCGAACCATCCTGTGAGACATTTTCTTCTCATAAATGTCCTTCCCGCTTCGACAGTCCTGCACCCGTGCGCCGTTATACGAAAGCACATAGCCACCGAAACGCGCAAACTCCAGTTCTTCCACGTAGCGCTGTACTCCGGGAGTGGGACGTCCTGACGCAATCATTACGCTATGGCCCTGCTCCATGGCAGCAAAGATTGCCTCCTTCGTACGGGGCGTGATCTCCTTTTTGTTATTTACCAGAGTTCCGTCAATATCCAGAACCAAAAGCTTCTTTTCCATAAGATTCTCCATTTTCACACGGGAAAAGCCTGTCACCTCACATGAGATGACAGGCCTTATTAATGCCGCTTATTCCTCCGTGGGAGCCTCTGTCGGTGCCTCGGTAGGTGCTTCCGTTGCGGTAGTGCTCTTCTCTGTGGTCTTCTCGTTAACAGCATTATTTCCGATCGGAATCATCACCTGTGCGCTCCCCTCACCGACTATGGTGCTGGGCAGCTGGCCGTTCCAGGTATCATAATAGCGATTACTGAGGACGTTCTGATCAATGGATTCGCTCAGTGTCCGGTTTGCATCCGCCTCGCCCTGCGCCTCTATCCTCTTGGCATCTGCTTCCGCCTGTGCCTGAGTCTTCCGAACCTCGGCATCTGCACTGGCCTTCTCGATATTCTTCCGGTTCTCGATCTGCTGTGTCTCGTAATCGATCTGTGCCTGCTGCTTCTTTGCGATCTTCTCGTCATATTCCTGATCGAATTTCGCATCGGAAATGACAACCTTATTCACATAGACTACCTGCTCGCCGTACTTTTCGTCCAGCGATTTCTGAATATTTGCCTTTGCATTAGGCTCCAGAATGCTTCGGTTTGTACAGTCCACCGGAGACAGTGTCTTCGAAGTAGTCTTGATAGCGGAAGCCACCAGTGACTCATTTACCAGACCTTCTTCATAATTCGTAACATTTGCATAGATCCATGCGGACATGTCCGGATTGATCTGATAGGTTACGGTAATGCCCTGGAAGGTCACTTCATTCCGCTCACTGGTTTCAGATGTGATGGGACTCTCAAACCGAATGTCCTGCTGCTTGTTGTTCACCGTCACGATCTGCTGGATCACCGGCAGATGGAAATTGAAACCATGGGGAAGTGTATTCTGCTCAACCTGTCCAAATGTCACCCGCACACCGGTATAACCGGTGGGAATGATGGTAAAGGACGTGGAGAAAACAATCGCCAGCACACCGACAATACCCAGTGTGACGATCAGAGTCTTCATGCCCTTACCGCCAACTTCAACGATGGTCTCACCGTCTCCCTGTTTTTTCACTTTATTTTTTGTATTGCCGATCGTTACGCCGATCACCACCGCGGCGATCAGAAGCAGTACACCGGCACCTGCGATGATAGTATTGAGTAACATAAGAATCCCTCCTTTGTAGGTTACACATTACGGTTCACGATCCTTCCGGTATCCTGAATGAGATGAAAGGATCCTTTCCGCATCATATCAGATATATTATGCTCTGAAATAACGGTTCGATCGAACCATGCGGATATAATAACAAATCCCGGCAGAAAAATCCACCGGGATTTTATAACGTTATTGGTTCTAACGTGTAAAATGTGATCTTTTGCCTTATTACATCAGGTTTCGGCATTCCAATCACTTTTTCTGTTTACGTGTTACCTTACTTCTTTTTCCTGCGCAAAGCGATGATTCCGCCGGTTACAAGCATTCCCATTGCAGAAAGAAGCATAATGATCTGCAGTAATCCTAACGGCGTTGAATCATCTGTACGGATACTTGTCGTTTCACCGGGAGTGTCATCCCTCTTTGACTCTGTATCCATAGCCTTTACAGGGTTTTCAACCTCTTCCAGTGTGAAGGCGTCATCATTTCCAACCTGAACGGTCGCGGTGCTTCCGCCATTCACTACCTTGCCCGGGCCTCCCTTGGATTCAAGCGCACCTTCCAGAACCTTAACTGTAAGAACTACTCTTCCCGTCTGTCCGGCAGGTACCTCTGCTATCTTCCAGGTTACGACTCCGTCCGCATATGTTCCGTCATCAGATGCGCTTACAAACTCTACATTTGCATCCAGCTTATCAATGATCAGAACATCGGCTGCTTCATTCTTGTAATTGGTATAGCTGATCTCATAAATAATCTGGCTGCCAACCATTACTTCTCCAAGGACTCCATTTCCCTGATAAGGTGACATCTCCTGCTTATGCGGAGGTATCGGTGTATCAGGTTCGGGCGTATCGGGGATTTCAGGTTCTTCCGGAATCTCCGACTCGGTTACCGGATTCTCCACCAGATTCAGTTTATACTCGGGATCGTCACCCACCTTAACAGTTGATGTGTCTCCACCGTTTACCACCTTGTCAGGGCCGCCATTTGATTCCAGTGCACTCTCAAGCACCTTAACTGTAAGGGTTACTGTGCCTTCTGTTCCTGCCGGCGCATTCTTCACAGTCCAAACCACTGTTCCGCCATTGTAGATACCACCGTCCGATGCGCTTACAAACTCTACATTTTCGTCAAGCTTATCGCTGATTACGATGTCGGCCGCACTCTTCTTGTAGTTGGTGTAGCTGATCTCATAAGTGATCTCGTCTCCTGCCTTTACAAGTCCGAGCGTTCCGGTTCCTTCGTAGGGAGTTATCTCCTTCTTGACCGGAGGTACAGGTTCTTCCGGTTTCTCGGGTATTTCCGGTTCTTCCGGTACTTCAGGTATATCGGGCACTTCCGGTTCCGGTACAGGATTCTCTACGGCTTCCAGAATGTATTCCGCATCATTTCCGACCTTCACGTAAGTGTCGCCATTTCCGCCGTTTACTACCTTGCCGGGTCCTGCGTTCTTCTCCAGTGCACCCTCCAGTACCTTTACGGTAAGGGTTACGGTTCCTGCCTCACCCGCCGGTACATCGGTAAGCTTCCAGGTTACGATGTGATCATCTACGGAATAGATGCCTCCCTTGTTCGAGCTTACATAGTCAACATTCTTGTCCAGCTTATCGCTGATGATTATGTCGGCTGCAGTATTCTTGTAGTTCTTGTAGCTGATCTCGTAGGTGATCAGGTCGTCAACATTGACTGCTCCCAGCTTACCGGTTCCTTCGTAAGGTGTCTTCTCCTTCTTCACCGGTTCATCCGGTACGGGATTCTCCACCTCATTCAGGGTATACTCGGGATCGTTGCCAACCTTGACGGTTGTGGTTTCTCCACCATTGACTACCTTACCAAGCCCGCCTTCGGAAATGAAGGCTCCTTCCAGTACCTTAACGGTTACCGTTACGGTTCCTTCCTTGCCGGCGGGTACCTCTGTCAATGTCCAGGTTACTTTGTGGTCATCTGCTACATATACACCATCATCGGTTGCGGATACAAACTCCACGTTCGCATCCAGGGCATCCTTGATGACGATATCTGCTGCAGCTGCCTTGTAGTTCTTGTAGCTGATCTCATAGGTGATCTCGTCGCCTACCTTAACAGGGCCCAGTTCTCCGGTTCCCTTGTAGGGCGCGATTTCCTTCTTTGCAGGGATCTTCGGTACAGGATTCTCTACGGCTTCCAGGATGTATTCCGCATCATTTCCGACCTTCACGTAAGTGTCGCCATTTCCGCCGTTTACTACCTTGCCGGGTCCTGCGTTCTTCTCCAGTGCACCCTCCAGTACCTTTACGGTAAGGGTTACGGATCCTGCCTCACCCGCCGGTACATCGGTAAGCTTCCAGGTTACGATGTGATCATCTACGGAATAGATGCCTCCCTTGTTCGAGCTTACATAGTCTACATTCTTGTCCAGCTTATCGCTGATGGTAATGTCTGCTGCAGTATTCTTGTAGTTCTTGTAGCTGATCTCATAGGTGATCAGGTCGTCAACATTTACGCCTCCCAGAACTCCATTGCCTTCATATGGATCGATCTCCTTTTTTACAGGATTCTCGGGTACCGGGTTCTCAACTACTTCAAGTTTCTTCTCATCATCATTGCCGATCTTAACGGTTGCTGTATCACCACCGTTAACTACCTTACCTTCGCCTCCTTCTGATTTAAGTGCACCGGCAAGTACTTTGACCTTGAGTGTTACCTTACCTGTAGTTCCTGCTGCAACATTGCCAAAGTTCCAGGTAACTGTTCTTTTTTCTTCATCATAAGCACCGCTATCTGATGCACTAACAAAATCTACCTTTGCATCCAGCGTATCCTTGATGATCACATCTGCAGCTATGGTCTTGTAGTTCTTGTAGCTGATCTCATAAGTAATCTCGTCTCCGACCTTAACCGCACCGAGGATTCCATTTCCTTCGTAAGGTGCTGTCTCTGTCTTATGAGGATCTTCTTCAACATACTCATCCACAGGATTCTCCACTACATCAAGGGTATACTCTTTGTCATTGCCCACCTTAACTGTAGCGGTTTCTCCGCCGTTAACTACCTTGCCTTCGCCGCCCTTTGATGTAAGAGCCCCTTCCAGAACCTTCACCTTAAGTGTAACGGTTCCTTCTGTTCCTACAGGTACGTCCTTCAGTGTCCA
>JAFXZW010000067.1 GCA_017541035.1 Eubacterium sp. | reverse complement strand
CTTCGTCTGGTTTTCGCCTTTCGCGGGTAACATTTCCGGCTTTTTCTTACGTTTTGTTACCTTGGTACTGCTTCCTTCGTCTGGTTTTCGCCTTTCGCAGGTAACATTTCTGGCTTTTTACGGCCTTTTGTTACCTTGGCACTGCATCCTTCGTCTGGGTTTCACCTTTCGCGGGTAACATTTCCAGCTTTCTCTTTTGTTTTGTTACCTCGGCACTGCATCTTTCACATGGTTTTCACCTTTCGCGGGTAACATTTCCGGCTTTTTCCGGCATTTTGTTACCTTGGCACTGCATCTTTCACATGGTTTTCGCCTTTCGCGGATAATACTCATAATGTATGCCAACATGTTTAATTGCATTGGTTCTATGCTTTGGCATTGGTCCTATGCTTTGGCGTAGATCCTGCAGAATTCATCGATATACTCCTGCATCAGGTCCTTTTCGCTTTCGATGCCTGCATGCCTAAGATCACACTCATAATCGATAATGGAATGCGCCGTCATTGCAAAGGAAAAAGCGACAGCATCCACATTTCCTAAATCTGCGATTCCCTTCACCTGAAGCGCGTAAAAAAGCGTTTTTGTCGCATGAATCATGGTTTGAGTCTCCCTTACCATGATCTCCGCTGCTGCCGGATTGATTGCCCGCTCCGACATGATCACCTTATAAAAGCAAAACATTTCCGGATCGTTGACCAGCTTCCGATATGAGCTGACTGCACTGCCAAGGATCACAGCGAGGGGAATATCCGGAGTCAGCCGGTCATAATCCAGAGGTTCGGTCTGGTTCTTCTCTTTAGATGCATTTCTGATGACTTCATACATTGCATCCACAATATCTTCCTTGGAGGCAAAATGATTGTAAAGAGACGCCTTTGTGATCCCCACTTTACTCGCAATCTGCTGCATGGAAACAGATCTCAGGCCATTCTCAGCGGCAAGTTCCAGTGTGGCATATACGATCTCATCTTTTCTGTTCCTCATGGTTCCTCCTTAATGTGATAGATATACAACTCTTTGTTCGTTATAATACTACCGTTTGGTAGTTTATGTCAAGGTGGTAATTTTATCTTTTTCATCTCATATGAACTCCCATAATGCTTAACCCTCAAAATACTGGGAATCAGCGGACAAATATGGAAATTACCAATTTCAGGAATATCATTCCGATCGAATAACAGGACATAAAAAACCGGATCAGGTACCAATGCCATTATGACACAGGTGCTTGATCCGGTTCTTTTTCGATTGTCACTATGTATTTACCGGTCGGTAAACCATTTCTCCGCATCCTCGCGGAACATTTCAAAAGCTTCTTTATTCACGTAGATCATATGTCCTGAAGGATAATGGGTGATCTGTACGTTATTCCTCAGATCATCATTGAGACCCAGGTGTCTGTAAACCCATTCCGCTGAATAAAACGGTGTCGCACCGTCGTAATATCCGCAGACTACCCATATCTTCAGGTAATTGTTCTTGGATATATTCTCATATATCGTGTTTTCCTGTCTGATCAGACCCTCATCATTCGCAAAGCTCCAGTTTTCACCTACCTCAGGCGACATCGGAAGATAGGGCCGGTCAGTTACATATTTCAGCTCTTCCGTCACATATTCCATAAATGTATTACCAAAGGCAAGATCCGTCGAGGCTGCTGAGGGATCACTGGTTCCGTCATCGTAGGATCCGCTGACAACCGGCCCGGTGATCCTTCCGTCATATCTTCCGATCCGAAGCTTTTTGTCCTTCAGGAGCTCCTTGGAATAATCCTCCAGGTTAACACAGAGGTCTGCTTCCATCACATATTCCTCGGATACTCCGATAAACTCCGCAATCTTTCCGGCAAGTGCTTCCTTCTCACTCTCGGTGATTGCATCTCCCTTAAACTTTGCCGGGATATACTCCTCATCCACAAAGGCCCTGACCTTCTTCAGATAATCCTCCAGCTCCATCGTCTGGTATTCTGACGAAAGCTTTTTATGGTACCATGCATCCGCGGCAAAGGTGGGGATAAAGAGCGCATCCGAGACATCATTTGCGCCGGTCTCTATGACCGCATTAAAATCATTGGCCGAAGAAATGAGCAACAGTCCGTTGATATTAAGGGAAAAATTAGTGGCCAGATAATCGCAAAGCCCTACCGCACGGGTTGTACCGTAGGATTCCCCTGCAATATACTTCGGAGAGCCCCATCTCTGATAACGATTCACATAGAGGCGGATAAAGTCGCCCACAGAACGGATATCATTATCATAGCCCCAGAAATCCTTGGGTTCAGAGCCTGCCGCCGCCCTGGAATAACCCGTTCCCACCGGATCGATAAATACCAGATCCGTCATATCCAGAATTGAATTCTCGTTGTCAATAATCTTAGACGGCATGGAAATGGTTTTCCCAACCTCATCCAGCTCCACCTTGCGGGGTCCGAGACATCCGAAATGAATGAAGGAGCTGCTTGCTCCTGGACCACCGTTGAAGGCAAAGGTGATAGGCCGGTTATCCGCTGCGCCATCCCCGTTCAATGTATAGGCTGTAAAGAAGATCTCACAATAGGATCCGCCGCTTTCCATAACCATGGTTCCCGTATTAGCCGTGTAGGAATAACTCTGCCCCTTGATTACCGACGTATGCTGCGTGGTAACGATATTATCCTGCGGAAGTTCCCCCGGATCCGCGTTACTCGCTTCGGAATTCGAACCGGCGGATGAATTCTGAGACGTACCGGCGGATGAATTCTGAGACGTACCGGCCGGCGAATTCTGAGACGCAACAGCCGGTGAATTCTGAGACGTACCGGCTGGTGAATTCTGAGACGCAGCCTGACTGGTCTGCACGGTATCCTCCTGTGTCGTCTCTTCCTTTGCATGCTCCTTCGGACCTGCCAGCATTCTGATGAAAATGGCGATCAGCATCACCGCAACAATTCCCAGAAAAACCGTGGTCAGGATCTGTATGCTTTTTTTCATACGATTATTCCCCTTATGAAATGCAAGAGTTTATAACTTTTTCAGATAACTGTCGATCTCCTTTGCAGCTTTTCGTCCTGCGCCCATGGCCGCAATCACGGTTCTGGGTCCGGTCACGGTGTCTCCGCCCGCAAAAACGCCCGCACGGCTGGTGGAAAGAGTTTCCGGATCCGCTATGATCAGCCCCCGTTCACTGATATCCACGCCGTCCACTCCCTCATTTTCACTGCGGCTTCCGATTGCCTCGATCACGACATTTACCGGAAGCGTATATTCAGAGCCGGCTACCGGAACGGGCTTTCTCCTTCCGGATGCATCCGGATCGGAAAGCTCCATCCGCTGACATTTCAGGCCGACAACGCTTCCATTCTCCCCCAGCACCTCAAGCGGTGCGGTGAGGTAAATGAACTCCACTCCTTCTTCCCTCGCTTCCGCAACCTCAGCCGGGTCAGCGGGCATTTCCTTTTCGGAACGACGGTATACAACACAGACCTTCTCTACCCCCGGGCAGCGGACTGCCGAACGACAGGCATCCATCGCCACATTTCCACCGCCAATAATAGCTACTTTTCCGGAGGCGGGAAGCACCGTCTTCCGCTCTTCCTCGCTGCCGGCTGCATTCAGACGATCCAGGAAATCTGCTGCGGAAACAACTCCCGTAAGCTCTGTCCCGGGTATCCCGAGACCCATGGGGCTTCCTGCTCCGTTTCCGAGGAATACGGCAGAGAAGCCCATCGCGCCCATCAGAGCATCGATGGAAATGTCTTTCCCAAGTTCTTTCCCTGTTTCAAAGTGCACTCCTGCAGCGGTAAGACCTTCGATCTCAAATCTCAGTACCTCATCCGGGAGCCGGAAGGAGGGGATCCCGTAGGATAAAACGCCTCCCGGCAGCTTCTCGCGATCAAAGACCGTAACCTCATAGCCTGCGGAGGAGAGATCCTTCGCACACGCAAGTCCCGCTGGACCGGAGCCGATTACTGCAACTTTTTTTCCTTTACCGGCCGCTCCTGCAGCTTCATTTGCCGGAGAAGCCTCAGCGATCTCGCCGGCCTGCACTCTCTTTCTGTGCAGATCCGCCACGAAACGCTCCAGAGACCCGATGGCAACCGGGCGTCCCTTTTCTCCTCTCACACAGTTTCCTTCGCACTGCAGATACTTCGGACATACACGGCCACAGACCGCAGGAAGTACCGTTGTTTCAAGAAGGATCTGATAAGCCTCTTCAAATTCTCCCTCGGTTATCTTCTTGATAAAATCAGGGATGTGATTGCTGACGGGGCATCCCTCCGTCATACAGGGGTGTTCCCTGCACTGAAGGCAGCGAAGCGCTTCCCGGACAGCCATTTCCTCCGTATAGCCTTCGGCAACCTCCTGAAAATTATTCGTCCGTTCCGCCGGATCCTGTACAGGCATCCGGGTCCCGGTTCTGCTTAAATTGATCATACCTTCATCCTCTCTATAGATTCTTCGGCCTTCGGCCTCAGAATGACTCCCGACCGGACTTCCGATCCTCCGTCCTCAGAATGACTCCCGACCGGACTTCCGATCCTTCGGCCTCAGAATGACTCCCGACCGGGCTTCCGATCCTCCAGCCTCAGAATGACACCCGACCGGGCTTCCGATCCTTCGGCCTCAGAATGACTCCCGCTCCACTTAGCTTTCTTTCTTTACATTCTGGCGCTCTGTCTCCACCTTTCTCCGAAGAATGTCATATCTCTCCATCGCGGACTTCTCTGCACTGGTAAAGAGCTTCTCGGCTTCCTCAGGGAACCGGAGCTTCAGGGAGTTGTATCTTACTTCACCCATCAGGAAGTCACGGTATGCCTCAGAAGGCGTTCCGCTGTCCAGAGAAAGCGGCTGCGGAAGATCCGGATTATACCGGAGCAGATTCCAGTAACCGGCACGAACAGCCTTCCGCATCTCCAGCATGCTCTTATTCATGCCGGCCTTAACTCCGTGGTTGATACAGGGGGCATAGGCAATGATCAGGGACGGCCCGTCATACGCCTCCGCTTCCCGGATCGCCTGCAGAGTCTGCGCGGGATTTGCTCCCATGGCGATCTGCGCGACATAAATATAACCATAAGCCATGGCGATCTGCGCCAGGTCTTTCTTCTTTACCTTTTTACCGGAAGCGGCAAATTTCGCTACCGCGCCGGCCGGTGTAGCCTTGGAGGACTGTCCGCCCGTATTGGAATAAACCTCTGTATCGAAGACCAGAACATTTACATTTTCACCGGAGGCGAGAACATGATCCAGTCCGCCGTATCCGATATCATAAGCCCATCCGTCACCACCGAAGATCCACATAGAGGGCTTTGTGAGAAGATCCGCGTTCTTTACGACATACGCTGCGTTCTCGTCCGTATCCGCAAGCTTCCTGCAGGTTTCCAACAGCATGTCACCGGTGATCCGGGAAGCGTTGCCGTCATTCATGAACTTCAGCCAGTTCTGTGCGGCCACGCCTGCCTTTTCCTGCAGGGCTTCCACAGCGGTCTTCAGTTCCTTTCTGCGGGCGTTCATAGCCGTAGCCATACCAAATCCGAACTCTGCATTATCCTCGAAAAGGGAATTCGCCCATGCCGGACCCCGTCCGTCCTTATTGACCGTATACGGCGTGGAAGGTGCGGAACAGCCCCAGATCATGGAGCAGCCGGTAGCATTTGCCACAAACATACGGTCGCCGAAGAGCTGGGTAACCAGCTTCGCATAGGGTGACTCACCGCAGCCCGGGCAGGCTCCGGAGAATTCCATCAGCGGCCGGACAAACTGAGAGCCCTTAACCGTATCCGTCTTAAAGGGAACCTTCCGATCCTCATTATGAACTTCGGCAAATAAGCGGTCGAAGGTCTCCTGCTGCTTCTCCATAAATTCCGTATCCGCAGCCTGCATTTCCAGAGCCTTCTTTCTTGCGGGACATACGGATGCGCAGGAACCGCAGCCGGTGCAGTCCTTTGCCGAAAAGCCGAGGACAAAATACATATCCTTCATGCCCTTCATGGGTCTCGCCTGGGGATAATCCTTTGCTTCCTCTGCAGTCAGGACGAAGGGACGGATCACACCGTGGGGGCAGACCATGGAGCACATATTGCACTGCATACAGTTTCCGGAGCACCAGTGCGGAAGATCCGCGGCAATACCACGCTTCTCGTATGCGGCTGTTCCGGAGGGCAGCATACCATTTGCGGTTTCCACGAATGCGGAAACCGGGCAGTTGTCGCCGGCCAGTGAATTCGTCGGCACCAGAATATCATTCAGGTAATCCGTATGGAACCTGTCACGCCCTACCAGCTTCTCCGGAGCCGGATCATCGGGAGCGGTCTTCCAGCTGTCGGGCACCGTAACCTCATGAACGCTTTCCACGCCGCCGTCTACGGCCGCACAGTTCATGTCCACGATGTTCTGTCCCTTTCGGGAATAGGTCTTTACGATGGCATCCTTCATGTAGCCCACGGCTTCATTGATATCGATGATCTTTGCGATGGTAAAGTAGGCCGCCTGCAGAACGGAGTTGGTTCTCCGCGCTCCCAGCCCCACCTTCTTTGCGATATCCACCGCATTACAGGTATAGAAATGGATTCCGTTGTCCGCGATATACCGCTTTACGGAAGCCGGAAGATGCTGCTCTAATTCTTCATCCGACCAGACGCAGTTAAGAAGGAAGGACCCGCCGGGCTTCACATCCTGCACCATATCATATTTTGTCAGATAAGCGCTGTTATGGCATGCTACAAAATCCGCCTGCTTTACATAGTAGGTGGACTTGATGGGCTTATCGCCGAAACGGAGGTGGGAGATCGTCACACCGCCGGACTTCTTGGAATCATACTGAAAATAAGCCTGTACGTATTTGTCCGTATGATCGCCGATGATCTTAACGGAATTCTTGTTTGCGCCGACGGTACCGTCTGCACCGAGGCCCCAGAATTTACATGCAACCGTACCCTCGGGTGCCACATCCGGGTTGGAGGTAACGGGCAGGGAAAGATTCGTCACATCATCCGTAATGGAGATGGTGAACTCCTTCTTCGGTGCGTCACTCCACAGATTCTCGAATACTGCCTGGAGGTCTCCGGGCTGTACGTCCTTGGAACCCAGACCATAACGGCCTCCGGTAATGAGGCAGTCCTTCCACTGGGTATCACGGAGAGCTGCGCAAATGTCCAGATACAGCGGTTCACCTGCACCTCCGGGCTCCTTTGTCCGGTCAAGAACCGCAATCTTCTTTACCGTTTCGGGAAGGACGCTGCAGAGATGCTTTGCGGAGAAGGGACGATAGAGGTGAACCTCTACGATACCAACCTTCTTTCCTCTCGCATTCAGATAATCAACGATCTCCTCCGCCGCATCACAGACAGATCCCATGGCTACCATAACCTCGGTTGCGTCCGGAGCCCCATAGTAATTAAAGGGCTTGTAGTCGGTACCGATCTTCTCATTGACCATATCCATGTACTTCGCCACGATGTCCACCGTTTCGATATACGCGGGATTGCAGGCCTCTCTGTGCTGGAAAAAGGTCTCCGGCTGCTCTGCGGAGCCAAGAAGATGAGGATGATTCGGATTCAGTGCATTTTCACGGAAACGGCGTACCGCATCCCAGTCAACCATGCTGCCCAGTTCCTCATAATCCCACACTTCAATCTTCTGATATTCATGGGAGGTCCGGAAACCGTCAAAGAAATGCATCATGGGAAGTTTTCCGGCAATGGTAGACAAATGTGCTACCGCCGCCAGATCCATAACCTGCTGCACGCTGTTGGAGCAAAGCATGGCAAAGCCGGTCTGCCGGCAGCCCATAACATCGGAATGATCTCCGAAAATGGAAAGGGCATGGGTTGCCAGTGCACGGGCTGCCACGTGGAAAACTGCCGGAGTCTGTTCGCCGGCCAGCTTATACATATTCGGGATCATCAGAAGAAGTCCCTGCGACGCCGTAAATGTGGTCGTATAGGCGCCGGCTGTGATGGAACCGTGTACGGCACCGGCTGCGCCTCCTTCAGATTCCATCTCGATGATCTTTACGGTCTCACCGAAGAGGTTCTTTCTGACATCGGCAGCCCACTCGTCCATACTCTCTGCCATGGGAGAAGACGGAGTGATCGGGTAGATTGCGGAAACCTCGGAAAAAGCATACGCCACGTGTGCCGCTGCCGTATTCCCGTCCATTGTTTTGATCTTTCTCATTACAGGTTTCCTCCTTTCCCGGATTCATCCAGCGCTTCATTTGCCAGCGCTTCTCTCTGCATATAGATATACTCGGGAACACTCTGTTCACGGATCACATTGTACATGCAGACATACTGGCACATATTACAGTTTTCGCAAAGCTCCGGATCCACAACGGCATGCCGGTCTTCCATATAGATCGCGCCATTCGGGCAGTTGGCCATGCAATCTTCGCAGGCTACACATGCGGAATCGCAGACCTTTCTCTTATCCTCATAATCGTCCGTAGATGAGCAGGGAACCTGCTTTGCTCCCTTGTAAGGAACAATGGTGATCAGGCCCTTCGGGCATGCAAAGGTACAGTCCCGACAACCAACACATTTGTCCGGATCCACATAAGCCGTGCCATCCACAATGGAGATCGCATCGTAACGGCAGACTGCCGTGCAGCTGCCCTGTCCGAGACAGCCTGTGGTACAGAGGCCCAATGGCCTGGCATCCTGCTTTGCGGCCTCAGCGCAGCTCTGGATCCCCATGGATTTATACTTTTCCTGAGCCTTCTTTCCGCCGGAGCACCGGACAAAGGCTACCTTTTCCTTGATCTTCGTCAGATCATGAAGAGTGTCCACGATGATCTTCTTCCGGCATTTCACCGTGCAGGCCTCGCAGCCGGCACATTTGTCATAATCAATCACAGCATGGTTATCAATGATGGAAACAGCGCCCTTCGGACACGCCCGTACGCACTCACTGCAGGCTATACAGCCATAGCCACAGGTCTTCCGTACAACTTCTTCTTCCTCTTCCGTCGAAGAGCAGGGAATGAAGTTCGTCGCCTTCCGTGGAATCATGCGGATCAGTCCCTGTGGGCAGACATCCGCAGCCGCACAGTCTCCGCATCCGTTGCAGAGTTCCCGGTCCACGATGATCTTTCCGTCCTCCAGCCGAAGCGCCTTCTGCTTACATACGGAGATGCAGCTTCCTACGCCAACGCAGCCGCTCTTACATTCTCCTCTTTCAAAGCCCGAAGCCACTGCATCCGCGCAGGATGCACAGCTGCTGAATCTTTTCTTTCCCGCCGCGCTTCCCGCGCAGGCGACAAAGGCGACCTCATCCGAAAGCCCGGATAAAGTCTGATTGCTTTGTTTCTGTTTATCCATTTCCGATACCCCCTATCTTTGGTCTCCCATAAATAACATAGTACCATAGCACGCTTGTCTAATTCAATAAAAAAGAACGGCGAGATATATAAAATCACACCGTTCTCTGTTCTATCCGATCCGGATCAGCCTGTAATCAAATCCTTTTTCCGGGTCCTTTTCTATCGTCACCACAGTCCTGTCCTTTGGAAGAATTCCTTCGATCAGCTTCGACCACTCGATCAGGGTTACACTGCCGGGGCTGCCTGCCAGATCGTAGAAGCCGATCTCCTCCATTTCATCCTCCGAGCCAATGCGGTACACATCGAAATGATACAGTGTAAGCCGCCCTTCATGGTATTCCTTCAGGATCGTAAAGGTAGGACTGGCGATCGGCTCCGTGATCCCCAGCCCGGCGCCAAAGCCCTGGGCAAAGACCGTCTTTCCCACGCCCAGATCGCCGTCCAGACAGTATACCTCTCCGCCCTTCGCCTGCTCCGCGAGACTCTTCGCCAGCTCAAATGTTTCCCGGGGACTGTATGTTTCTCGTTCCATGCTGATTTCCTTTTCTTTTTGGAGGATTACTGCTGCTTTTTCTTCCGACTGCCCAGAATCCTGTCCATTATGGTGCTGAACAAGGCAAGGACGATGGCAATAATGGAGAGCATTTTCTCCGGGCGTGCCTTCTTCAGAGCCTTCTCATACATCTTCCGCTGCTTTTTTACAGAGCGTTTTTCCTTCTTCTGCTTCGGCGGCTTCGGTGCCTTCGGAGGCTTGGCTGCCTTTGCTTTCTTGGATCTTGCCACTTTGTTTTTCTCCATAGTTACCTCCCCTTTCCTTCTCTTTCGGCCTGACGGCCCAGGAATGAAATATATAGAACAGACTGCATCCTCGCCTTTACAGCAGCATACCCCTCACCGGGCCGGGCGGGTGTATCACGGTTCGCGAACTGCCACAGCCTGTAAAGGTCGGAGCTTCCTGCTTCAACCACCACCGCTTTTAAAATGCCAGGCTCAGCGCCGCGATCCCGGCGATCAGAACAAGCATCGGTATAATGCCCCAGAAGAGTTCCTTTTTTCCCTTCGCATCCACGCGGTCATTTCCGCGAAACCGATGATATCCGTCCTTCTCCATCAGGTCGACTTCCTCACCAACTTCATAAATGCACATATTTCCGACCCTGGCATATACCTTTTGCCCGCTTTCCGCCTCTATGGTTAGCTCCGTGTAGGATTTGCGGCTGGCGCCTACATTATCCTGCTTTTTTTCGATGGCGCGGATGACTCCCCGTGTGGGATTCCAGCCCTTGATCAGTTTTTTCCTTTTGTGCTGGCTTCCTGCCGTCATCAGATACAGCTCCGCAAGAAGGGCAAGGATCATCACAACCGCTGCGATATTTTTCATCTTTTTCTTCCTCCCTGCCTTTTATTCAGCAAATGCTCCAACCTGCAGATCCTTCGGCTGTCACAAATCTCTATTCTTCCAGGTTTCCGAGGAATTCCTTCATTCTTGCGTTGTCGGAATCAAATACCTCCTCCGGGGTGCCGTCTGCTGCGATGACTCCCTTATCAAGAAAAATGATACGATCCGATATGCTTCGTGCAAAATTCATTTCATGGGTGACGATCACCATGGTCATCCTTTTCTCCGCCAGACCGCGGATCACACGCAATACTTCGGCTGTCAGCTCCGGATCCAGTGCGGAAGTAGGTTCATCAAAAAACAGGATCTTCGGATCCAGAGCCAGCGCACGGGCGATAGCCACACGCTGCTGCTGGCCGCCGGAAAGCTGTCCCGGATAGGCATCCGCCTTATCCGCAAGCCCCATATGCGTGAGCTGCTCCATTCCGTACTCCAGCGCCTTATCCTTCGGCATTTTCTTCACATGGATCAGAGCGTCCGTTACATTCCGAAGCACCGTCATAGATGGGAAAAGATTAAAATTCTGAAAAACCAGGCCGAAATCCGCCCGCAGTTCCCTCATTTTTGCAGGAGGTGCATAGCTGGCTTTCCCATTCACATCCCTAACAGCGTAATCACCCATATAGGAGAGCTCTCCGCTGTCCATGGTTTCGAGAAAGGTTGCGATACGGAGAAGCGTGGATTTTCCCGAACCGGAAGGGCCGATGATGGATACCACCTCTCCCTCGGATACCTGCATGGAAACACCCTTCAGAACCTCGCGCTTCCCACGGGCGTAAAATGTTTTACGGACATTTTTCATATCCAGATAGATCATTGTCTCGCCCCCTTCTTTACCTTCAGATCCTTCTTCTCATAATTCAGCTTCTTTTCAAACCTGTTCATAACTACCGTTACCAGAAGATTAAATACATAGTAGAAGACGGCTGAGATCACAAACGGTAAAAATGTTGTTTCACTCGCAGCAATCTGCTTCGCCAGAGTAAACATTTCCATGTAGGAAAGGGAGAAGGCAAGTGATGTATCCTTCACCAAAGTGATGATCTCATTTGTCAGGGCAGGCAGAACGACCCGCAGCATCTGCGGGAAAATGATCCGGAAGAAGGTCTGCTGTTTCGTATAACCCAGAATCTCCGCAGCCTCCCATTGTCCCTTGGGAATGGCTGTAATGCCTGAACGGTAGATCTCCGCGAAATAAGCCGCATAGTTGATGGAGAATCCGACGATGATCGCCGGATACCGCCAGCCGGAAATGGACCAGCCAAAAAGATAATAGGGGAAGAAATAAACCACCAGCAGCTGCAGCATGAGCGGAGTTCCCCGCAGTACGGAGATGATAAAGGATACCGTATACCTGAGCCAGGCATGCTTCGAAAGGCGTCCCGCGCAGACGAGGAGCCCCAGCGGGAGGGAGAAGATCAGCGTCAGAAAGAAGATCTTGATTGACTCCCACATGCCTATTGTTAATTCCAATAACATGGTTCCGAAATCCATTGTGTATTTCCTTTCAGGTGCCCTGCTATACTTTTTGTGAGTTATCCGTATTCAGGATTTTTCGGCAGAATAATTATTAACGAAGAATCCTGAGCCCATCCGGAGATGCCTCACCGGGATGGCATTATACTCGCGGAATAAAACGGTGTATCCGGAGGGGATGTGGTGTAACCCGTATGATATAGTGTCTCCGACAATGATGACTTACTGTGTCAGGCAGACCATATCCTGCAGCTCGTATTTCTTCGCCAGCTCGTCGAACTTTCCGTTCTTCTTCAGCTCTTTCAAAGACTCGTTAACCTGATCACGCAGTTCGGTATTGTCCTTCTTGAAACCGACACCGTACTGCTCTGCGTTCAGGTGTTCGCTGAGAATGGTGTATTTTCCGTCTCCACGGTTCTTGATCTGATATTCGGCTACTCCGATATCCATAGCCAGAGCCTGAATGGAGCCTGCGTCCAGTTCAACGAATGCGGTATTGTAATCACCGAATTCCTGCAGCTTACCGAAGGTATCTGCCAGCTTCTTCTGCTGTTCCTCCTCGGAAAGCACCTGCAATGCTGCGGATGCAGCCTGTACGCCTACAGTCTTTCCTGCCAGTCCGGAAAAATCCGTGATACCGCTATCATTCTTTACCACAATTACCTGGCTGTTATCCACATAGGGTACGGACCACGCATAATCATTTTCCCGGCCGTTGATGGTGAAGCCGTTCCAGATACAGTCGATGGAACCGGAGTTCAGTTCATTATCCTTGCTGTCCCATACGATGGGCTGCTTCTTCAGCTCCCATCCGCGCAGCTTGCATACTTCCTCTGCCAGTTCCAGATCAAACCCGGTATACTGGCCATTCTCATCCATGTAACCATAGGGCGGATATTCCGCATCAAAGCCCACGGTAAAGGTCTTTCTTTTATCTCCGCCACAGCCGGAAAGGACCAGGCCGAGGGTCGCCGTCATCATTACTCCGAGTACCAGTTTCTTGAATCTCTTCTTCATGTCTTTGCTCCTTTTTTTCTATGTTGCCGGTTCCGGGTTTTAACCGGAGCCCAAAGCTCTTTTACTTCCGCGCTTAGGAAAGCCTTCATCGTTTCATGATCACCGCATCCTCTTCGGGATTATGGTAATATTTTTTTCTGCGGTCGATCTCATGGAATCCGCAGCCGGAATAGAGACTGATCGCAGGGGTATTGCCCGCACGTACCTCCAGGAAAATGTGCCGGCTCTCCGCCACGCCCTTTTTCTCTCTCAGCCTGCGAAGCATTTCCTCCACAAGCCTTCTGCCCAGGCCCTTTCGCCGGAATTCCGGAAAAACGGCGATCCGATACAGCTCTGCTTCCTCCGTGGCATCTGCATAAATGATATAACCGGCGGTCTTCTCCGGCTCCTCTCCCACCAGAAAGGAATCTGCAACGTCTTCCTTCGGCCGTATGGAGCGGATATTTCCGGCTTCCGTGATCAGCAAAATGTGATTATAGGAATACCTCAGGCTGTCCTTTACCGCGTCCTCGGACCAGGCGTCGCTGAAAAGCGCCTTCTCCATCTCCGCCACTGTCCGGATATCCTCCTCCCGTTTTGCGGCGGCTGCGGCATCATGCTCCCTTTCTGCCTGGGATTTTCTCAGATAGATGGGTGCAAATTCATCTGCAGGGATACATTTTCCCCTTTCCGCAAGCAGTTCTCCGAGAGCTGCGACGGATGCCGCCCGTTGAAGTGCGTTCTGCGGCGGCGCAAAGGAAAAGGGAACCGTGCATTTCTCCTCAATGATCTGACGCAAAACCGGAACGCCGTCCCCCAGGAAGGTTACGGGTTCGCCTTTTTCAGTCAGGATATCCAGAAGCTCCTCTATGGAACAGGCTGTCTGGTCAAGAAGTATTTCGGGGAGATCCGACTCCGTATCACCCTGCTTTCTCTCTGAAGAAAACCGGTCCGGATCAGAGCTTTCTTTCTCAGCCGTCGGTTGGTACCCCGGGACAAAAGCCGGACCTACCCTGTAGATTCCCGTGTAGACCTGTCCCCGTCGGGCGTCCATAATGGGGACGACCAGTCCCGCTGCCCCTCTCATATTCCAGGCCAGGCCCTCGCAGGTGGGCACAGGCACCACCGGCTTCTCCAGTGCCAGGGCCAGTCCCTTTACCGTAGCCGCCCCGATCCGAAGTCCCGTGAAGGATCCCGGTCCCGCAGCGACAGCGATGGCATCAATGGCGGAGAGGTCAATCTCCGCATCCTGCACGATCCGGTCCAGCATGGGAAGCAGGGTTTCCGAATGAGTTCTTTTATGATTCATGGTATATTCCGCGATGAGCACGCCATCCGCCTGATAGGCTGCGGACGCCACCATCCCGGAGCTGTCCAGAGCGATAATCTTCATTTTCGGACCCTTCCCGTGAAAATGCAGCAGACCTTTATTGACCCGCAAAGCACACTTTTTACACCAGCATCATCATTATGCAGTATACGTATAAAAGGACGGTTCCGATTTACCGGAGCCGTCCAATCTTCATCCAGAATTCTTACTCATTTCCAAGATCGAACTTGTCGTGGATCGCGTTCATGGCCCGGTCCGTATGCTTTTCGTCGATCAGTACCGTAACGCGGATCTCAGAGGTGGAGATCATACGGATATTGATGTTTGCGTCATACAGCGCTTCGAACATCTTTGCAGCAACTCCGGCATTGGTCTGCATGCCTGCGCCGACGATGGATACCTTTGACACCTCTTTGTTGACGTCGATGCTCTCGCATTCCATATGATCGGAAATGATCCGTGCAGCCTCATCCGCATCGGCAATGCTGCAGGTGAAGGTGATATCCTTCGTTCCCTGACGTCCCACGGACTGCAGGATCATGTCGATGTTGATATTTGCCTGTGCCAGCGAATTGAAAAGCTTAAATGCAACTCCCGGCTCATCTCTGAGTCCGACTACGGCTACCCTTGCCGCATCCTTATCGCAGGCCACACCGCTTACGATCATTTTCTCCATTTTATGTCCCCTCCTTACTATCGTTCCTTCATTTGTATTGAGACTGCTGCGTACTACCAGCTTTACACCGAATTTTTTGGCCAGTTCCACAGAGCGGTTATGCAGGACACCCGCACCCAAGGTTGCCAGCTCCAGCATTTCGTCATAGGTAACCTGCGAAAGCTTCCTTGCATTCTTTACGATACGCGGGTCAGCCGTATAAACGCCATCCACGTCCGTGTAGATCTCGCACTTATCTGCATGAAGCGCTGCGGCAAGAGCCACTGCTGTTGTATCGGAACCTCCACGGCCAAGGGTTGTGTAATCATCATACTTGTTCACACCCTGGAAGCCAGTGATGATCACGATCTTGTGCTGCTCCAGCTCATTCCGGATCCGCTCACAGTCGATCCGCTTCAGCCGGGCATTTCCGTAAACGGAGGTGGTATGCATGGCCACCTGGAAAGCGTTCAGCGAAATCGCGGGAATCCCCAGATTCGCCATCGCCATGGACATCAGCGCAACTGACATCTGCTCACCGATGGTGAAAAGCATGTCCATTTCACGCTTGGGCGGATTGGGATTAATGTCCTTTGCCATCGTGATCAGCTCATCCGTATACTTTCCCATGGCGGAAAGAACCACGACCACGTCATTTCCCTGTTTGTACTCCTCGATACAGCGATTCGCCACATTGTAGATGCGTTCCTTGTTCGCAACCGATGTGCCGCCGAATTTCTTAACTACCAGCATGTCCTTTTGCTCCTTTATCATCTTAGAAACGGGTTTCTGAACCCGCCTGCCTGTTTCATGATGCCATATGCCGCGATTTGATCTCTGCTAATATCGATCACATATTCAATACCATACATTCCCTTTCACTTATTACCATGCGGCACGGATGCGGGCGATCAGCGTCACCCCTGTCTCCTCTATGGCCTTCATAAGTGCGGTTTCCGTCATCGGATTCGTCAGAAATGCAGCCTCTCCGCTGATCCCTCGCGGGGCAACAAGGCGTCCCGCTCCGCCGAGTGCCGAGGCAAAGGCGGAAAGCTTCTCTGCATCCGTATCTTCCACGCGGACCAGGAAACGGAAGGGATATTCCCTGATATCTCCCAGCTCCTGCGGTTCCTTATCCCAAAGGATCTCTCTATGGCTTCCCAGTCTTCTTACGCAGTCCTGAATATCGGAAACCACTGCACTGGCTGTCGCTTCCTTGCCTGCGCCCTGTCCGTAAAACATTACATTTTCAAGCATATCTCCATGCAGCTTGATGGCGTTGTACACCCCGTTCACGGCAAAAAGCGGATCGGTCGCCGGTACCAGGAAGGGGGCAACGATCACGTAGTACCTGCCGTCCTTAACACGGGCCGTTCCCAAAAGCTTAATGGAAGATTCGAGTGACCGGGCATACGCGAAATCCTTCTCGGTGATCTTCGTGATCCCTTCCATCCGGATGTTCTCGAAGCTGACCTGCTTCTCGCCGGCCAGTGAAGCAAGGATGGCGATCTTTCGTCCTGCATCGTGACCCTCCACGTCTGCTTCCGGATTCCGTTCCGCATATCCTAGTTCCTGTGCTTCCGCTAGAACCTCGTCGTAAGCCACACCTTCCTCTGCCATCCGGGTCAACATGTAGTTCGTGGTCCCGTTCAGGATTCCGGAGATCTCGTCAAAATGATCTGCCGTGAGGCACTCGATCATGGGACGGATAACAGGGATTCCTCCCCCTACAGAAGCTTCAAAGAAGAAGTTGGCATTATGCTCCTTCGCGATCCCGATCAGTTCGGCTCCCTTTGCTTCCACCAGCACCTTGTTGGAGGTACAGAAGCTGATGCCTTTTTCCAGAGCTTTTTTCGCAAAGGTGAAGGCCGGCTCCAGACCGCCCATGGCCTCAGCGATCACGCGAATTTCCGGATCATTTACGATGATATCGAAATCATGAACCAGAACCTTCTCTACCGGATCACCGGGGAATTCCCGAAGATCCAGCACATATTTCAGATTGATCTCTTCTCCGGCTCTGCGGCTGACATGAGAGTGATTCTCTGAAAGGATCTTTACCACGCCGCTGCCGACAGTGCCGTAACCAAGTACTGCTACATTTATCATGGAGTCACCTCCTTATTTTATGATGCTGGGGTCAAAAGCCCTTCATCCCCTGGACAGGGGAGATTCTACTGTGTAGAATTCTTCACCGCCTGATCTCTTAAATACGCACTGATAAAAGGATCGATTCCTCCGTCCAGTACCCGCTGCGCATCGCCCACCTTACAGTTTGTCCGGTGATCCGTCACCAGGGTATAGGGCTGAAGAACATAGGAACGGATCTGGCTTCCGAAAGCGTTATCCGTGATCTCGCCGCGGATACCGTTCAACTTCTCCATATTCTTCTGCTGTTCCAGAAGATACAGCTTCGCTTTCAGCATCTTCATCGCCTTATCCCGGTTCTGGAACTGGGAGCGCTCGTTCTGGCAGGCCACCACGGTTCCCGTGGGAATGTGGGTGAGACGCACCGCCGAGGATGTCTTATTGATATGCTGGCCGCCCGCCCCGCTGGACCGGTAGGTATCCATCTTGATATCCGCTTCATTGATCTCGATATCAATATTATCATCCAGTTCCGGCATGACATCCAGGGATACAAAGGATGTCTGACGCTTGCCCACCGCATTGAAGGGAGAAATGCGCACCAGCCGGTGAACGCCCTTTTCAGACTTCAGATAGCCGTAAGCGTGGTAGCCGTTTACCTGAAATGTAACGGATTTGATACCCGCTTCGTCACCGTCCTGATAATCCAGCACCTCAACATCGAACTTATGCTTATCCGCCCAGCGGCAGTACATCCGGTACAGCATACTTGCCCAGTCGCAGGACTCGGTCCCGCCGGAACCCGCATGAATGGTAAGCACCGCATTATTCTCATCGAACTCGCCGGAGAGCAGAGTGGCGATCCGGAAGTCCTCAAACTCCTCGCCGAAGTCGGTGAGCATCTGGCCGGCTTCTTCCACCAGCTCATCCTCGCCCTCTTCCTCAGCCATTTCCAGCATGGTACCGATATCCTCCCAGGTTCCGTAAAGCTTCTGGAAATCCTGAATGGTATCCTTGAGATTCTTGATCTCCTTCATTACCTTTCCGCTCTCCTGGATATTCTCCCAGAAGCCGGGTTCCTCGGTGCGGGCCTCCAGTTCGGCGATCTTCTTTTCCTTCCCCGTGATATCCAGAGACTGGCGGACCTCCTCAAGAGGCTTCTCATATTCACTTAATCTGAATTTATACTCATCGATCGCTAACATATCTTGTCTCCGTCAATCGTAAGGTCCTTCGGGCTCTACTTCGCACGTCCGTGACAGAATTTATACTTCTTGCCGGAACCGCAGGGACAGGGATCATTCGGCATGATCTTCTTGCCCTTCCTCTTTACAGGCTCCCTCTTTTTTGATTCATCCTTATTTGTTCCGGTTACCTTGGCAACCTCTTCTCTCTTCGCCATCTGCTGCAGGTTGTGAGCCGTACGTCTCATCTCGCGACGCTCTGCTGCACCCGGTCCTTCCTCTTCAGAGTCTTCCTCCTCTGCCTGCGGTCCACGCGGCCTTGCAGGGCCTTCCTCATCCGGCGATACACCGTCACCCGGTCTGGACTGACCTCTGGGCGGTTCCGGCGGTTTTACGGAAATGTGCAGGATATATCTGGCAGTATCCTCCTTAATGGACTCCATCATGGCATTAAACATTTCGTAACCTGCCAGCTTGTATTCCACTACCGGATCCCGCCCGCCCATGGACTGCAGTCCGATACCCTGACGGAGCTGAGCCATGTCGTCGATATTATCCATCCATTTCTGATCTACCATCTTAAGCAGGATCACACGCTCGATCTCACGCATATCTCCGCCGGCTTCGGTGATCTCTTTCTCCTTATTCTCGTAGATCTCTACCGCTTCATCCTGAAGACGCTGCTTGAAATCATCCGGATTGTTCTTACCCTTCTCTTCCTCCGTCAGCTCGATTGGCTTCAGGGGAATGATCGGCCGCAGGATATCATTTAACTCCTGCATATCCCAGCCGGAAGGATCTATTTCGGTAGATGCAACGCGATCCACGTAATGACCTACGGTATCTCTTACCATACCCACAACGGTATCACGCATATTTTCACCATCCAGAACACGGCGGCGCTCTGCATAGATCACCTCACGCTGCTCATTATTCACCTGGTCATATTCCAGAAGGTTCTTACGAATGGCAAAGTTATTGGACTCGATCTTCTTCTGTGCCTTTTCCACAAACTTGGTGATGGTCTTATGCTGGATCTCTTCTCCCTCGGGAATGCGCAATGCATCGTAAATACCCATGACACGCTCGGAACCAAAGAGCCGCATCAGGTCATCCTCCAGAGAGAGGTAGAACTTGGACTCACCCGGGTCGCCCTGACGTCCGGAACGTCCGCGCAGCTGGTTATCAATACGGCGGGACTCGTGCCGCTCGGTACCGATGACCTTCAGTCCGCCCAGTTCCTTTACGCCCTCGCCCAGCTTGATATCCGTACCACGGCCGGCCATGTTCGTTGCGATGGTAACATGTCCCATCTGACCTGCATCCGCGATGATCTCCGCCTCGAGCTCATGGAACTTCGCATTCAGCACCTTATGGGGAACTCCCCTCTTGTTGAGCATCTGGCTCAGTTCCTCGGAAGAATCGATATTTACGGTACCAACCAGCACCGGCTGCCCCTTCTCATGCGTACGGACAACCTCATCAATGATAGCGTTCAGCTTCTCCTTCTTGGTCTTGAAGATCGCATCATCCTGATCGATACGGGCAATGGGCAGGTTGGTGGGAACCACAACTACGTCCATGCTGTAGATCTCACGGAACTCATTTTCCTCGGTCTGTGCCGTACCGGTCATGCCGGCCTTTTTCTCATATTTATTAAAGAAATTCTGGAAGGTAATGGTAGCCAGAGTCTTGGACTCACGCTTTACCTTCACATTTTCCTTCGCCTCAATGGCCTGATGGAGTCCGTCGTTGAAACGGCGTCCCGGCATGATACGTCCGGTGAACTCATCAACGATCAATACCTCATCATCCTTCACCACGTAATCCTGATCCCTGTGCATAAGGGCATGGGCCTTCAGAGCCTGGAGCATGGTATGCTGAATCTCAATATTCTCGGAATCAGCCAGGTTCTCAATGTGGAAAAACTGCTCGATCTCCTTCACGCCCTGCTCCGTGAAGACAACGTACTTATCCTTCTCATTGACAAGATAATCACCGTCTTCCTTCACCGAATTGCCCATGATGGCATCCATCTTGCTGATCTCGGTAGAGGCGGTACCCTGCTTCATTCTGCGGGCAATATAGTCGCACATTTTATAAATGTCCGTGGACTTTCCGCTCTGTCCGGAAATGATAAGCGGCGTACGGGCTTCATCGATCAGAACGGAGTCCACCTCATCGATGATGGCATAATGAAGTCCGCGCTGAACCAGTTTTTCCTTATAAATAACCATGTTGTCACGAAGATAATCAAAACCGAGTTCGTTATTCGTGATATAGGTGATGTCACAGTTATATGCCTCACGGCGCTTGTCATTGTCATCCGCGTTCAGGATCACGCCGACGGTGAGGCCCAGCCAGCGATGTACGGCGCCCATCCACTCCGCATCACGGTTAGCCAGGTAGTCATTGACCGTAACGATGTGAACGCCCTTTCCCTCCAGTGCATTCAGATAAGCGGGAAGTGTGGACACCAGGGTTTTACCTTCACCGGTACGCATCTCGGAGATACGGCCCTGATGCAGGATCACACCACCGATCAGCTGCACACGGAAGGGCTTCAGGCCCAATACACGATAATCCGCCTCACGCACAACAGCAAAGGCCTCAGGAAGAAGGTCATCCAATGTCTCTCCTGCTGCCAGTCTTTCCTTAAATTCTGTGGTTTTTGCCTTTAATTCGTCATCTGATAAGGCCTGCATTGCCTCATCCATCGACTCGATCTTCTTGATGATCGGTTCGATCTTCTTTAACTCCCGCTCGCTGTGCGTGCCGAAGAGCTTCTCACCAAGACCCATTTTAATCCTCCGAAATATACCAAATCTATTGAAAAATCCGCCTTAACTCACATACTATACCATCATTCCCCTTGCAAGGCAAGGATTTTTCTCAGACAGTTTTCATTCTGCCTTTCATTCCGGGCTTCTCTGTGACCGACGGCACTCTGTCCTTCAATCATGTCGGCGAAAAAAAGCACGTTTCCCGCTTTGCAGCCTTATCGCGCACATAAGAAAAGGGCGGTTCCCTTATATGGGAACCGCCCCGCAGGTGTTAGAACTCCGGTTCGATCAATCCGTAGGTATTACCTTTTCTCTTGTAAACCACATTTACCTCATCGGTCTCCGCATTGCGGAATACGTAGAAGTTGTGTCCCAGAAGCTCCATCTGCACGCAGGCATCTTCCGGATACATGGGCTTTACAGCGAAGCGCTTGCTGCGGATAATGCTGATCTCGCCTTCCTCAACGCCGTCATCCTCCTCCTCAAGGAACTGATTCTGGAAATATGCCGCATCCTGCTCCTGGTCAATGATCCGCTTCTTGTATCTTACAACCTGACGTTCAATGATCTCTACAACCATATCGATGGAAACATACATATCATCACTTACCTGCTCTGCACGGATGATGTGCCCCTTCATGGGGATCGTTACCTCGATCTTCTGACGATCCTTCTCAACGGAAAATGTAACCTGTGCGTCAGTGTCTTCATTAAAGAACTTTTCCAGTCTCCCCAATTTATCATAGACTGCCTGTTTTAAGCCTTCCGTAACATCGATGTTCTTGCCACTGATCATGTAATTCATACCATCACTCCTTCTCTTCTGTATTATCCGGTTTTCCCTTGATAAAAACACACCCCGCGGTACGGGGAAACCGGTCATTCTGCATATCTCCTTCACAGGGTACAAAAGACCCTTCGCCTGTGGGAGAGATATGCTTTATTATATCATATTCCATGGATTCTATCAACAAAACTTTCGCCTGCATTTTTGTCTGACAACTCCGCGAAATAATCTGATTTTTCTGAGGGACTGCCCCCGAAAATCCTGTGTTTCAGCTTGTTCCGAACGTCAATATCGGAATAATTCACAGAACGGGTGTTTTATCCTGCGTTTTGTTATGTAACCCCAGTATCCTGTTGATAATGTGGATAACTTTGTGAATAACCCATTTTCTATTGTTTTTCGATGTTTATTATCCACATACCCGTGGTAGTGTTACTGGTAATTATAGTCAACCAATTTTAAAATTCATTGTGCAAATATACCAAAGAGGCATTGTCTGACTATTTGACTGCTTATTGCGCTCTGATGATTCCTGACGCCTGTTCAAGGCACAGGCTCTGATTCCGGGCGCCTGTTCATGCGCACGGCTCTGATTCCGGGTGCCTGTTCATGCGCACGGCTCTGATTCCTGCCGCCTGTTCAGGCACAGGCTCATTTCCCGCGGGCAAAAAGAAACCACCCGGGGGTTGATGCCGGGTGGTTCTACCGCATGAAGAGGAGCGGATTTTTGAAAAATGAAGAATGTTTAAAAAGAGTGAAATATTATTAGTTATCGATAATGTTGGTTGCAAACTCCGGTGTGCCGCTGTAGGTAAGGGAAGAAATAATGATTCCCGTCTTTGCACTGCTGGCATGGATCACCTGGCCGTTGCCAATGTACATGGTCACATGGCCGGGATAGAAGATCAGATCGCCGGGCTGAGCCTCGCTTACACTGATTCTCTTTCCGAAGGTTCGCTGTCCGCCTGCCCGGGGGATCTTATAACCGAAATGCTCGTAGATCCGCATGGTGAAGCCGGAGCAGTCCGTTCCATTCGTCAGGGATGTTCCGCCGTATACATAGGGATTTCCCAGGAACTGCTTTGCATACGCTATCATTTCCGCACGAAGATTACTGTTCTTTTTTGTGCCGGAGTCTGAAGTCGTAGTCTCGGTCTTCTTTTCTGTCGTCTTTGTTTCCTTCGTGGAAGAGGTCGACTTGGACGAAGATGAAGCAGTTGTATTCTTTTCAGATGTTGTATTCTTTGCTGTGCTAGTCTGGTTCTTCTTTTCAGATGTTGTATTCTTTGCTGTGGTAGTCTGGCTCTTCTTCTCAGCAGCTGCCTTTGCTTCCTGCTCGCGGCGGGCTTTTTCTTCCTCCGCCTTGCGGGCCGCTTCGATCTGAGCCATTGTCTTTGCCTTAGGGGTATTGAAGCGAACCTCTACATAATCACTGCTGACAAATCCGACAGTCCCATCGTCCAGTCTGACCTTCGTCCATCCATTTCCTTCAGAGATCACGTCGCAGGTATCATATGCAAAAAGGGAATCCAGAACCTTACTTTCCGTATTCGCTTCTGCGCGTACCCGGAGACCGCTTTCCTTTACTTCGGCATATTGAGGAATATTGTTTCTCTCTGCCCAGGCACCGGCTTCATCGCCAAATACCAGATATTCATTGGATGCATAACCTTCACAGTTTCCGGAACCGATCTTGGTCCACTTTGCACCCTTTTCCTCAACAAGAGCGATACCGCCCTTCTCGATCTTGCCCACCACTTCGGAGTCAGCGGAAGCCTCTGCCCGAATGTTCAGCACACCGGCTGTGGCAAGGCAGCGATCCTGAAACTGGGGATATTTTACTTTACTCTCTTCCCTGGCAGATTCCTCGGGCTTTTCTTCGGTTTTTACAGGCTCGGAAGGCTTCTCCTCCCCGGATACATCATCTACGGATACATCCTTTACAGATTCATCTTCTGCTGCCGGATTTTTCTCTTTGCCCTCTATCTCTTTGGCAGTTTTAGCTGCCTTAGGAGCAGCGGTAACCACACCGGAAGACTTCTGAATACTTACCTCCGGCTCTTCCTTGCCGATCAGCTCAGCTACAGGATCAACAGCAGGAGACTCGGAAATGTATTCTTCTACCATCGCCGTGATGCTGACCAGTGAATAATCTGATGATGCAACCACGGGAATTGTGATTGATGTTAAAACGACTGCGGTCGTAAGTCCTGTGGCAAGCGCCTTTTTGGACTTAATCCATGACCATTTACGCATGACTTCCTCCCTATTAAAAGGTTTACCAGGTAAATGTTATGCAGATAAACCATATTTGTTACAAATTTGTTAAGACTTGTTACATTATAGCAACGAATATACTACATGTCAACCGCTTTTTGTAAAAAACTTGTCACAGGACACGAAACATGCTATAAAAAGAAGGTGTCTTCAAAACTCCTGTCCGGAGTCTTAAGCACATTTTACGAATAAAAAACATTCGGGTGAAAATATGCAGACCATTTTGAAAAATACAGAGGACCCCTCTTCTATCCGGGAGGCCTCACGGATCCTGAAGGAGGGCGGACTTGTGGCCTTCCCCACGGAAACCGTTTACGGACTGGGTGGAAATGCACTGGATCCCTCCGCATCTGCCCGGATTTACGCAGCAAAGGGCCGCCCATCCGATAACCCGCTGATCGTTCACATTGCGGAAACGTCAGCCCTGGAAGAGCTGGCAGAGGAAATCCCGGAGAAGGCGCATCAGCTGGCAGAAGCCTTCTGGCCCGGTCCCCTGACCATCATTTTGTATAAGAAGAAAATCGTTCCCGACGCGACCACCGGCGGACTGTCAACGGTTGCTATCCGCATGCCGTCCCACCCCGCCGCCCTCGCGCTGATCCGGGAGTCCGGCGTATACATAGCCGCTCCCAGTGCCAATAAATCCGGTCGCCCCTCCCCCACCACCGCACAGCATGTGAAGGAGGATCTGGACGGGCGGATCGACATGATCCTGGATGGCGGACCGGTCGGGATCGGAATCGAATCCACCATCGTTGATCTGACGGAGGAGGTCCCGATGATCCTGCGTCCCGGCTTTATCACCCGTGAAATGCTGAGCGCTGTCATCGGTCCTGTAGAACTGGATCCGACATTGGCCGGGATCACTGAGTCCGAAAATGCCCCTCTTTGTCCTACGGGCAATGGTGCAGCATCTCCGGCCGGGCCTCAGGATTTACAGCATCCAAAGGCACCCGGCATGCGCTACACCCACTACGCACCCAAAGGCGAGCTGACCATTGTCTCCGACCGGACAACTCCGGAGCGGGTGACCCCCGCCGTAAAGAAATGCCTTCAGCATCTGATCCGGGAAGCATTGGATCAGGGCATGATCACCGGAATCATGACCACCGGTGAAAATGCCGCGGATTATGACATTTTCAAGGATGATCCGCATTTCAGGCTGATCCTGCTGGGAGATACGGACAACGGTCAGACTGTGGCCTCACACCTTTACCGGGCTCTGCGGGAATGTGATGACCGGGGCTGTGAACGGATCTACAGCGAGAATTTCCGGAGAGACGCTTTCGGCTCGGCGATCATGAACCGGATGGTCAAAGCCGCCGGACATCGCATTATTTACTGTTAAATTCCGCGGTTCAGAATAACACATCCTGAGGCCAAAGGAGCTCTCATTGAAAAAAGAAAGGGAAAGATCATGAAACTTGTCATCGGAAGTGACCACGGCGGATACGCCTTAAAACAGGAAATCATACAGCATCTTCAGGCTAAAGGATATGAAATCATGGATATCGGCTGCGAGAGTGAAGCCTCCTGCGACTACCCGGATTATGCAAAAAAAGCCTGTGCCGCCATCCGGTCCGGCGAAGCCGAACTTGGTATCCTTGTCTGCGGAACAGGCATCGGCATGTCCATGGCCGCAAATAAAGAGCCCGGCATTCGTGCCTCACTCTGCCATGATGTATTCTCCGCCAAAGCAACCCGGGAGCACAATGATGCAAATATTCTCTGCATGGGAGCCCGCGTGATCGGTCCCGGACTTGCTCTCATGATCACCGACACCTTCCTTACAACCCCCTTCTCCAATGAGGAACGCCACCTGAGAAGGATCCGGAAATACTCATAATAACATACGCATTCGGATAAACAAAAAAAGTGCGCTGATCGAAAAAGCCGTCCCGGGCAGGTTTTCCCTCCGGGACGACTTTTTTACTGCAGGCTATGAGCCCTTTCATATTCATTTACAGATTTATGATGCTGGGGTCAAAAGGTATTTTGCCCCCAGCTGGTGAATACCGCGAGCATCCAATAGTCCGTTGGGAAGACGAATTGAAAATGACCTTCCTTCCGCATTCCCCTGGCCCGCTACGCTCAGCCTCTCAGCCTTCCGGCATCCGGATCATCATCCCCGCCGTCACCCTCAAGAGTCTGCTCCTTCATCATTTTATCATAGGCACGGATCAGCCTCTCCAGCTCGGCATCCGACATGGAACCCATCTGCTCCTCTGCAAAAGCCTGCAGCTCGTCCAGCGCCTCTTCCCTGTCCTCTTCCTCGGAGGTTTTTTTCCTCCGCACAGCCTTCTTCCTTCTATCCTGAACCTCCTTGGCTACCTTTTCATCATATTCCCGGGCCAGGCGATCCGCCTCAGTCTCCTGTTTCTTATGAAGCGCATTGGGAATCTCAAGATTCATTCCCTTGGTCTGCATATACCGGAACATCAGCATATAGCTCTGTTCATCAAAGAGAGTGAAGAATCTCCGGTTTGTTTCCTCAATGGCACTGTCAATCGTCATGAAGTCTCCCGGCGGAAGCTCTGTCAGGATCTCCCGAAAAGCGCCTTCCACGATGGATCTCTGCATCTCGAAATCCGAGCTGATGTTCATAGCCGGAAATGCCCGCAGGTACGCACGCAGCCAGGATGTATCCGACTTGTACCACTCCGAAACACGCTCATAATCCTTCGTCATGTCATAAATCTCTTTCTCCCAGCTGTAGGACATGTAAGAAGCATCCACGATCCGGTCAATCTGTTCCTGATTCAGATTCAGCTCATATTTCTCGTTAAATTTGCTCAGTATCTTCTGCCGTTTTGAAACGCTTTGCGTGAGATTGAAATTCTCCCGGATTTCCTTATACTCCGGGTTATTCCTCCTCGTTGCCTCCCTGTTTGCCGACTGGATCAGCTTACTGATCAGAAGGACGGGCACACCCAGTACAAAGGACGCAAAGGCAAGACCCAGCATTCCGGGAGCAAAGGAACTGAGAACAGAGAGCGCAAAAATAATGAGGAAAAATACGGCACAACCCGAATTCTTCTTTTTTTCATTCACCTTGCGTGCGGTCTTCGGGATATTCTTCCCGAAAAGACCGTACCAGATGAGTCCCATTACGATCAGTCCCCACATGATTCTGTCCCTTCAATAAAAGCCGCTTTTTTCCGCGTAACACTAAATCCCCAGAATTTCCTTAGCCCTGGCGATCTGCTCATCGGAAGGAGCTGTTACGCCATCCAGCGTATACTTGATTCCCATTTTCTCGTATTTCGGCACACCCAGACTATGGTAGGGGAGTACCTCCACACGATCAACCGTCTTTAATGTTTTGATAAAATCCGCCAGCCGTGCGAGATCACCCTCATCGGTAGTGATCCCCGGCACCAGCACATGACGGATCCACATATGCTTATCATGATCTGACAGATACTTCGCCATTTCCAGCACGTTCTGATTCGTAAAACCGGTCAGGCTCTTATGCTTCTCCTCATCAATATGCTTTATATCCAGCAGGAAAAGATCCGTCACCGCACAGAGCTTTTCAAATTTTGAGAAGAAGGGTTCTTCAAATGTAAATGCTCCGACGGAGGTATCCAGACAGGTATTCACGCCCTTTTCCTTTGCCAGTTCAAAAAGCCGGATCACGAAATCAATCTGCAGAAGCCCTTCTCCGCCACTGACCGTGATTCCGCCGGTTTTTCTCCAGTATGCCTTATACCGCAAAGCCTGCTCCAGAACGGACTCCGGATCTCTCTCCTCGCCGCCGGTCAGTGCCCAGGTCTCCGGATTGTGGCAGTACCGGCAACGATACCGGCACCCCTGCATGAAAACAATAAAACGGATTCCCGGCCCGTCAACCGCGCCGAAGCTTTCCGTCTGGTGAACCAACCCAGTGATCTTATCTTCCATATCAGCTACTCCCTTAATTCTATAACGCTTCATCGCCCGTTGCTTCAGACATAACGAATCCAAAGACTGACTATATCTAAGATACCACAGTTTTCCCCTGTCATACAAGTTAATAAAAGATTAAATATCATCGCTTTCGTTCACACTGTAAACGAATTACAGGGAAATGTTCCGAAAAAAGGCCCGCACCTTCCGGTACGGGCCCCTTCCTAAATCTTATCTTACAGCTTGTCGTGGAATGTTCTGGAGATAACGTCTCTCTGCTGCTCCGGTGTCAGGGAGATGAACTTAACTGCATAACCCGATACACGGATCGTGAAGTTAGCATACTCCGGCTTCTCCGGATGAGCCATAGCATCTTCCAGCTTCTCACGGCCGAATACATTTACGTTGAGGTGATGAGCACCACGATCGAAATATCCGTCCATAGCGCCGACCAGATTGGTTACCTTCTCCTCATCATCATGACCCAGAGCGCTGGGGTTCATGGACTGGGTATTGGAGATACCATCCAGAGACCACTTGTAGGGGATCTTGGATACAGAGTTCAGGGAAGCAAGCAGTCCGCTTGTCTCTGCGCCGTAGCTCGGATTTGCACCCGGAGCAAACGGTGTCCATGCACGACGTCCATCCGGAAGGTTACCTGTGAACTTACCGTAAACTACGTTAGAGGTAATGGTCAGGATAGAGGTTGTCGGCTCAGCACCACGATAGGTGTGGTTCTTCTTAACGTCAGTGATGAACTCCTTCAGAAGCCATACACCGATCTCATCTGCACGGTCATCATCGTTACCATACTTCGGGAACTCGCCTTCGGTCTCGAAATCAACAGCCAGGCCGGTCTCGGGATCACGAACAACCTTAACCTTAGCGTACTTGATAGCGGACAGAGAATCGATAACATGTGAGAAGCCTGCGATACCGGTTGCAAATGTACGTCTTGCGTCGGAATCGATCAGAGCCATCAGAGCGCTCTCATAGTAGTACTTATCATGCATATAGTGGATCAGGTTCAGGATATTTACATAGATGGATGCCAGCCAATCCAGCATTACCTTGTACTTCTCCATAACCTCATCATAATCAAGATACTCGGAGGTGATCGGAGCATAAGCAGGAGCAACCTGCAGCGGCTTGCCTGTTACCTTGTCGTTGAACTTCGGATTCTCATCCTTACCACCATTGATTGCGTAAAGAAGAGCCTTAGCCAGGTTTGCACGAGCGCCGAAGAACTGCAGCTCCTTACCTGTCTGGGTTGCGGATACGCAGCAGCAGATGGAGTAATCATCGCCCCAGATCGGCTTCATAACATCATCATTCTCATACTGGATAGAAGATGTCAGGATGGAGATCTTAGCAGCATAACGACGGAAGGTCTCCGGAAGAGCTGAAGAATAAAGAACCGTAAGGTTCGGCTCCGGTGAGGGGCCCATATTCTCCAGAGTATGCAGGAAACGATAGTCGTTCTTGGTTACCATGTGACGTCCGTCAACACCGATACCACCAACTTCCAGAGTAGCCCAAACCGGGTCACCGGAGAACAGCTGATTGTAGGACTCGATACGAGCGAACTTCACCATACGGAACTTCATAACTACATGATCGATCAGCTCCTGAGCCTGCTCCTCTGTAAGGATGCCGGCCTTCATATCTCTCTCCATGTAGATATCAAGGAATGTGGAAACACGGCCTACGGACATAGCCGCACCGTTCTGAGTCTTGATAGCAGCCAGGTAACCGAAGTACAGCCACTGAACAGCTTCCTTAGCGGTCTTAGCCGGCTGGGAAATGTCATAACCATAGCTTGCAGCCATAGCCTTCATACCCTGAAGAGCCTTGATCTGCTCTGCGATCTCCTCACGAAGACGGATCACATCATCGGTCATAACGCCATGACCTGTATTGTTCTTATCTTCCTGCTTCCACTTGATCAGCTGGTCGATACCGTACAGAGCCACACGTCTGTAGTCACCAACGATACGTCCACGACCGTAGGTATCCGGAAGACCGGTTACGATGTGGGTCTTACGTGCTGCACGCATCTCATCTGTGTAAGCATCAAATACTGCCTGGTTGTGAGTCTTGTGATACTCGGTAAAGATCTTGTGGAACTCCGGATTCGGGGTGTATCCATACATGGAGAGTGCTTCCTCAGCCATCTTGATACCACCGTAAGGCATAAATGCACGCTTCAGCGGCTTATCTGTCTGAAGACCAACTACCTGCTCCAGATCCTTCAGGCTCTCATCGATATAGCCGGGGCCATAAGCGGTCAGACCGGAAACAACATCAGCATCCTCCTCAAGGACACCACCGTTATCACGCTCTGCCTTCTGCAGCTCCTGCAGTCTTCCCCACAGCTTGTTTGTAGCCTCGGTGGGACCAGCCAGGAAACTCTCGTCTCCGTCATACTGTGTGTAATTGTTCTGGATGAAGTCACGAACATCGCACTCTTCTCTCCAGATACGTCCTTCAAATGTGCCCCAAGCTTCGTTCTGTAACATATTGCTTCTCCTTTTCTTATAAATTCGGCTTCCGCCGTAAAATAGTTCTACCCTCAGGTTGTAGCGTCATTATATTTCATAAAAATTGAATTTTCAAGCGATTCGGCTCATGTTTTTTATTTAATACAATCTGCCATCATTTATTGCTATTTATCGCAGTTTTTTTACATCCTCCACAAAGGCCGTGATCCCGCATAGATACAACATTCTGTCGGTTTTTCCTGTCCTTTTCCGTCCCTTCACATGTTATCATAAACCGTTTCATTCCGGCATGAAATGTGGGGCAAAATGTGGGGCAAAACATGGGGCAGCACTCCCTTTATTTACAAGGCGCAACAGGGTTTTTGCGCATGGAATAAGCCTCTGAAATGTGGGGCAGCAAAAAAGGACGGTTGCCCGTCCTTTAAGGCTTTTCGCTACATTGCTATGTGAACCCTGTTCATTTCCTCCTGTTTTGTGTTCGGTAAAACATGTGCGTATAAGTCCATTGTAATTGCAAGGCTTGAATGTCCCAGAATCGTTTTTAAGGTTTGAGGCTGCCCGCCCTGCTCTATGAACCGCGTTGCGAATGTATCCCGGAGGGCATGGGTTGTGAAGTGATCTATATGCACTCCCTTTGCCTCTAACCTCTGCAATATGCGGTCTATCTCTGCATTCAGTGTGCCGTCTTGGATGATCCCGCCGAATGATCCGACAAAGATTCTGTCCTGTCGGTTTATGGTAAAGATGTTCTGCATCTTGTCCCGCTGCCCTTTCAGCACTTCCAGAACCGCATCTGTCAAAGGCACATCACGCACGCCCGCTGCACTCTTTGGCGTTCCTATATCCATTGCGCCGCCCTTTGTGCGCGTAACCGTCTTGTTTATGTGAATCACGCGGTTTTTATAATCCACATCCTGCCATGTAAGGGCGCACACCTCTCCGTTCCGCATTCCCGTGTTAAGCATGAGGGCGAACACTCCGAAATAATAGCTTTCCCTTGCCTCCTGCATGAATGCAACCTGTTCCTGCTCCGTCAATGCTCTGTGAATCGTATCTGCCGCCTTTTCGGTTTCCTTTACGTTCTTCACACCATCTGCCGGGGATTTCGTTATGATCTCATCCAGAACCGCATCATGCAGAATTGCCTTTAATACGATCATGATATTATTCGTTGTGCTTGCCTTTAATGTCTTGGTGCATTCCTCCTGCATCCTCTGCACCTCCCGGCGTTCGATCTTTTGCACCTTACGGCCTCCCAGAATCGGAGAAATGTGCTTGCGGTACTTGTTCTCATACCCTTTGAGGGTGTTTCCCTTGGTTGTCTTTTCCTTTAACCGTATCCACTCCGCGAAATACTGATCTAACGTAATGTTGCGGTTGTCCTTATATATGCCCGCATTGATCTTTGCCCGCAGTTTCTGTTCATGCGCTAAACAATCCTTTTGCGTTCTGCCTATTGCAGTATGTTGTTTACCGTCAATATAGAACCTCTTTTCAAAGCGTCCGTCCTTCTTTATCCGCATTCCCGCTGCTAATCTTGCCATATGCTCTGCCTCCCTTCGTATCCTGCCGCCTGTACCCTCTCATTTGACCGTTTCGGCCTGTTTCCTGTTCATCCGTACAATTTGCCATCTATGCCGGAAAAGGCTCTGTTTCGTCCTCCTGCACGTTCATTTGATCCTGTAAAGGTTGTTCTGCTCCCGTTTCAAACTGAAATGCAGCTTTGCCGCCTGTAAAAGTGTGTGCGCATCTGCTATGAGGCAATACTTGTCATCCTCCGGCAGCTGCTCAAAGAGCTTTAATAGCGTATCCTGTAATCTGTGTTCCTTTGCCTCCATAAGCTCCGCCCCCTTACATCCTACAGATAAGTGCTTTCAGCAGATTGTTTGCGCTCTGCTCCAACTCTTCCAGAAGTAACCGCAATTCCGCTTTTGTGTCGATCCGATCCGCCACCGCTGCCGGAATGATCCCTTTCGGGAACTCTGGCGGCAGCTCCCCGGCCTCTATTGCGGTCTTGCGCACTCTTTCAATCCATCTGGCAGCGGCTATTCTGCCGCATCCCCGTTGTTCTGCTATGTCGGTTATGGTGTAATATACTTTCATGGTTTGCCCTTCCTTTCGTCCTATGTTGTTTGTGTGTGTTCTATGTTGTTTGTGTACGCATACATCATAACACATATGGTATGTGTACGCAAACATTATTTGTGTACGAAACATTTTCAAATGTGCTATACTTCAAAAAAAGGAGGGTAAAGGAATGTTTGACAGAAAAGAATACATGACGAACTATCACAAAGAGAAATTAAAGCGCATTCCTCTGGACGTTACCAAAGAGAAGTATTCCGAAATACAGGAACATGCAGCGGCACGCAATGAATCTGTGAACGGCTTTATCAAACGTGCCATAGATGAGGCTATGCAGCGGGATAACGAAAAGTGATTTCTTGCCCGTGATCCTGCTATGTGGTATAATGCATATGACTTATCATTTCGATTAAACCAAAAGTCCTATGAATAAGAGATGCCGCGACATCCTCCGCGCGCATCTCTTTCTTTGTGTCATGGTATTATATCACCCTGCCCGGCAGCAACGGATTGCCATCAACCACATTTGCAATCACTCTGGCATATTTCTCATCTATCGTCATTCCCTTTGAGCTTTCGCCCTTTGTGAATACTGAATCATAATACCCGCCCTCTATGCTCTGCAATTCCCTCCGTACATCCTGTATGAGGCGTTCCATTTCCAGAAATGCATCTGCCGCTGCCGTGTATGCCGCCGCAAAAACACGCATTTCTGCAATGCGGTTCTTCCATTCCGGCATAAGCCTCTGGCATATCTCCTGCCATTCCTCCGCCGCTGCTCCTGCCGGATATATTGGCATAGCCTTTGCCCTGTTCTGCATCTCCATCATGTGAACCTTTGCGGCCTTGATCTCTTCCAGACGGTTTGCAAACTCCACCATGGTTTTTGTGTCTGCCGCTGCCGTGGCCTCCTGCATTTCCTTTTCGATCCTGTCGGCCTCTGCATCCGCCTCCGCTATGTCGGCGTTGATCTTATCAACCCTGCCCTGCCATTCTGCCCGGTACTTTTCAAGTCCTGCCATAAGCTCTGCCTTGTCTGTCGGCGGTTCTGGCGTATAGGTTGCGGCCTTGTGTGCCTCTTCAAGGGCGGCAAGCTCCGCCTTTGCCCTCTGTTCTCTCTTCTTTACCGCAACAAGCTGCATTGCATCCCCGGCAGCGGCTTTCTTTTCCTCTGTGATCCGCTGCAATTCCTCACGCTTTGCAGTTATTGCCTCCATTATCTCCGTTGCTTTTGATTTCATTCTTGCCATAATAATTGCCTCACTCCCTATGGTATATTCTATAATGTCTGTATTGGATACAGAATCACGCTTGCGCCGCTATTATAATGTCTGTATGACATACAGTAAAAAACCGTTCTCCGTCTGTATGACATACAGAACCTTTGCACATTTCTCTGTATGTCATACAGAACCATACTGTATGACATACAGAGCCATTCTATTTTATGGCGGCTTTTCTTCCTTCCATTTCGTTGTAAACCTGTAAACATTTACCCGTTGCCTATGTTTATTATTTTCCACTCTCTCAATGAATCCCTTTTCCGTCAGCATTTGCAGATACCTTGAACCATTCCCGGAATCATACCCGTATGCGCGCATGTGTGCTGCCGGAAAAACAAAGCTCCATTCCGAATAAGGTTCTTCCTTTCCATCCTCTCTGGCGTGGTTATATAAGCATTTGCCGCACTTTTGCGTTCTTGCCTGTACAAGGCACACAATATAGAAATACCGTTCTCCTACTGTCAGAGCTTGAAATGCCGCGCTTTGTAATAGGCCATCACGCACCATTGCAAAGTTTGTGTTTCCTATGTCGGCATATGGTTGTGGCGTTTTAGCTTTCTTCTTTCTCCCCATATCCCGTGCCCTCCACAAACTCCTGCATTTTCATCTGCCCGGCGATTCCTTCCATCCTGTCAAACGCTTTCACAACATCCCGTAATCTTTTGGAAGTGGCGAAACGGGTTTTCGCCTGTTTCTCCTGCATAGTGACGAAATCGCGCCGTTCCGCCTCATCATTTGGGAAATAATACCCTGCCTTTGAGCTTATAATCTCTATGTTGTTGCATCTGGCCTGTCTGATCCGCTTTTTCAATGTCGATACACTTATTCCCAGACGGGCGGCAAGCTCTTTCTGATGAATCGCGTTTTCCTTTCCGTATGGGATAACATTTATCCAAAAGTCCTGCATCCGTCACACCTCCGTTTCATCTCCGGCAAGTGTGTTGAGATATTCGTTGATCTTATCAACCTTGTAAACCGTCCTTTTGCCTAAGTGTATGACCGCTCCGGCGTTCTTTCCCACTTCCATTGCTTTATTCCGGCCTACTCCTAACAGTTTCATGACCCCCTGCACATCTGTTGTCATGGGCATAAGTGTTACATTTTCAACCATTGCGTTTACCTCTCTTTCGTGTTTATCGTTGTTTATGTGTTACACATGTGTTATATTGATTAAAGCACATGTTTTAATAATCCACAACGCAAGTATGAAAAGGCTTATATTGCGGAAATCACGGAAAAATAAGAGATTTTTTGTCAGATTATGGATACAAACGCATGATATGGAAAAATCGAACGGAATTATTAAAGCGACTGCTTTAATTTCGGAGGAAAAAGCCATGAATAAACGAGAAAAAAAGGGAAATAGCATTGAAATTAACAGGGAAAGATTGCGTTTTCTTATAGAATCGAAAGGATATACAAAGAAATATATTGCATCTGCAATAGGAATTACATCTGTCCGATTAAGTAACCTGTTGAATGACAAGGGCAGCAACCGTGTGCATGAATCCACATTGCAGCTTATGGCGGAATACTTTGATGTGATCCCGGAATACATAACCGGGGAAACGGATTATTCAAATATCAAAGACTTTACAAGAGGAACAGGTTTCTTTCTTCCAGAACAGGCAGATGCAGCAATGCAGCTATTGAGCGCATACGGCTATATGCTCCAACCAAAAGCCACAACAGGAGGCATTCTAAAGCATTCCCTCCCGGTTGAATGTCCGAACGGGAAAACCTGCATTGTAAATGAATCTGCCCTGCTCCATGCGGCAAAAGCATTTCTGGCAGTATTTGAGGCCGAATTATACCCATACAACCCCACACCAAAGAATGAATAAATGTATGCAATAACTCGGTTATTGTCGGCAATAATCCCGCCGTATGTGGGAAAGTGCAACCCCGGAAATGAAAAGGCAAGTTTCGCAGAATGGCAAGCCATCTGCATATGATCCAATCACACACACCATGCGCATATATTAAAGGGCAGCGGGATTTCATTAGTCCCGCTGCCTTGTATGATCTATAAGGGAATATAAAATCTGTCCCATAGAACGCTTATCTGTTCCGGGGACATTTCTTTAATGCTCATGTTCAATTTCTTTTCAATGCGATAAAGGGTAACCGCGCGGCGCAAGTGCGTAATAGCATAACCTCCATGTTTCCATGCGTTCTGGTTTCCATATGGCGCGCCTCCGCGCCTGTTCTTCCTCCCTTTGGCGTTCTGGTTTCCCGGTTGCCCTCCCCTGTGTCTTTTTACGGGGACATTTGTTGTGCGCTCTCCGTTCATCCTCCGCATTCCTCCTGTCTTTCCGATCCGTTGCAACGTTACATTTATTCGTTGTTGTTTCGGTATAGCGTCCCGGCGTTGCGTTCCACCGTTGCAAAATGGATCTCCAAAAAAGCTGCAATCCCTTGTAAATACTGTGAATATTCGTTTTTATTTTGTTTCGTAAATGCCGGAAGCGTTGCATTTCAACGTTGCAACGCTCCATCTATTAGCGATTTGTTCCGGCAACAGGATTTCTCCCAGATGCCTTGTACTTTAACGCATTGAACTTTTAAGCTTTCCTGCATTAAAGTATAAGGGAAATGCAACGCCGTTGCAATGATCCTATTTCGGAATAATCCCGGAATAAATGGGGAAAATATGGGGCAAAATGTGGGGCAACCCTGGACTAAAAAGGCCGCAATCCCTTATTTTATAAGGGTTCACGGCCTCACTTATGATGTATATTTAATACAATCTAACAGATTTTTTGTTATTTATGACCTTTTTTTGACATGAGATTATGTCTTTTTGACATCCGGTAGAAATGCCAATCAGGTAAAAATGGAGTCAGAAACCCCTCTCAAGTACTCTTCCACATTCAAATATTCAATGCTACCATCTGACTTATCCTCACCACGGTAGATAACAGCCTTACGCTTTATTTCCCCGAACCTAAATTCTGTCGCCTTACACTTTTCCATATCGATCAGGTTCTTATATTGTTCCGGCACCGCTTCCTCGCTGTGCTTGATCTCAAATACCTCACATGTGATCGCAGCAGGATCCACAATAACCATATCAAATTCACCGACAGCGAACTGTAGCTTAAAGACCTCTTTGTCCGGATTTGCCATCATGGTTTCAAGAATGACGATATCCTCCATCATCCTTCCCTTGATCTCATTCATTATGCGTTCCAACACAAAAGCTCTATCCTTGGCTGAAATGTTCTGGAATTCCTTATCGAGTAAAAGCTGGCGCACCAGGCTTTCTGCTTGCGCATATCTCATACCCGGCTGAGCGATAGCTGTCCTATACAGTTTTTCGTTTCTAACAGGAATAAATTCTGTGGGAATATCCACGGTAAGATCCAACAGATCCAAATACTCCTTAATTTCAACACGATGTGTATCCGTAATCTGTACACTCTGCTCATTCTTATTCAGAATCTCCAGCATCCTGCGAAGTCCCTCTGTAAAGGTTTCCTTATCGATCCTGTCAAGGATATCCGTGGGATGCTCCCTGTCTTTACGCAGGTTTCTCCGTGAAATACCAAGATCATTGGAAACAAAATCTTTCGTCAGAACTTCTATCGTAAATCTGTGGTTGATATCCTCAACCACACGATTGATGGCACTGGTCAATTCATCTTTTTCATATAGTTCTGCCAGATGTCTGAAATGACCACCATCCTGATAGTACCGCAGGGAATGCTGTATGTTTTTTGCAATTGCGCTGTCGATATATTCATCCGTACTTGCCTTGGTTTTAAAGGTTACCGCTTCGTTATAGTGTTTTCCTCCAAGACTCATAGTTCCACCGTATCGGATATACTCATCTATACCACTGATTCCAAGAACTTTTTCAAATTCCCTGTAAGGTATAAAAGTCGTATGAAGCATGATGCAGCGGTCATACAATTCCTCGCTTTCAGAAAAGATGAAACCCAAAGAGTCGGTTCCCGAAAGAACTATATGCATTCCGGACGCAGCATATATATCGGAAAGCAGGGCGGCTCCTTCAATAAAATCAGTTGCAAAAGTAACTTCGTCGAGGAACAAATTCTTATATCCTTTTTCCAAAAACCACTTTAAATCCGCATTGATGTCTCCAAGTGTATCGCCGGGATTCACCTGAATAAACGCCGTCTTGGAAAAATCACTTAACGGCAGAGATGCTATCGCCTGTTTTAAAAGCGTCGTCTTTCCAGTTCTGCGAAGACCGTAAAGGATGAATACTTTTCCTGTATAACCCCTCTCAAGATAGTCCTCTAATACGGCAAAGCAATCTCTGCGTTGCAGATTCCTAATCGGGTCAACATACCTTTTCAGGGCATCACCGATCAGCACACTTGTCTTGAAAACATAACCTGCTGCCGATTTTTTCTTCAATGAATCAGGCAAAGCCTTCTTAAGTTCGCTAAGTTCCTGCTCGAGAATACGCCTTTCTTCGATCAGGGCTCCCAACTCTGCAGCAGAATCATCATCAAGGTATTTACTCTTCTTTTTTCCATCTTCCGTCCACTGATGGTATTTCTTTATCTTACCGTTGATTGTTTTCTTCGATATATACCCAACAGGCAAAGCAGCGATAGTCATCTCCAAATCACGGATTCTTTCATCTATATTTTGCACGGCGACACCTCCCTTCAGTCAACTTCATTATAACCCCACATCAATACTCTGTAAAGGGGTTATGAGGGGTTATCACGTGTTCATTTCCACATACCTCTGCAAATCGTTCACTTTTGCCAAAAACATAAGAAAGTGCCCAACGGACCAGTTATTTGATTTCAATAATAACGCCATTGCTTGCATCCACAACAGCCATTCCGTAGTAAAGATTGTTTTCATATAAGTCAATTAACCATACTGGTTTAAATAATACTTCCGACGAATTATCCTCTTTGGTAATAGGATAGTATGTAAACTGGAATTCTTTCAAATGGAGTGTTTTACCTTTTAGATTCGATATACCTATTTTGTTTACAATATTTGCTTTTAGAGATGATACCATCTCATTAAATGAAAGTATGTCGGAACAGACGGAGGACTCAGAATCAAAAAAATAGGTTGCATTCATTTCTATTCCGATTACACCTTGATCGGTTACCCATATAGAGCATGAATTTCCAGGCGTGCTATCATCAGAGTATATTTTTTGGTTTCCGATTTCCCATAAAAGTGAAATATTATATCCATTAATTACGGGATTGGAAAAATCGGTTCTATCACCTTCTTTATTATAGAAGACCAATTCGTTTTTTGATGAGTCAAAAGGGTTTTTCAGATGATAATAACCAATATTGTTTTCACAAATACATTCTAAAAACTGACGCGCATTTGAAAGAAGTGAATCTTCAGAACTATTAGTTTTGTTTTCAATTGTTAATAATTTCTGGTAAACGGTAGTGTCCAATACATCAAAATCATTTTTTTCTTGGATAGAACGATTGAATAATGGATATACGCGGTTGCAATCAAAATTACCAATGACCGTACCAGGATTCTTTGGAAAAAATGCTATTCTTTTTTGGTGTAGAGGTTTATAGTATCCAAATAATAATTCATAGTCGGTTCCATGATATTTGCCTTCGTATGTGTGCCAATATAGATCGGGTTCCTCATACCATCCCAAATATAGAACCGAATTGTCCTTTGTTATCTCTACGATACCTTTTTCCGCGAATTCAGATGGATATAAGTAATAATATTCTCCAGCCATATGAACTACTCGTTGAGCGTCTCCTTGAGATGTTCCAATGAAGCCATGTATTTCCTTAGAGGTGTCTCCAAATAATTCTTCGACTATCCTTGGTTCGGTTACGCTACTATCATTTGTTAAGGAGGCTTTACAGATTGGTAAATAGTCTGTATCGCGGATTATAGTACCAGAATAACCTTCGGCACGAAGGTTGTTTTCTTCTTCTACTGAACTGATAAGTGTTATATCTATATCTGTATCTATAGAAATACCCTCAATTGAAAAGGTTTCCTTCCATGTGATTTGCTTCGAACCAAGCGATTCGGAAAGTGAATGGTTTTCCTTTGAAGTAGCGATGGTGTTTGAGGCTACTTCTGTCAAATCGGTATGATATGTGGTATGGTCGTTTATTCCATAGTCAGTGATTATTTCAGCTTTTTTTCCGCACCCATTAATGAACAACAGACAATTGGCAAGGCAGATAAATTTTTTCATTCGTTTTTCAATTTGTTTATACATAATACTCACTTCCTAATACTAGGTCCTTCTCTGTGCTTCTTTCGGGAGATAAAACTGCGTCGCCGCGCCGCCCTTCAGTACAATACGTTCCCCCAGTCGTGCCTGAATCTGAAGAAACAACTCCAGGTCCCAAAGAAACAATTCCATCCGAGCCATATTTCTGAAGCCGTAATCCTTCATTCGTAATTCCAAAGTCTCTCTCTGAAATGCCGTTTCTTCATGAATGCACTTTCTGTAATCCATTATTACCGCTCCCTTCTCATGATCTCAACGAACCGTCTTGCTTCTTCCGTAATATAATCAGATTCCACAATGTATCTGATATCGTACTGGATACTTCTTCTGCCTGCAATTGTCACTGTCTTCTTCCGATCTATATTTCCCGTTCTTACCAGATTTTCATAGATCCGAACCAATTCCTGCAGCGCAAGAGGATACCCATTTCTCGTCACAGAATAAAATGTATCCACAAATGCTTTTTCAATCGTTGCAAGACCACCCTCGCCATATTCAAAAGAATCTGTCAGATACAGAACAACCAGTGTTTCTTCTCTGCCGGCATAGATCATATCCTCATATTTAATCTTAAGATCCACCGAATCGATCACAAAGAATTTCTGTCCCAGGAGAACACTCTTCACTTCTTCCTTTGCAGCCTTCTCGACAAAAAGCATAATAGGGTACTGCTCCGGAATATGCTGCATGTACTTGGCAAGAATATCCAAACCGGAGATAAAATAATAAAAACCGGTCTCCGACAATACTTCCGACAGTCTTTCAGCCTCTTTGGAAATTGTGATATTCTTCTTCCCACGCCACTCATTAAAAGCAAATGTTCCCCTGCGGATTCTTTTTATGTAACCGTTTTTCACCAATTCCGCTACTAGCCAATAACGCGTCGCCTTCTCAAGTTCGGGAAATACCATTTCCACATCGGGCATTATAAAAGTCTGCTGTTCTTCCAGCACCTTCTGCAATTCCTGATATCTGCTTTTCAATAAACTCTGTTTTTCCATTCGGATCACCTCCTGAATGTATTGCTTTTCATCATCTCAAGATATATTCGCAAATATCTTCTTTACGTCTTTATCTTTGCTTTCCGCATTTTTAATCATGATATATCATTTTTTCAGACATTTCAAGATATATTCGCAAATATCTTCTTTGCGTTTTTTTCTTGGAATCATGCAAATACGACTTGTAAGATCAATGCAATTGCAGACCACATACACGAAGCAGGGGTAAATCCGGGGGTACGGAAAAGCAAAAAAGTCCGGGATCCCTTGTCGTTACTGGATTTCCCGGACCTCTGATCTCTTTTATTTAGTACAATCCACGGTGATTTATTGAGCTATTTTCTTAATGACACGACATGGATTTCCGGCTGCAAAACTGTCCGGAGGAATATCTCTTGTCACCACACTTCCGGCTCCTATAACCGAACCGTCACCTATAGTCACCCCGCCGCAAATTGTAACATTTCCTGCAATCCATATATTATTGCCTATTGTAATGGGTTTGCCATATTCCCTATCCGTCAGCACTCCGTCTTCCCGATAATATGTATTTCTCTCCTGCCATCTCAACGGATGCATCGGCGTAAGTATTGACACATTCGGCCCAATGAATACGTCATTTCCTATTTTCACCGGGCAGGTGTCAAGTATCGTAAGATTAAAGTTTGCATAGGTTCGCTCCCCTATACTGGTAAAGCATCCGTAATCAATCTGAATCGGTCCCTGCAGATATGCGCCTTTCCCCAAATCGCCGATCAGCTCTTTGAGGATTTCATGTCTTTTCTTTTCGTCAGTTTCCGGTACCGCATTATATTCAGCTGAAAGTCTGTGCGCTTTCACCCTGAGCTTTAAAAGTTCGGGATCATTGGGATCATACAGTTCCCCGGAAAGCATTAATTCTTTCTGTTTCATTTTCTATTTCCCTCCGTAAATCTCTCTCGACAAAGCTCTGTCCCATCAGACATCAGAGCCATTATAACATGACTCCCGGGCAAATTGTACTGGAACGATTGGGGACGGTTCTGGGCGTTCCCTCAAACCATATTCACTTATACTCTCTGGCAGTAATCAAGGCTTACAAACTCTATGTAAAAAGTAAGATAGCGAACATCATACAAAAGTATGGCGGGACCACACTTGTTGATTTTAACGTTAGCGTTTTTGATATTTTTGCAATATCGCAAACGTTAAACTTGATTTTGATGCCTGGTTTTGATAACATTTGAATGAAAACTCCTTCGAAAGGAATGATGATATGGATTGGTACCCTCGAGAAAACTACTTGAAAAAGATCCGCGACTTTTATCATGCGACTGACATTATCAAAGTGATCACCGGAGTCAGAAGATGCGGAAAATCCTGTCTCATGGAGACGATTGCTTACGAACTTAAGGAATCCGGAATTCCGGCGGAGAATATTGTTTATTTTGATCTCGACAGCAAAGACTACAACAAGATCCTGAAGCCGGAACAGCTGGAACAATTGATCGAATCGGTTTCTGCAATAAAAGGTACAAAGTATCTTTTTATCGATGAAGTACAGAATGTAAAAGGGTTTGAGACTGTCCTAAATGGTTTTCGCGGAACTAGCAAATGGTCAATCTTCATTACCGGCTCAAATTCATATCTTTTAAGTGGTGAGCTTATGACAAAACTTACCGGAAGATATATCGAATTTGAAATGTTCCCGCTCTCTTTCGAGGAATATGAAGACATTAAAAAGTTCTACGGAAAAGAGATCGCACAGGATCGTCAGGAAGAGTTACAGAACTACATATTGGAAGGTGGATTTCCCAGAACGATACTTCTTGATAATATTGCTGCAAAACGCAGATATGTACAAAGCGTTATCGATGAGATCTTTGAAAAAGATATCAGAAGAAGATTGAAAATCCGCAATAAAAGCACTTTTGAAACCGTTCAAAAATATATCATTAATAATTTCGGTGCAACAACAAGCCTGAAAAGTCTTAAGAAAGCAATTGAGAAAACCGGGACCCCGATCAGTGAGGCAACAATAGCACGATATATAAAAGCCTTACTGGATGCTAAGATTCTATATGAATGTCCAAGGTTCGACATGAAATCGAAAAAATCCTTAAGTGGAGAGAAAAAATACTACCTGTCCGACACCGGGTTTTATTATGTCCAAAACACCGATAATAGGATAAATTTCGGTCCCGTCCTTGAAAACATCATATATATATACGCAAGATCCCACGACTACTCTGTAAGTGTCGGAAGGATTGGGAAGCTGGAATGCGACTTTATCCTAAGGGACAATGAGATGCGTTATTCCTATGTCCAGGTTGCTTATACAATAGCACTGTCCAAAGATACGGAAGACCGCGAATACAGACCTCTTGAATCTATAAAAGACAATTACCCAAAATATGTTGCCACTGCCGATTCGATCCTTCAGAAGCGCAATGGTATAGAACACATTAATCTTGTGGACTTCATGAGAAAAGGTAAAAACTTCTAGCGATTTAACGTGTGCGTTTTTGGTATTTCACCAATTTCGCACACGTTAAATGCTTGTATCGGAAGAATATCATGATCACTTTCCCACCCACATGAACAGAACCCGGCGTATAGTGAATTCCTCCTTATCCTACCAGACTTGTTTTTCTAAGCACCATATTACTGACAGCGTCGATGGCTGCGGCAAAGATCACACCGCCTGCCAGGCACATACCCACATTCATTACGCCAGAATCCAGCGGCGTCATCATGGGGATCATCATGAAGAGCAGCATCCCACCGAACAGAGACAGGCAGATGCTCATCCACGACCGCTGCCTGGCAATGACGCTCATGAGCAGGAAGATAGCCACAAAGACTGCCGCAAGAAAGATCTTCGCCAGCATGCACATCACAAGGCCGCTGACGCCCGCCGTACCCAGATCCATGGGAAGTCCGGCCACGCTGCCGCCGACCACACCGCCGATAAAAAATGCAATCAGGAACAGGGCCCCGGCAATAAAACCAATAATGGTCTTGGATACCACATAATCGGTCTTTCTGGCACGGACGGTAAACAGGTTCTTTGCGTAGCCGCTGCGGAAGTCCTCTGCCACAAACAGACAGACAAATACTCCCATCAAAAAGTACATGAGGTTGATGTTCATCATGGCGGTCATGTCCATCATGCCGGCTCCGGCTGCCGCTGAAGCTTCTCCGCCGCCCATAGCGCCTCCCATACCGGCCATCATGGCGCCGAGACTTGCACTTTCAGAGCCGATGATCTGCCAGGTGTTCGTGAACATCGCGCCTCCATTACCGCCGAAGCCGGAAGTCATCACGAGCACAAGGACAGGAATCGCAAAAGCGATAACAAGGCAGATCCAGAACAGGGGTGTGCCAAACATTCTTCTGACGTCCACCCGGAACATGGTGTTCAGTCTGCTGGCAAAACTGCGTGACGGAAAATCGATTTCTTTCGTCCGTGTCATGTTATCTGCCCTCCCTTTCCTGCACCAGGTCGACGTAGTATTCTTCCAAATTGATCTTCGCGGATTTGATTTCGCTGGTAACGATTCCATTTTCATAAAGGAACCGCACCACTTCCTGCGAGGGAACAATGTCATAAATACGGAGATATCCGCTTTCGTCCTCCTCGACGCGAGCGTACCGGCTTTGGAGCAGGTGCTTCGTCCGGGACATATCGCCGGTTTTCAGGGCGATATAGGTTCGGCAGTTGTCCTCCAACTCCTGCGCTGTCATTTCCTTCACCATTTGCCCATGGCGGATAATGCCGTAATGGGTCGCGATCTTTTCAAGCTCGCCGAGGATGTGGGAGGAAATAAGCACCGTTCGGCCATCCTTCTGCGTGATGTCCGTCAGCACCTCGCGCATGATGCGCATGCCGTCGGCGTCCAGGCCATTAATAGGCTCGTCCAGTACCAGCAGCGCCGGGTCACCCAGCAGGGCGAAGGCGATGCCTATGCGCTGCTTCATGCCCAGAGAGCAGTTGCGGAACTTGTTGGAGGCTGCACCCTCCATGCGGACGGTTTTCAGCACCCGGGCGATTTCCTTTTCCGGGTTTTTGATCCCGAGATTGGTCGCCTGGATCATCATGTTGTTCCAGACGCTGACGTTCGGGAAGCAGCCGGGAGACTCAATCAATACGCCAACGTGTTCCCGTACGCCGGGGTCCATGTGATCTCTGCCATAGAGTTTCACGCCGCCGCTGTTTTTGTGGATCAAGCCGCAGATGATCTTCTCTGTGGTACTCTTGCCGCTTCCGTTTTCCCCGATAAAGCCGTAGATGGCGCCCTGGGGAACGGTCATATTCAGATTTCGTACAGCCTGCTTGCTGCCGAAGCTCTTATTGAGGTTTCTGATTTCAATTGCGTTCATGTTTGCCGCCTCCTTAATACACGTCGCTGCGAGCCAGAACGGCGGAGCCCAGCACGTTATAGATGATCGCCCAGACCACAGAGACAACGGCGCAGGTGACCAGCGTCATAAGATTGCTGGACAGGCAGGCGTTGACCGAGGAGCCATAGAGCAGCGCGTTCAGCACTGAGTTGTTTCCCACAAGCGCCGCTGCGCCAATGACCGGGATACCCGTTCCGATGAAGAAGCTCAGGGCAATGGAGATCCCAAAGTGCCGCCGCAGCACTACGTTCAAAAAGGTGTAGAGGCTGGCCCAGCCGAGGCTCATGATCATCTTGCCCAGCACAGCAACGAGCAGAGAGCCGACGTTGACCCGCATGGAAGCCCCAGTTATAAGACCTGCAAAGCTGCCTGCAGCCAGATAGGCGCCGCACATACAGATCATTCCGAAGGCGCAGACGATGGACTTGCTCATCATATAGTCCCGCTTCTTGGAATGGGTGGTGAAAAGCTGCTTGACGTAACCGGATCGATAATCGTGCCCGATGAAGATGGACACCATAATACCGCCGAAGATGAACACCATGTTCATGTTGGCGTACTCGCCGATATCGCGCACGATGTAAAGCGGCGTGTCTGCCGCGATGATGTTCCATGTGTTGGTATAGAGCGGAGCAGCTGCTCCGTCAGGGCCGGCCATACCGCCCATGGACAGCACCATGGCGGGGATGATGGCCGAGATGGCGATCATAATGTAAAACAGCGGCGTGTGGAACAGACGGTAGAAGTCCACACCCAGCATACTTTTCAGCCGTTTGGAAACGCTCGGCGTCTCAAAGGTCGGTATTAGCGTTCTTTCCATCTCAGACAGCCTCCTTCCGGCTCATGAGCTCGATATAGTATTCCTCCAGGCCGATGCGGTTCTTCTCGATCTGGCTGACGTCGATCCCGCTTCTCATCAGATAGTCCACGATTTCCTCCGTATCGTTCACGTCGTAGACGCGGACAGCGCCTTCTTCGGCCCTCACGTCCGGATATTTCTGCCGTAGCGCGCCGAATGCCCTCTGTAAGTCCGGTGATTTGACCGTGGTGAAGTTTCGGCACCGGCCCTCCATCTCTTCTGCGGTCAGTTCCTGGACCATCTTACCCTGGCGGATGATGCCGTAGTGCGTGGCGATCTTCTCCAACTCGCCGAGAATGTGGGAGGAGATCAGCACCGTGCAGCCGTAGTTTTTCGTGATATCCACCAGGATCTCCCGCATGATGCGCATGCCGTCGGTGTCCAGGCCGTTAATGGGCTCATCCAGGATCAGCAGCGCCGGGTCGCCCAGAAGCGCCATCGCGATGCCGATGCGCTGTTTCATGCCGAGGGAGCACTTTTTGAATTTGAGATTCTTATGCTCGGTCATGCGGACGATCTTCAGCACTCTGTCGATCTCTTCATCGGGATTTGTGAGATTCAGGTTGATGCACTGCATCATCAGGTTCTGATAGATGCTGGAATTGGGAAAGCACCCGGTGTTTTCGATGAGCGCACCGACTCTGGCCCTAATGTCTGCGTCCTTGTAACTCTTTCCAAAGAGCTTGATCTTGCCGCCGCTAGGCACCAGATGCCCGCAGATCAGCTTTTCCGTAGTGGACTTACCTGATCCGTTTTCTCCTATGAAGCCGTAGATTGCCCCTACGGGAACGGTCATATCCAACCCGTCCAGGGCATACAGTCCCCGGAAGGACTTCTTGAGTCCTCGTATTTCAATGGCATTCATAATGCGGCCTCCTTCAAGATGAAACAGCTGCGGCAGCGGGCATACCTTTGATCCTGCCGGTCTCACGGAGCCAGGCGATCTCATCATGGATCGTATCCCGATAGCTTCTGGTGCGGTAACCCAGCTCATTTTTTGCTTTCGTGCTGTCAAAATCGTTATTACGAGCCAGGTTATAGACGGAAAAGGTTGTCATCAACGGCCGCTTGCCGCTGCGTTTCGCCTGCCGTTCCAGAATCCCGGCTATAAAATTGGCAAAGCCGACGGGAAGAAACGTCCGAATCTCTTTGACCCCTGCCTCGTCTGAGACCATTTTGGCAAAGTCGCGGAAATTCACCTCGTCATTCCCGAGAATATAGCATTCTCCCGCCTTGCCCTGGTCTGCTGCCCGGATGGCGCCGTCAGCCAGGTCGCGCACGTCGCATAGGTTGAAGCTGCCATTGATCCCGGCAGGCATCTCACCATTGATGATCTGAATGAGAACCTTGGTCGTTTCCCCTACGGCAGGGTCATTGGGGCCGAGGATGCCGCTGGGATGCACGACACAGGCGTTGAGGCCACGGTTGTGAACAGCGTCGAGAACGAGCTGCGTGGCAATCGCCTTGCTCTCCGAATAGCACCCAAGCACCTTGGAACTGTCAAAGTAATTCACTTCGCGGATCTTTTTCCCCTTTGGAAGCTCCGGGATAGCGCCGGTGGAGGAGCAGTATACGAGCTTCCTGCACTCAGGGTGCTCCAGGCAAAGATCGATGATGTTCTGTGTGCCTCCGACGTTCACATTCATGACCAGGGGATTGTAATCCGGATCCACGGTGACCACGCTGGCAATATGCAAGCAGACGGTTTCCGTTCCCTCCGGCACCTCAAAAAACGGACGCAGACTGTCCTTGTCAGTGAGATCACCCTCAAAGACTTCACATTCCTCGGGGACAAACCGGACCGCAGGATCGTTTTTCAATACGAAAGCACGGACGCTGTCACCCCGATCAAGAAGCTGCCGTGCAATGTTGCCGCCCAGGAATCCGGCTGCTCCGGTAAGAAGATACGTTGTTTTATTCATAAATAAGGCCTCCTTGATGATTCAATGTGTTGTATGGCCTTATCATAGAGTTCCCGTGTTTGCGTTTTGCTTCCGTTTTGTTAAAGAAATGTTATTTTATATATGAAACGGGCATGGCTTTTCGAGAAGCCATGCCCGTTTTTGAGTTTTGTAAGGTTTTGATTACTTCTTGAAGTGTACCACCCGTGACGGCGATTGTATAGAGCGTTTCAAATCTGCTGTCCAAATGATTCCGTTTTGATTCACCAAAACCAGGTCGGCGGGAGAAAGACCGCTCTGCCAGTCCGCTTCATGCCTGCGACCTCAGCTTCACTGTAAAAGTGCTTCCCTTACCGGGTTTGCTCTCTACTTCAATCTCTCCGCCCGTCATGTCAAGGATTCGTTTCACAAGTGCCAGCCCAAGCCCGTTGCCCTGAGTGGCATGGGAGGTGTCTCCCTGATAGAATTTATCAAAGATGTGCTTGGCCGCTTCGGATGAAATGCCACAGCCGGTATCTCTGATCGTAACCGATGCATCCTCGCCTTCGCTTTTGAGCGTGACTCCTACTGTGCCGCCCGGCTCAGTGAACTTGAAAGCGTTGGAAAGCAAGTTGTTCCAGACGATGGAGAGCAGCTCTTTATCAGCGACAACTGCCACGCCGTCTTCAATATCCGGTTCGATCTCGATCTGCTTTTCCTCCCAGACCGTTTCAAAGCCCAGCAGACATTCCGTAAGCTGAGCGCTCAGGTCAAAGGGCATCTTGGCAGGGCTGATCCGCTGGTTTTCCAGGCGGTT
>JAFXZW010000066.1 GCA_017541035.1 Eubacterium sp. | reverse complement strand
TCCATTATCTCCGAAGCAGACATCTGAGCTATACTTGATCTGGCACAAATTCCCATCCTTTACACCTATAGCTGAAAAATTCCTTGCTCAGATCAAAACATCGTTCCACTAACCCCATGACTATAACACCTCCTCCTATCCATTCACGAGCTTCAGAAACTTTTTATCGTTCATCTGCTCATTCGTAATATATTCTCCATCATAAAACATCGCATAGTTTGTGATCGGAGTCGGAGCGTTCTGTGCTTCCTCTCTGCTTTCAATATGAACCGCATGAAATTGTATATCATTCTCTTTCGCTGTCTGCTCTAAAACCGGAACATACTTCGCATTGAACGGACACTGGCTGGTGTAGTACAGCACATATCCTTTTTCTTCTATGTGAGGATGCTTTGCGCATTCCCTGAACCCCGGCTTTTCCGCTTCCTTCTCAAAGGGCAAATACCACAACTGGATTCCGTTATCTGCCTCATCGCACACAGTAAAACCTTTATATTTCAGGAATTTTGGATCAGCAAGGAATGGTTTCTTCTTAGCTGCCGCCAGTATACACAGCCCTTTCTTTCCCTTTTCTTTACTATCTTCGATGCAGGCATTCAATAATTCCGTTGAGTACCCATGCCCCTTGAAGGAACCGGACACCCACAGACAGTCAATATACATATATCCATCCGCCTCAATCGGAACCCAAGCGTTTTCCGCAGGGATATATTCGATAAAGCACTTTCCTCTCTCCACACTCTTGAGAAAAACAAGCCCCTCATCAAATCTGTCTGCCAGCCAGGCTTTCTTAGAAGAAACCTGTACATCCTTATTATTGGAAATGGCACAACAGATGTGCTCCTTTTCCAGATTATCCTTTGTAACTTTTATATACTCCATACAATCACCCCTTCACTCTTATCGGATCATCTTTCCCATGTCCTCAACATTGGAACCGTGTACCGTTACAATATTGTTACATTACTTAATATTTATGTAATGGTACACGGTTCCTATACCCCGAATACCGGGCATTCACCTCTAATATCTATTATGCACTTTCTCAGCAAAACACATCAGATCTTTGATGTTGATCACTTTACCGTCATCCAGAACAGCTTTACCGGACATTCTCCCAAATACCTGGTGTTGATCCGAAACAATAGCTTTATAATCCAGGCAGGCCGCCCTGTCGATCACCGGCACAAAATCCATCTCAAATCTGCCATCCGACGATGTAAACTGCCAGGGCTTCATATAACTGTCCTCAGGGATATGGAACTCTATATCATCAATCTTATGGGCCACGCCATTATAAAAGATCACATTTTCCGTCGCTGCGGACGTATTACCGAATCCGTAACCGATATTGAAGCCAAATGCATTTCCATTAATATCTCCATTTCCTGAGCCCCAATACCAAGTATTGTCATAAGTCCATACTCCGCGCCCCCAGTCCAGAGTTCCGAAATCTACTCCCGGATCGAACTCATAAGTTTTTCCGTTATATTTTATATATCCCGAAGCACGCATACAGTTTATCTTCTGATTGTAATAGAAGGCGTGACGCTTATCCCACGGAGTGGCTATGACCATAGTATCCATATCCGGCTGTGCCAAAAAAATATCACACTCAAAAGTTTTTCCGTCACAGAAATCATTAAAGCGGCATCTTATCCGTCTTTTACCATTTAATACATCAAACTTCATCTTTAGCCTTTTATCCATATATTTTGTTGGCCCTGTAGAAGAATCAGCAGGCAGTCCTATCCTTCCCATTGGAAATGCATTCAGAACCGTCTCAGTATGTTCCCACGGCGAATCACCGAACTCTATCAGCGAAACCGACTGCAAGCCAATATAACCGTCATCCGAAATGGTAAAAGCAGCTGCAAATGATCTGTTCAGTACAAGGTAATAATCCCATTCTTTGATACGCCACTTTGGCGCCCTGATCATTGATCTGTCATACTTCTGCACAAGCTTGCGTGACCATCCGGGTTCCCTAAGCTCACCATGTTCATTAAGCAGTTCCTGCTCATCAGTCACTTCATGATTTCTGCCTGTAGTTTTCATCATGCTCTCCTCTTCATATCCCATTGATGCATCCCTTGTCTTGCCTCTTGTCTTGTTATAATATTCATAATCTACCCAATATGTTTCGCATCATTTGCCAGTTCCAGGCAGGGTAATGTACACGGTCCGGAATTCCGGTCAAAGCGAAGGATCGTGATCCCGGTAAACTCCATATGCAGCATACCGCATACATACGGAAACGGCAGATTAAGGATATGTCCGATCGCTGCACTGGAAGATCCGCCGTGGCAGAACAGCGCGATCGTATAATGATCTTTTTCCGCCCTCTCATGCCGGTAATACAGTCCGTCCCTTATATAGCCAAAACCGGCCAGCCATTCATCGATTCCTTTTTCCACCATGTCAACCGCTTCTATCACACGATTGTTGGAAAACCAAGAGCCCCTCCGCCAGTCTGCATCGTTAAGCTCCACGCCGTTTCTGGCCATTGTATCAGCCGTATCCCAGGGATGACCGTCCATATACATTTCCTCTCTGTCACGGCTTCCCCAGTACAACTCGCGCATGCATTCCAGTGTATGGATCGGCAATCCCAGCGCCTTCGATGTGGCCTCCGCAGTTTCATAGGCACGTCCGAGCGGTGACGACCATATTTCTTCTATCCCTTCTTCCTTTAGTCGCTCGGCAGCTCTCCCGGCCTGTATTCGTCCCGTTTCCGTAAGACAGTCTTTTTGATAATCCGGCTCTCCATGCCGTACAATGATGATCCTCATGTGATTTTCCTTTCACTGTTAATAGGGCTGATGCCCGGTATCGCTATCAATGGGGTCTGACCCCCGGCATCGGACTCGCCTGGTAATAGTACACGGTTCCTATACCCATTATTCTATCGGATCCCATTGATCCCAAGATTCATGATCCATGCGCCGAGTGCGGCAAGTCCCACATCAGCAGCCAGAACCATCAGGAAATTACAGATGACTATAGCACAGCTGATAAACTTCATAATGATATTTGCCTTTGAGCACAGATGTACTCTCAATACTTCAAATAATCCAAGTCTTGCTTTACACGGATCCCTGCGGCTCACCATAATATTATACTCACTGGAAACATCAATATAGAACGGGCTGATCGGACATATCGTGGTTTTAGGATCAGTGGTATGTATTTCTCCGCCCTCCTCATAGGAGAAGCTGATACTCTCAACCCTGTTTACTCTGTATCTTTGCTTCTTTCGATCGCCGCTCTGTCTGTGGCGCCTCCGGTCCCGTTTCTCTGCCAGATAGATATCATACCCGTCTGTGTATCTTACGCCACCTATATTAGCGTATATTTTTGACTCCCTCTTACCCACAACAGCCTTCACCTTTTTGGAGTAAAATATGCCGCCGAAAATCTGCCGGCTGCCGATCAGTGCAAGAATGATAAAACCTGCCCCAAAAATAACCTCAAATATTTCTACAAGATCCATTGTTGCATACCATCCCTATCTTTCTGCCAGCGTCTTTCCCATATCAAAAGCCTTCTTCCTCTCCTGCGGGAAGACTGTCTCACGACGCAGCTTTTTCTGTTCAGGATCAAATATGGACCATTCCCAGTCAAGTTTACTGTAATCATTTATCTGCAGCGTCTCACCACTTACCAGCACTTCGCATGGACCTACAAAAGAATTGAAGGTCTGCTGATAGTTGCTTACCAGTTCCGAATACATCGTATCCGGTGCATTGCTCGTCATGATAAAGAGAACCGGTATATCACGCTCTTTACAGCAGGGATTCTCACGATTATAGGTAAGATTTTGAAATATCAGTCTCTCATAAAGTGCCCGGAAAGATGCCGTAACATTCGAAAGGTAATTGGGGGAACCGATGATCAGACCGTCCGATTCCCTGATTGCATCAAGTACCGGAGTGAGCCCGTCCCTGCAGATACAATGTCCCTTGAACTTTTCTCTCTTGCATCCAAAACAAGAGATACAACCTGTGTATCTCTCTAATTTGAACAAATCAAACCTCTGTATCTCAGCCCCGGCACTTACCGCACCTTCGGATGCTTCCGATAACAATATATCCGTATTCCATCCCTTGCGGGGACCTGCGTTCACTACTACGATTTTCTTTCCCATCGTTCTCCCTCCTGTCTCCAAGCCTACAGCACTTTCATCGGATGCCACCGAAGGCAATCACCGGATACAAGCGAATAGCGGATCCTACGTTTCCTGCCGCGGATACTGTCGTGAAAACAGCTTTCGCCATGGCAATGTCCGTAGATCACCTGTTCTGCTCCATCTTTCTCTGCCATCTTTGTAAAGATGCTATTATTCTGAAGTACATTTGTCGGCGGATAATGCAGACACCTTAGAACCGTGTACCGTTACATCACTGCATAGTCAACCTCATATTATTTGCAATCTCATATATTTCCTGTTTCATTTCATAGAATCCCCTCGGAGGTAATCCCCCGCCCATATTGGTAGCCATAGCATATTCAGTATCTTCTAACGCAGAATCATAGAAAGCATCATTCTCATTTTGATGCCTTAATTGATCAGCATAAGAATGAATTGCTTTGTAATATTGCGGAATCCTCACAAGGAAACGTGGGGTCATCTTCCATTCATCAATTGCCTCTAAATGATGATAATCCACGAACTCCACCTTACCTTTTCTCTTGACTTCCAGTCTAAGAAGCTCCCTGACCTCCATCAATATAATTCCAAGATAATTACTTCCATTCCAATTGGATACTTCTTTCCAGGTCTCGTTGTGTAGATTGATTCCGATTCCCCATACTCGATCCTG
>JAFXZW010000065.1 GCA_017541035.1 Eubacterium sp. | reverse complement strand
TGCTCTTCCGCTTCCTTCTTCTCCTCTGTTTTCTCCGCGGCCTTCTTAGGTGCTGTCTTTTTCTCTACGGCTTTCTTCTCTGCCGGCTTTTTCTCAGCCGCATTTTTCTCAGCAGACTTCTTCTCTGTCGTTTTTTTATCTATCGTCTTTTTCTCTGCAGTCTTTTTTTCAGTGGTTTTCTTTTCTTCCGCTGCTTTTTCTTCCGTCTTTTTCTCAGCTGTCTTCTTCTCCGCAGGCTTCTTCTCTGCCGGCTTTTTCTCAGCCGTCTTCTTCTCCGTCACCTTTGCCTCTTCTTCTTTCTTCTTCGTTGCCACTTTCTTTTCCCTCTCTAAATATGAATATTATTCTTTTGTTCCGGCATTTGAAAGCCGGAACGAAACTCCGAAAGATGTATCTACAACCGGATTGTCAGCTTCTGCCACATTGCCTTCCTTTTCGCATGCTCGATCCAGCCTCCCTCATGGCTCTTCATCGCACGATCCTCGCCTTCAAGCTTCACCTTCCGCACGATCTCCGTCAGTGCCTTTTCCGTCGATTCCTTATCTGCATCAAAGGGGAATTCATCGGACAGGATGTGAGCCACCTCCTTCTGGCTGTCCTCATCCGGATATCGGCTGAGGATCCGTTTGGGTTCGATCCTTCCCTCACTTTCGTATTGCCGGAAGAGCTCCTCAGCGATCTCTCTACACCGTCCCGTAAAGTCCTCCGGCGAAATGTATTCCTTCAGCTTACCGAAATATTCCGGCAGCCCTACCATCCATGCCAGCAGACTTTGCTCCGCCGTGCGGGCCGCCGGTGCGTTTCCCTGAGAAACGGTCCGCGGGTGAACCTCTTCTTCATTCCGAATTGCAGGCCGTTCCTCCAACCCCAGCATTCCGATCCGGGATACCTCCTGCTGAAGGACATTTTCATCCAGACCGAATTCACGGGATACTGTTTCGATATAACTGCTTCTCTCCGGTATATCCTGTATACCGGCTATGGAAACTGCCGCTTCCCGGATGAATGTGCTTTTCTCCTCCGGATCAGAGAGATGGTACTCCTTCGCCATTTCCCTGATCTCAAAAAGTCTGCCGGGAACCGCTTTCCCGATCCTTTCCTCATACGCCTCCGGCCCCTCTGCGGAAAGAAATTCATCCGGGTCCTTATAGGGTGAAAGATCGATCACACGCTGGGACATATCCATGGACCTCAGCATCCGGATCGCCTTCTTCGCCGCCATTTTGCCCGCAGTATCTCCGTCATAGGCCAGATACACTTCCTTCGTAAAACGCCTTATCATGGCCGCCTGGCCCTCTGTAAAGGCTGTTCCCAGTGATGCCACCGCATTATCAAACCCCGCCTGATGCTGGGTGATCACATCCATGTAGCCCTCACAGAGAATGATTCCACGCCGCCTGCTTCGCCGGGCGATATTCAGAGCAAAAAGATTCCGGCTTTTATCAAAGATCTCTGTCTCCTTCGTATTCAGATACTTTGGTTTGGCATCTCCCAGCACCCGTCCGCCGAATGCAATACATTTTCCCTGCATATCCAGAATGGGGACCATTACCCGGTTCCAGAACTTATCCTGCGGTCCGTTCCGTTCGCTGAAATCAACAAGCCCAGCATCCCGCATCACTTCATCGGAGAAGCCCTTCTGCTTCAGGTACCGGTACAGATCATCCGCATATATATCCGCATAGCCAAGGCCAAAACGCGCGATGGTTTCATCGGTAAAATGTCTCTTTTCGCGGTAATAGGCGTATCCTGTCTTTCCTCTCTCCGTCTTTGTCAAAAGGAAATGAAAATATGCTGCCGCAGCCGTGTTCACCTCCCGCAGCCTGCTCTTTCGGTCTACGGACCTTTTCTCCTCTTCGGTCAGCTCAACCTCCGGAAGAGCGATCCCCGCCCGGTCAGCCAGCATTTTCAACGCCTCCTGAAACCCGAAATGCTCGTACTTCATCACAAAGCCGATCACATTCCCCCCCTCATGGCAGCCAAAGCAGTAAAACATCTGTTTTGAACGGCTGACGGAAAAAGAGGGTGTCCGCTCATTATGAAAGGGACAGCAGCAGGTATAATTGCTGCCCGCACGCTTCAGATTCCCCAGATAGGAGGAAATCACATCCAGAATATCATTTCTGGAGATCACTTCATCCACTACCTCCTGAGGATAGAACATGTTATCACCTCCTAATACTGACGCCAGGCCCTGGGCAGGTAGATGTCCTGAAATGTCATTACTGCATAATTATCCGTCATACCGGCTATATAATCGCAGACGGTCACCTCCGGCTCCTCGCCCTGCTCCAGCATCGCGCAGTATTCTCCCTTCAGCTCCTCCGGATGCCCGAGGTAGTGACTGTAAAGCATGGAAATGATCTCCTCCGCCTTCTTCTCCTCCCCCTTTGCCGCAGGATTTCGATATAACTCCTCAAACATAAACTGACGGAGGGAGAAGAACGCCTTCTCTGTCTCCTCGGACATGGCAACCCTGGGACGATCCATGGAGTGCTCTACCACATCCAGAATGATATGATTGATCCGTCCGCTGGTGGTGTGCCCCAAAATGTCCGTGCATTCCTTCGGAAGCATCTCTTCCTTCAAAAGTCCGGCGCGAATCCCGTCATCGATATCATGATTCACATAAGCGATCTTGTCGGAGATCCGTACAATGTCGCCCTCAAGCGTAGCCGGTTTGCTGGATGTTCCGTGATTCCGGAAGCCATCCCTCACCTCCCAGGTGAGATTCAGCCCCTTCCCGTTTTTTTCCAGCCGTTCTACCACTCTGGCACTCTGCTCACTGTGGCGGAAAATGCGTCCGCTGACATTTGTAAGGGCCCGCTCACCGGCATGACCGAAAGGGGTATGGCCCAGATCATGTCCCAAAGCGATCGCCTCCGTCAGATCCTCATTCGCCCGAACCGCTTTTGCGATGGTCCTTGCAATCTGTGAAACCTCGAGAGTATGGGTCAGTCGTGTACGATAATGATCTCCGTAAGGAGACAGAAAGACCTGTGTTTTATGCTTCAATCTGCGAAACGCCTTGCAATGAATGATACGATCCCGGTCCCGTTGATAGATGGTACGAATATCACTTTCCGCCTCGGGCACATCCCTTCCCCGGGATTCATCACTAAAGGCGGCAAACCGGCTCAACCGTTCATGTTCCTCTTTTTCAAATGTTTCGCGCAGAGTCATACCATACTTCTCCTTATACGGTCACAATCGAAAAGCACCTGTTTTATTTATACGTCAAAAAATCAAAATATGCTTTTTTTAATCAAAAAAAGCAGAGGATACCTTCAACTCCCGAGTGTATCCTCTGCTTCTCCTCAAGCCGGATCATTTCTTTTTGGATCCCTTTTTCTTTTTATCATACTTATCTCCGCGATACCAGCCGCCTTGATTCCTCCCTTTTGCAGAAGCATTTCCGGGGGCCGTCTGCGCATTGCCCCCCAGGACATTCGCCTTTGCCGCAATGCCCTTCAGCTCTTTCTTCGGAGGCAGCTGTTTCTTCTCTCTGTTCTCTTCTCTCTTCTTTTCCAGCTCATCCTTTTCTTTCTCTTTTTCTTCCTTTTCCTTCTTTGTATTTTCCATGGCATCCTCATTCCGGTTAAAGACATATCGGATGGTATGGGTAGTTCCCCAGATAATGGCTCCAAATAACAGCAACAGCCACAGATACCATGTATAAAGAAAGATCATGGGATAAATGATCGAGAGCAGGATCGGCGCTACCCAGGCGACAATGATCTTGATGGCGCTGAAGACATAACCCACGGAAAGGAGAAGTGAATTCTTGATTGCCATCTTCACAGTCGTTTCATACCTTCCAATCAGTGGGAAAAGGAATGCAAGGACCAATGCAACCAGCAAAAGCTCGAGATAAAAGATGATGGTATAGAATACCTTTACGCCGGGCCCAATACCAAGATTGGGATTATTGACCAGAATATTCTCTGCCAGAAGAATGGCAGCTGCCAGAAGAACAAGGATCCACGCGATCGTTGCCTTCTTGAAACTACGCTTAAATTCATGAATAAAGCCGTGCAGTATGGTTTCTTCCTCATCCTCCTGAAGGCGGATCGCCATCGCATAGGTAGCCGACAAAGAAGCCCCTATCGTAAACACCGGAAGACATGCCACCACAAAGCAAACATTCAAACCGAACATATTGCCAAAAGCATCCAGTCCCTTCTTAAAGCGCCACTCGTTCGGATTTTGTTTTTTCGGTTTTTTTTGTTCTTCGACTCTTGAGCCCATTTACATCCTCAGTCAAAATGAAAATATCATGCGTTATTTCTGAAAATCACAATATAGTATTATACCCATATTCCGAGATAATTTCAATCATTTTCGGATTTCCTGCCTTATCGCATAAAAAAAGGGAGAATGCCTGAGCATTCTCCCTTGAAAAAACGTATTTTCGATTACTCCTTTACACCACCCAGAGCAACACCGGCGATGATGTACTTCGAAAGGAAGAAGTACATAACAAGGATCGGGATAACTGTGGTGAACAGACCGCAGTAGATCTGGCCCCAGTCACGTTCCTTATCATTTGCCTTCAGTGAAGATACATACATCGGCATGGTCATCTTGTTACGCTCTGTCGCAAGAATGATGGACGGCGTATACAGATTGTTCCAGGAAGCAACAAATCCGAAGATTGCCTGTGTAGCCATAGCCGGCTTCAACAGCGGAAGCACGATGCGGTTGAAGGTTGCAAACTCGGAAGAACCGTCGATTCTCGCTGCCTCTACGATTTCCAGTGAGAGACCACTCTCCATGTACTGCTTCATGAAGTATACAGTTGTGGGAGCTGCGATCGCAGGGATGATCAGAGGAAGGAATGTACCGCTGATATGAGTCAGGTTACAAACCTTTACGAAACCTACGATGGATACCTGTGTCGGGATCATCATGATTGCATAGATGAAGCCCCACAGGAACTTCTTCAGTTTGAAATTATAAGCCGTTACCGCATATGCTGTCAGAGAACCGAAATAGATCTGAAGGATCGTAGCCGGAACGGTTACAATCAGTGAATTCAGCATAGCCTGAAGTACGTTCACGCCACTTGTCTTTGCACCTGCGTCAAGCAGTGCCTTAAAGTTGTTGATGAACTCTCCGCCGGGGATCAGTTTGATACCGTCCACGATATCGGAAGACTTCAATGTTGAATTGACAATCAGAATCCAGAACGGGAAGATTGAAATAATACAAAGCAGGATACAAACGATGTACCTAAAGATTTTCTGGCCGCTAACGCCTTTTACTTCTTGATCCATACTGCACCCCCTTACCTTCCGTCATTCTGCTTATCAGACGTCAACTTATAGAAGATCAGACTGACAGCCATCGTAACAACAAACAAGACGATGGAGTACGAAGCCGCACGTCCCATGTTCTGATTGTTACCTGTTGCAACGTAGTTTCGGATCAGCATCATAACCGTAGTGGTTGAATTGACAGCCGAATTGCCAACCTGAACAATCGGGCCACCCGAGTTGAACAGATAGGGGATGTCGAACATCTGCAGACCACCGATCGCAGATGTTACCATAGTATACTGCAGAATGGGTTTCAACAACGGCAGTGTAATCTTAAAGAACTGCTGTTTGGAGTTTGCTCCATCCACCATGGCTGCTTCGTACAGGGACGGGTTGATACCCAGAATACCTGCGCAGAGCACGATCATGGTATTGCCATACCACATCCAGAACTGGATGAAGGCAATAATAATGAGCGAAGCCCACCCTGTCATTAATAGTCCTTCTTTTCCGACCCACCCCATATTTCGTAGGAGCTGCGTAATAGGACCATTGGTTTCAAACATAGCGTAGAACAATACGGCGATGGTAGCTGCCGTAATAATGTTCGGCATGTACATAATAACCTTATATGCACCAGTTCCCTTCAATTTGTACTTCACATCGGTAAACCATGCAGCAAGTACAAGAGAAAGCAACAGCTGAGGGATAAAGTTCAGGATCCACAGAACTGCCGTAACAGCAAGAGCTTTCCAGATCTCGGAACCACCCATCTCACCGAATACATAATTCTTGAAGTTACCAAATCCGAATTCGCTGATGGTCTTTCTACCATTCTTTGCCTCATAGATCATAGAATTATAGAAGGTGTACAGCAGCGGATACAGCTGGAATACGGCGAATACCAGGAAGAAGGGAACGACGAACAGAATTCCGTATTTCCCATATTCCACGGTTTTAAGCTTCTTCAATGGATAACCCCCTCCCATAAGTGATGGATTTCATAAGACACGCACCAGCACATCGCTGTGCTGATGCGTGCTTTAGTTCTGATGAAATTATCAGATTAATATTCGTTCAGGGTAATTACTTAGCCTCGATACCGAACTTAACCTTGGACTGCTCCTTAACATAGTTAAGTGCATCATCAACTGTTGCATAGGTACCAGCGATGTAGCCATCAGCTGCCTCTGCGATAAGTGCTTCGTAGTTCTTATCCTGGTATGTTACAGCACCCTGCTTGATGTTCTGAGCAGCATCTGCCCATGTACCATAGGGGTTCTGTCCGCCAAGGAACTTAACGCCGTTGTTATCAGCGGAGATCTCTCCACCAACCAGACGCTCGTTAGCAACCTTGTTAGATACAGCATCACCAGTTACGTTTGTGATTGCAACGCCCATATCGGGATCGCAAGCCAGCTCATAGCAGATGAATGCAGCGAGCTCAGGATTGTTGGTCTTCTTACCAACAGATACGTAGGTACCGCCCCAGTAGTAGCTTGTCGGTCCAACGCAAGCGCCCCAAGAACCATCTGTTGCGCCATTACCCTGCATAACGCCGATCATCCACGGGCAGCAGAAGTAGCAGAATACGTTACCGCCGTCCTTCATGTTTCCGGACCAGCCGCCGCCCCACATGTCACCAGTCTTAACACTGTTTACATAGTCGCCGTCAGCCAGCTTCTTAGCCTTCTCAAGGTACTCAGTAATAGTTGCATCCGGCTTGAATACTTCAGCGCCGCCTTCCTCAACTACCCACGGTTCGGTATGAGCATTGATGATTGCATAGTAGATATCCTTGGTTGTCTCAACGATCTTGTATCCCTTTGCCTTCAGCTCTTCAGCTGCTGCGAAGAAGGAATCCCAATCCTTGATCTTCTCCTGGATAGCTGCCGGATCATCTGTTCCGAATACATCCTTAGCGATTGCTCTGTTGTAGAATACGGAACCTGCTGCGGACTGCCAGGTAACAGCCTTCAGCTGTCCGTTGTAGGTAGCGTAGTCAATAGCATACTGATAATCATTCTTCATCATCTCATCAGTAAAGCCGATGGTCTTCAGATCCAGAGTCTTCTCATCATCTTCTGTGTAGTACTTAGCGGATCCGATATCAGCAGGGATAAGAGACGGATACTTGTCACCGCTCTCAAGTGCCTGATCGATCAGCTCAAGAGAAGCCTCGGAAGCAACACCAAGGTTGATGTACTCAACATAATCCTTGTACTGAGGATACTTGTCAAGAACGACATTCAGCTTCTTCTGGAAATCATCATCCCAGGAATAAGCGTAGATCTTCTGAGCCTCTGTCCAGCCAGCTGTGTCAGGAGCTGCGATACCTGCAGGAGCGGGAGTCTCGGTAGGAGCCTCTGTAGGAGCCTCTGTAGGAGCCTCGGTCTTGTCAGCTTCGGTCTTCGGAGCTTCGGTCTTCGGAGCTTCGGTAGCAGCAGCTGTTGTGCTACCGCTTGCACTTGTTGTGGATGTGCTATCACTGCCACATGCAACCAGGGATGCACCCATAGCCAGTGTCAGAGACAATGCCAGTGCCTTTTTAAACTTCTTCACAAAAAAACCCTCCTTTAATTGTGGTTTTGATCCTGTCGACATATCCCCTGACTCCGGTCAATCCCTGTCACGATGACGGTACCGCGTCCCGATTCGGTGTTTCCGGCCATCTTCTTCCTTCCGTCCACTCTCGTCAGGCACCCGAGATACCTGATTGCAGCTTCCTTCTGCAAAAAAACAACCTTCGTTCTTCCTCAGGAGAGGCGATTCCTCATCGATCCCTGAACCTTCCTTCGTCAAAATGCCTCAAGGATCTGCCGTGTCACCCATTCTCAGAATCTTTTACGGGCACACGAACGAAATGAGTATTTATCGCAGTTTTCCTGCGACATACGGTCATTATAGGGCATAATAAACAATAATGCAACTCTTTTTTTTGATTTTTCCCACTTTTTTGTACAGTTTTGACAAAAGTGTTACAAAAGGCCATCAGTTTTGTTTCGATTGGACATTTTTAACAAAGTTTAACAATTCTTTTGCGATCTCATCCGATGCATAGATTGTGATCCGGACAGGCCCGGATATTTCCTTCATCTCCACATTCTTCTTCTGGGCGAAGAAGTTCCTTTCTTCCTCATAAAATTCACCGACAAAATCCTCATCGGGATTTGCCGCCACCGCATTCGTCAGCTTCCGCAGAAGATCCTCGTCCTCAACTATGTAGGGTGCCATCAGAGGATTCCCGTACAGGAGGAAAATGGGTACATCCGGCCAGCCTTCCTCCCGGGCCAGATTTGCCCCGTCCACCATTGCCTTATCTTCATTGTACATGTCCTTTGTGAATGCACCTTTATTCACCAGTGCCGAGCGGGTATTCATCTCATCCTCCGTGAAGATACCGGCAGGATTCGTAGGTTTCATGCTGCTGAAAAGCCGGACGCCGCCGATCCGGAAGAACTGCAGAGTGATCCAGTCGCCGAATCCCACATAATCCCCGGGTTTCACACCGTCGAACTGTTCCGGATAGATGAATCCAAGCCCGAAGATTCCCTTCACTTCTTCCGGATATTTGTGGGCCCAGTGGAGTGCCATGATGCCCGAGGTGCCCTCCGCCACCAGAATGTACGGTGCTTTCACGCCCGCAGCAGAAGCCGCCTTCCGGGTTTCCTCTACCAGAGAGTCCACATCCCGTTCTCCTCCGTCAGTGGCATCACTGAAGCCGGCACCGGATCTGTCCACATAGAAATATGCCGCCTGATCCTCTATCTTCCGGAATACAGGCTGCAGAACCACGCTGTCATCCGTGATCCGGTCACCATGAAGAAATACAAGGGTCTGATCCGCGCCTTCCGGTCCGCCTTTTATCACGTGAAGATAGCGGCCATCCACCTCGACCTGTTCTCCCTTCATGACAAGGTACTGGGATTCAGACTTTTTCTTGGCAGCATGCACGATACTGAGAATGATCCCGGCCAGCACCAGCAGTCCAAGGACGATCAGGAAGAAAAGCTTCGTCACATGAAGAAAAAGCTTTGTGGTAACCTTCGCCCTTTTCCAAAGCTCGGATTCCTTCTTCTTTTTTTGCGGTTTTGCGGGGAGTGCCGGCGTATCAACCTGCTCTTTCTCCGCTTTGGGCGCCTGCTCCTCAGTTTTTTCAGCAGCAGGAGTTTTCTCCTCCGGCTTTCCAACGGCAGGAGCTTTTTCCTCCGGTTTTCCAGCGCCAGGCGCTTTCTCCTCCGGTTTTTCAGCGGCAGAAGCTTTTCCCTCCGGCTTTCCCGTTGCCGGGGAACCCGTCTTCTTTACCGGATCATTATTCGTGTTCTTCTTTTTTTTATGAGCCATTTACTTTTGTCTCCTTAAATCTTTACTGCCCGTATCCCACCGGATAATCAGGGGATTTTTTTATATGACGGCAGGGTCAAAAGGTTCGGACAAAGCGGTTCTCTGTGACCCCGGCATCTTTTTTGATGCTGAAAAGCAAATAATGTGATATAGTATCCAAAGTGAGTTACACCGAAAAATCTTCGCCGGGTTCCGTCCCGGCATAAAAGAGGTTGAAAATGTCACAGAAAAAGAAAAAAAAGAAAACCGCTCCTTCCGGGAATATTTCCGTAAAGGAAAATCCTGCTGCAAAGCCCTCGGGAAAAACTCCTGACAGTACCCCTGAAAAAGTGTCGGAAAAAACTCCGATAAAAGAACGTCCTGCCAAACCGGCTCCCGTAAAGGAGGCAGCTCCCCGTCCCGTTCCGCCCCAGCCGCGCACAGTGGCCGGACAGATTGTGGAATATACACCGGATCCCGAGGAGAAAAAGGACGATCGCGACGACTTTTTCAAGGAGGATAAGCTGGAACTGGCCACCATGACCGCAAAAGAACGTCGTGCCGTAAAAAAAGCCCGCCGGGAAAAGGAAATGGAGGGCATGAACCGGGGGCAGCGTTTCAAATATCTGCTCTACTACTATCAGTGGCCTTTGATCGTTACGACGATGGTTGCGGGATGCATCATCTGGCTGATCGTTGCGCTTGCAACCAGTAAGCCTCCTGTGGCGATCTCCGCCGCATTTCTGAACGCAGACAGCGAAAAGGAGATCACGGAAGACCTTCTCAGTACCTACATGAAGGAAGCGAATATCAATTCCACCTACCGTGCCGTAGCCGAAGGTTTTCATCTTTCAATGGATACCCTGATGCAGGACATTTCCGACAATATGAATAATCCGGATTTCACCCGTTTTCCCGCTCTGGCAAGAGACAGCTACTATGATATCGTGATCACTGATAAGGGTGGTCTGGATTACCTGTCCTATAATGATCTTGCCAAATACCCGGACTATGTACTTCCGCAGGATATGCTGGAAGCTCTGAAAGACCGGGAGGCAAAAGCTACGGATGCTTATGGCCAGACCTTCGTATACGGTTATGACATTTCAGATACAGAGTTCGCAAAGAATCTGAATCTGGGTTATAAAAAAACCTATCTCTGCTTCCCGGGAAGCACCTCGGAGAGCCAGATGCACGCCGAGCACTTTGCAAGGTATATCTTCAATCTCCCGACCCCCGAGGCACAATGACCGGACTCCGTATGGCATCGAACTCCTCAATCAGGATAATGGGATTCTTCGCCCTCAGAATGACACATTTGCCTGTCATCCCGAGGGCGAAGGATCCTTTTTTTAATCCTCCGGACGATCCAGATTCATGATCTGACGTTTTCTCGCCAGTTCATCGCTGGCCAGATACTCGTCGTAGGTGGTCTGCTTATCGATCATGCCGTTTTGTGTAAGCTCAATAATACGATTTGCCGTCGTCTGAATAAACTGGTGGTCCTGACAGGCGAAAAGCACCACGCCCGGGAACTTGATCAGCGCATTATTCAATGAGGTAATGGATTCCATATCCAGATGGTTCGTAGGTTCATCCAGAATGAGGCAGTTGGTACCCATGATCATCAGCTTGGAGAAAAGGCAGCGTACTTTCTCACCTCCGGACAGCACCTTCAGCTTCTTTACACCGTCATCCCCGGCAAAAAGCATACGGCCAAGGAATCCGCGGACATAGGTTGCATCCTTTTCATCGGAAAACTGGGTCAGCCAGTCCACGATGATCAGATCATTATCAAATTCCTTTGTATTATCTTTAGGGAAATAACCCTGTGACGTGGTTACGCCCCACTTATATTCGCCCTCATCCGGCTCCTCTTCTCCCGCCAGGATCTTGAAGAGCATGGTGGTTGCCTGGTTATAGGGGCCCACGAAAGCGATCTTGTCCTCCCGTCCCACGGTAAAGCTGATGTCATCCAGCAGCTTCACGCCGTCCACCGTCTTACTGATGTGCTGAACCTGAAGCACCTCATTTCCGATATCTCTCTTCGGACGGAAATCAATGTACGGATATTTCCGGCTGGAAGGACGGATCTCCTCCAGCTGGATCTTCTCCAGTGCCCTCTTCCGCGAGGTTGCCTGCTTACTCTTCGAGGCGTTTGCGGAGAAACGGGCAATGAATTCCTTCAGTTCCTTGATCTGGTCCTCTTTCTTCTTATTTGCTTCCTTCATCTGACGGATCATCAGCTGACTGGACTCATACCAGAAATCATAGTTTCCGGCGTAGATCTGGATCTTCCCGTAATCCAGGTCCGCAATGTGCGTGCAGACACGGTTCAGGAAATAACGGTCATGGCTCACCACGATCACCGTATTCTCAAAGTCGATCAGGAAATCCTCCAGCCATGCGATGGCATCCAGATCCAGGTGGTTGGTAGGCTCATCCAGAAGCAGATTGTCGGGATTTCCGAAAAGGGCCTGCGCCAGCAGCACCTTCACCTTCAGATTATCCTCCAGACCCGCCATTTCCGCATAATGATATTCCGTATCAACGCCAAGGCCGTTCAGGAGTGCGGCCGCATCGCTTTCGGCATTCCAGCCGTCCATTTCCGCAAATTCCGCTTCCAGCTCGGAGGCGCGGATCCCGTCTTCGTCGGAGAAATCCTCCTTCAGGTAAATGGCATCCTTCTCCTTCATGATCTCATACAACCGTCGGTTACCCATAATAACCGTATCCAGCACGTTGTATTCATCATACTTGAAATGGTCCTGTTCCAGAATGGAAAGCCGTTCGCCGGGATCCATGGTCACATCACCGCTTGTCGGCTCCAACTGCCCGGAAAGGATCCGTAAAAATGTGGATTTCCCCGCGCCGTTTGCTCCGATCAGACCGTAGCAGTTTCCCGGAGAAAAGGTGATATTTACATCTTCAAAAAGCGCCTTCTTCCCGAAACGCAGGGATACATTATTCACACTGATCATTGATTTTGCTCCTTTTTCTTTGCAATTGGTTTCTTTCCCGCTGCGGCAGTCCTTGCCGCCGGTTTTTTCGCAGCCTGTACTCCTGCCGCCGGTTTCTTCGCAGCCTGTACTCTGGCCGCCGGTTTCTTCGCAGCCTGTACTCTGGCCGCCGGTTTTTTCGCAGCCTGTACTCCCGCTGCCGGTTTTTTCATGGCCTGCTTCTTTCCGGCCTTCGCCAAAGCCTGCTTCAACGCTTCCTTTTCTTCCCTTTTCTCCTCATCCATTTCATCGATCAATTTCTCAATCAGCCGTTTCTTACTGAACATGTCGTAGGCTAAAAGGTAAATGAAGGCCATTTTATTCAGATAAGGGTCCTTCTCCGGAGAAAACTTTTTGTCAACCAGAGACGCCGCCTTTACTGTGCTTGCTTCAATATTGAAATACTGTGGTTTTTCCAGTTCATAAATATCCTGATAGATCTCCATCATCCGCTGATCCAGCGGTTCCTGCTCCTGCAGGGGCTCCAGGATCTTCCGGATATCGTTGATTGCCAGAACATTTTTCAGATAATAAATGTAGATCAGCTGGACGATATGGGCACGGGAGTATCTCTTCCTGTCCGGTGCGGACATAAGGTGATTCCGGGTATAGTTATTGATCATCGTCCGGGTCAACACCTTGTCTTCCTCATTGCGCCTGTTTGCCCCAAGCTGCTGCTCCATGTACCGGGTCACCTGATCCATATACAGCTCGATCTCCGGGATCTCTTCCGGGCGGATATACTCCAGGCGCAACTTGCTCCGTATCTTCCTCTTCAGTTCGATGAGCCTTTCTTCCAGGGCTCCCGGCTTTTTCTGCCTTTTACTCTCCGCCATTTTCTTCCTCCACAGGTTTTTTCTTCACCCGGATCAGCACCCTGGACGGGCGGTTTTTCTCAACCTTGATTGCCCTGAAGGATGCCACATCATTTTCCACTTCATCACCCTCCATGGGATGTCTGTCCAGAAGCTCGATCATCAGACCACCCACGGAGTCATAGTACTCGCTCTCGAAGGGCACATCCAACGCATCCTTAAGATCATCCAGCTTCATGCCTCCGTCCACGTCATAACTCCCGTCAGGGCGCTTAATGATCCTCTCTGCCTCGCTGGCGTCATACTCATCCCGGATATCTCCCACGATCTCCTCGATCAGATCCTCCGTGGTGATGAGCCCCGCCGTGATCCCGTACTCGTCCAGCACGATGCACATGGTGGTGGACGATGCCTTCATATCCTTAAAGATCTGCGTCGTCCGCTGGTATTCATAAACATATACCGGTTTCCGCATGATCCGGGATATATCCACATTCTCCTTCCCGTGCCGTTCCGCATAAAGGATCAGATCCTTTACATGCAGGATTCCTACAATATGATCCCTCGAATCCTCATAAATGGGGATACGGGAATAATTGTCCTGCCGCAGCTGCTTCAGCAGCTCATCATATCCGGCTGTAATCTGTGCGGTGGTCATATCCGCGCGGGGCACCATGATATCCCGCGCAACGGCATCACCAAAATCCACCACATTTGTGATCATTTCCTGCTCTTCCTTCTCAATGACACCCTCTTCATGAGAGACATCCACGATCATGCGGAGCTCGGATTCCGTCATTTGATCCGGGTTCACATCGGGATCGATCCGGAAGAGACGGAAAATGCCCCGTGAGATCTTATTCAGGACCCAGATCAGGGGCGAAAGGATCAGCGAGAGCATATAGGCCGGCCCGGAGTAGAAAAGGCTCATAGGCAGGCTGTAAAGCGCCGCCAGACTCTTCGGCACGATTTCCCCGAAAAGCAGAACCAGGAAGGTCAGGATCCCGGTTCCCACTCCGATCATGGTACTGTTGAAAAGCCGTGCGACGAAAATGGTGGTCAAAGCAGACGCGGAAAGATTAACCACGTTATTTCCGATCAAAACCGCTGTCAGAAGACGGGAAGGATTCTCTCTCAGCTTCAGAACTCTGGCTGCCTTTTTCCCCTTTCGACCGCCCTCCTCCTGAAGGGCACGCAGCTTATTCAGATTCACGGTAGTCAGTGCCGTCTCCATCGAGGAAAAGATTCCCGAAAGGAGAAGGAGCAGGATCAGTATGATTAGTTGTATCACCGAACCGGAGTCCATCTAGTTACTCCTTTTTGATTCCCAATCGTTCAAACACCATATCGTAGCTGCCGTTACCGCAGGCAATGGAACGGTTAACCCGACTGATGGTAGCCGTGGATGCTCCCGTTTCCTTTGCGATCTCGATATAAGTCTTGTTCTCATACAACATCTTTGCCACTGCAAAGCGCTGTGCGATAGATACCACTTCATTTGTCGTGCAGACATCTTCAAAGAAGGAATATAGCTCCTCCTTGTTCCGAAGCTGCATGACCGCGTCAAAAAAGGCATCCACCGTATCCAGACGGATCGTTTTCTCCATCTTCAGTCCCCCCTATTACGAGTTACCCTTACTTCGGCTCCTTGCGAACCCAGACAGCCACAGCCGCACGGTTTACATAGAAATCACCACAGCCATCCTCATCAATCTTGATATTGTACTTTGCATTTCCCATAACATCGGAGAAATGTGCCCCTGCATACTGACGTCCGATATACATCCTCTTCGTTCCGCCTTTTCCGTCGGACATAACGACTGCAAGACCTGAGTCTTTATGTTCATTGTCGCCCTCACGTGTCCAGCCGATGCAGTCCGGATCATCGAAATAATCATGCTGCTCACCGTAAGCCTTCAGCTTTCTCAGTTTCATCAGCTTATCAAGTGTCGATTTCATTCCTTTGTATTTATCATTCGGAATTCCCCTGTAATCTCCGTAGAAGACACAGGGATACCCGTCTCTTCTGAGCAGGATCAGAGCATATGCCATGGGTTTAAACCAGTCATCTACCCAAGATTCCAGACTCTGTCCGGGCTGAGTATCATGATTGTCCACAAATGTCACCGCATGGATGGGATCCTTCTGTACCAGCGTTCCGTCCAGAATCCTGCGGAGATCATAGGCTCCGTGATCCCTGGAAGCATGATAGAAATTATCATGAAGCGGCACATCGAAAAGCGACGCCTCGCTGTGAATGGATCCGATATAATCGGACAGTACATTTACATCATAATTCCAGTATTCGCCTACTGCAAAAAGCTCTTTTCCGGTGAGCTGCCGTACCTGATACAGAAAATCACGGTAGAAATGTGCCGGTATATGCTTTACGGCATCCAGACGGAAGCCGTCCACACCTGTGGTCTGGATATACCAGACAGCCCAGCGGACCATTTCCTCCTGCACCTCCGGATTCGAAAAGTCCACATCAGCGCCCATGAGATAATCGTAATTACCGTTTTCCCCGTCTACGTCCGTTCCCCATTCCTTGCCGGTGAACTTAAAGAGAGCATGCCGCATCTTCTTCTGATCCCAGTCAATGCCGTCGAAATGGCGCCAGTTCCAGGTGAAGTCCGAATACTTTCCCTTTCGTCCGGGGAAGGTAAACCGTGTCCAGGCTCCGATCACCTTCTGATCGCCGATCATCTGGTAACGGCTGTGCTCGTTAAATTCCGCTGCGGAAACCTCCTCCATCTCATCGGCGCCCATCCTGTGATTCAGAACCACATCCGCATAGACATTGATCCCGTTTTTCTGAAATGCCTCAATGGCAGCAAGATAATCTTTCTTCGTTCCGTACTTGGTGCGAACGCTCCCCTTCTGGCGGAATTCCCCCAGATCATAAAGGTCATACGGACTGTATCCCTCGTCCTGCGCACCCAGAGCCCCTTTATAAGCAGGGGGAAGCCATACACTGGTCACGCCGCTTGCTTTCAGTTTTGCTGCATCCTCCGCAGCCTGCTTCCACAGCTTTCCGTCTGCCGGGAGATTCCACTCAAAGTATTGCATTAAGGTTCCATTTTCCATCATGAGACATTCTCTCCTTTACCGTCAGTCAGGCCTAAAAAATGATAGTGCGCTTCGCACAGACCTTTTGACCCTATCATCTATATTATCACACTTTAACACTTTAATCAATGAAACTGTTATTCACGTTCGGACAGGGGTATATAGTCCATCCGGGAGGCCACGGACATGTAGGCCGGGCGGATGATCTTATTTGTACAGGTCAGCTCTTCAATGCGGTGGGCGGACCAGCCGGCTACTCTGGCGATGGCGAAGAGCGGAGTAATGAATTCATCCGGGATTTCCAGCATATTGTAAACAAATCCGCTGTAGAAATCGATATTGGGAGAAACCGGTTTATACATTTTCCGTTCACCCTGCATCAGCCCCGGAGAAAGCTTCGCAACCTTCCGGTAGAGGGCAAATTCCTTTGTGCGGTTCTTCTCGCCTGCCAGAAGCTCGGTATAGTGCTCCAGGATCTTTGCGCGGGGATCTGACTTCGTATAGATCGCATGTCCGATACCGTAGATGAGTCCCGAATGATCAAAGGCTTCCTTGCGCAGGATCTTCAGAAGATATGCGGAAATCTCCTCGTCATCCTCCCAGTCCTTCACTTCCTTCTTCAGTTCATCAAACATTTTCTTCACTTTGATATTTGCGCCGCCGTGCTTCGGTCCCTTCAGAGAGCAGAGGGAAGCGGCAACGGAAGAATAGGTGTCCGTTCCGGAGGAAGTCACCACATGGGTGGTGAAGGTGGAATTATTTCCGCCGCCATGCTCCGCATGAAGCACCAGGGCGATATCCAGGAGCTTTGCCTCCAGCGGAGTAAAGCTCTTGTTCTGCCGCATAACCCTAAGAAGATTCTCGGCTTCGGAAAGCTCCGGCTTTGGGTTATGGATATACAGCCCTCTGTTCAGCATGTAGTGCCGGTAGGCCAGATAGGAATACGCCGCGATGAGGGGGATATTGGCGATCAGCTTAATGGACTGACGGAGGACATTGGGAATGGAGAGATCGTCCGGATTCCGGTCATAGGAGTTTAGTGCCAGAATGGAACGGGCCATGGCATTCATGATGTCTTTGTTGGGTGACTTCAGGATCACATCCTCCACAAAATCCTCCGGGAGACGGCGGGCATAGGAAAGAAGCCGGTTCCAGCGTCCCAGCTCATCCTTGCCGGGGAGCTCCCCGAAAAGAAGCAGATAGGCAGTCTCCTCGAAACCGAAACGCCCGTCCTTCGTAAATCCGTCTACGATATCCTGGATGGGAATTCCCCGGTAGCAAAGCTCTCCCTCAATGGGAACCCTGATCCCGTTCTCCTCACGGGTACCATTTACGGTGGATATTTCCGTAAGGCCCGTCAGAACACCCTTTCCGTTGGGCTCACGGAGCCCTTTTTTCACATGATATACATCATATAATCCCGGATCGATCTTATTATTCTCCACACAGCGGTTTGCCAGCTTGTGAAGCTCTCTGCTGATCTCACCTGCGCTTGCCATAGACATTGCGGATACCGTCCTTTCTCCACTGTTCACTGCGTTCATTAAGCCACTTAGCCGTATTCTGTGCAGATGTGGCTTCCTGCAGAAAATCCTTTGTTAATTCCGGTTCGTAATTCTTCCCGGTGATCGTTTCCCTTAATGCACAGATCTTATCTGCAAGACAGACCAGTGCCGCCTCCCTGCTGTTGGGAAACCTTGTAATATTGAGGGGAAACATATGCCTGTAAATGATCTGCTGTTCCTTTTTCGTAATGTGAAAATCTCTCCGTGCTTTCTGCATGGCTGTCCGTGCATGATGGTAGCCGTGCAGCTTATGCCAGACCGCATCATCATGCCAGTCATAGAGGAAATAATCGTGAAGGAGCGCGCCGCGCACCATACTTTTTATATCAGCCCCAATATGAAAGGTACGCGCAAGCCAGACACTCATATAAGTCACTGCCAGAGAATGCTCATAGATATTGATGCATCCGTGCTGAATAAATTGTACCGCTGACCGGTAAGACTCCGCCCTGAGGATATCATCCCCGTATCTGCGGATCGTATCCCGAATGGTCCTGTCACCACCGATCACCATCTACTCGCCCTCCTCAAGTGCACGCTCCACTGCTTCCAAAGCATTGCGGAACTCTTCTCTGGCTTCCTTAATCTTCTCCCGGTCCTGGGTATCCAAAACCATTTCAAACTTCCGGATCAGCCTGTCCACATATTCCCGGTCATCTCCTACCGTTTCCTCGTACAGACGGTCGCCCTTCAGCATGAGATATCTGTTTTCCTCCTGCTCCCTGGGCGGGATCTTCAGCTCAGCCAGCTCGCTGAGCCTTGCATCTACCTCTTCATCCGTCATCTCGTTATCCTCATTCCGGATAACGATCCTTTTCTCCTGCCCCGTGGAGACAACTTTAACGATCACTTCCAGGATGGAGTTCACATCATAGGTAAATGTAATGTCTGCGGCTTCCTGTCCCTCCGGCCCCCGGGGAACGGGAATCTCCAGATCGCCCAGCAGAGCGTTATTTGCAGCCATACGGCTTTCTCCCTGCAGAACCTTAACATGAATCGCGGTCTGTCCCTCCGATGCCGTATACACTCTGTGAGTACGGCTGATGGGAATGACGCTGTTTCTTTCAATAATGGGAAGATAATGTCCCGGGTCCTTTACCCCGCCCGGCTTAGTGACACACACCTCCGTTCCCAGGGTAAAGGGGCAGACGTCCGTGAGGATCATCTCCCGGACCGCCTCGTTTCTTTCCTTCATTGCCCCCTGGATCGCAGCACCGATCGCCACCACCCGGTCAGGATCAATACCCGTATTCGGAATGCGTCCAAAGGTTTTGCTGACAAACCGGCGCAGGATAGGAAGCCTCGTTGCTCCTCCCACCAGCAGGATCTCTCCGATCTCGGAGAGCGGTATATCCGCATCCCTGAGAGAACGTTCGATCGGTTTCTTCAGCTTGGCGAAAAGGATCTGACACGCTCTTTCATAGGCATCCATACGGATTTCCGAAATGTATTCCTTTCCCTGAAGGGTGCATCGCATGGAAACCGTATTTTTTTCCGAGAAGCTGCATTTTGCTTCCTCTGCGGTTTTCCGGAGCAGCGCTTCCTCTTTTTCCGTCAGCACTCTTTCCTCAATCCCATGCTCTGTCATGAACATACGGACCAGCACGTCCGTGAAATCCTCTCCTCCGAGGAAATTATCACCGGCTACGGCGCGAACCTCCATGATCTGCTCAAACTGTTCCAGGATGGATACGTCAAATGTTCCGCCTCCCAGATCAAATACCAGATATTTCGTGTCGGCGTTTTTTTCATTGATCCCGTAGCTGAGGGCAGCAGCCGTGGGTTCGGAAACAATCCTCTCTACACGGAAACCCGCCAGCTCACCGGCCCTCTTGGTAGCCCTTCTCTGGGAATCATTGAAATATGCCGGAACGCTGATCACCGCTTCCTCCACGGGATGTCCCACATAGGTTTCCAGATCTTCCTTGAGACTCTTCAACACCAGGGATGAAAGCTCCTCCGCACTGAACTCTCTTTCACCAAGCCGGAACTGACGCCCGGTACCCATGCTTCTCTTGAAAACGGAAACGGTCTCATGGGGATAAAGCAGGCCACGTTCCCTTGCGGTAGCTCCCACAAAGACCGTTCCTGCTCCATCCACGCTCACAACAGAGGGGGTAAGATATTCTCCTAAACGGTTGGGTACCACGGTAACCTCGCCGTCCTTTGAAAAGGCAACCAGACTGTTGGTCGTACCCAGATCTATTCCTGCGATCATATTGCTAACCTCTTGTATCCTTTTTCAGCTTCCGGAGCCTCTCCGAAAGCACGGCATCATAGCCTCGCGCAGCCTGTGCCTTTTCGAGGGCCATCAGCGCTCTCTGCTTATCCTTCCGGGCCAGCAGGAGCAGGCCCTGCTCCTCATAGACATCCGTGATCAGAGGATGCATATACCCTTCCCAGGGAAGGGCAAGAAGGATCTCCTGCAGCAGTTCCTCCGCCCGGTCATACTCCTTTCTGGCCCGGTATCCCTGCGCCAGACGCAGACGCGCTTCCCAGTAGGAAAGGCCGCTGCCGGGCAGCTGCTGAAGCACGGTAATATATCTCTGCATTCTTGTTTTTCCGTTAAACTGTCTTGCCGACGCTTCCGCCATAAATCCAAGATACCGGTATCTCATACCCGGATCTCTGTCGGAGGCCTTATGGAAGGTATCTTCCGCCGAGCTGTAGGATTTCTGATACAGCTGCAGCCTTCCCAGGAGTTCACACTGATATCCTGTGGTAGCTTTCTCTCCGGGGTGGGAAATCTCATGCTTTTCCGCTCTTTTTACAACATTTGCAAGGCCGGTCAGGTCTTCGGAATAATATGCGATCTCCGCCAGAAGATCATATTTATCCCTGGCGCTTCCCGGGCGCCAGTTCAGGTTCTCCACGAGTTTTTCTGCTTCATCGAATCTGCCTTCCGCAATCAGCATTCTGACATGAAGCACCTGCAGCTCCTCATAATGATGCGTCCCTCTGACAGCATGAAACACCTTTTCCGCTTCTTCATACTGCTTCATCAGAACCAGCGCCTGAAGCCGCAGTTCCAGGCCTGTGGTCAGGTTCTCACCCAGCTCTCCTTCGCGGATACAGCTGAGGGCCTGGGACGCCTCTTCCGGAAGATAAAGCGAAAGCAGAAGCCTTGCCGCGATCATCAGGGTATTCACTCCGTCAAGCCGCTGCTCTACTGCCTCCATGATCTTATCTCGGGCATCCCGGATACAGCCCAGCTGCCGCAGGCAGTATCCCTGATTCAGAAGCACCCGGTCTGTCCGGCCCAGCTCTACCTGTTTTGAAAAGCTTCCCAGGGCTTCCTGATACTTCAGAAGCCGCCTCTGCATATCCCCCAATCGTTCCAACGCATCCGGATCATAGGGATTCTCCGTCACTGCACGGTCATAGGCCTGCAGCGCCTCCTGCGGCTTTTCCAGTTTCTTGTAAACATCACCCAGAAGCTTGAAATAATCCTCCGGCTCACTAAGATCCGTCTTTTCCTCTTCCACATGCTCCCGGATCTCAAGAAGAAAAGCCAGAGCCTTCTTCCAGTCCTCCTTCTCGGCAACTGCAACCTTCGCCCGGATCAGAGCAGGAACATCGCTCCCCCCATTCAGGCTCTCCATCCTGTCCGCAAGCTGCTCCGCTTCCCGGTAATCTCCCGCCTTCATCATAATATCCGCCAGCGTCAGATAAGGGTCATTGACGTAGGGGAAAATGGATATCGCTCTTTCAGCAAATTCCACTGCTTCCCCATCCTGCTCCAAACGATGCAGGCACATGGCGCGTATATTGGCCGCCTGGAAATTCCGGAGAGACACTCTCTCCAGTTCAACGCAGGCACGTACTCCGTCGCGGTAATTTCCGGACATATATTCCAGAAGACACTGCTCCTCCAGTGTGATCACGTATTCTTCATGATGGCAGGCCAGTGCCGCAGACAGTTCCTTCCTTGCCTCATCAAAGCGGTGCTGCTGCATGCAACAGACAGCAAGAAGGGTTCTGGCATAACCCATCCTCTTTCTTGCAGCAACCGCATCCTCGGAAACATCGGTCTCCGGAATTTGAAGGATCCCTCGGATCCACAGGCGTATCTCCTCCTCTGCAAGGTCATATTTCTTACGTGACAGAAGGCTCCGTCCCATGTAATTATGATAATTGACTCCGGGAATTCCCTCCGGCGGACGGATCTCCTTCAGCAGATTCTCCGCTTTTTCAAAAAGATAGCACTGATAATAGGCCGCCGCCAGCTCCACCCGGACCTTTCCATCAGACGGATCCTGCTTCAGCTGTATTTCCTTCTGCCCGGCTACGCCCTCACAGGCCTTCAGGGTGGCAGATCGCAGGTAATTGTCATAGGGATCATCCCTCAAAAGCTGGTAGAAAATGTCTCTCGCTTCTTCATATTCTCCCCTGGCAATGCAAACTTCTCCCATTCGCCCCTTGATTAGGCGGTCCTCCGGATTCCAGGCCTTTACCTTACGGTACCTTTCATCCGCTTCATCCACACGTCCGGAATTCAGAAGCATGTCTCCCAGAGCGATCAGCACTGCCCCATCATCCGAGGCTTCCCGTTCCAGCCGTTCCATTTCCGCAAGGGCTTTTTCTCTATCCCCTTTCTCCCAGTGAAAGCGGGCAATCAGCGTATCAATCTCCGGATTCCGCACAGGAAGATCACTAAGGGAAGCAAGCAATTTCTCCTGTTCTTCTCTCCTGCCGGATCTCAGAGCTCTGGAGAAAGCCGTGGCCTTCTCGATCAATCCGTCATAATCATAGTCCTCCGGTCCCGTGAAACGGGTGTAATCGATGGCATCCGGAAAATGGGCGTTGGCAAGAATATAATCCAGGAAACGGATGGGATACCGCTGTCTCAGTTCTTCAAGCCTCTCCGACAGATCATAGTGACGGTCGATCAGGGCATATACCTGATGAGGCAGGTTGTAATGCTCCATCAGGAAATCCAACATCGTAAGCATGGCCTCTTCCGAAGTCTCGAGAGAAACCGCATAAGGCTCCGACAAAAGCGTCTCCCATTCTTCCGTCCGGACACGCCGAAAAAACGATGCATAGATTTCCTGCATCGCTTTTATCATTTTCCCCCGGGGCGTATCGGGCGCGGGTTCTTCGGGAGCCGGCTCCTCGGGGCACTCCGCCAGGCGAAGTGCCTCCTCGTAAGCCTCTCTCAGCTTCCGAAAGCCTTCCGGGTCATCCTCGGGATGCACCGTAACAAGGATCTTCCGGTAAGCCTTTTTCAAAGCATTTTTATCCCGGGTCGGTTCAATTTGCAGTATTTGCCAGATATCCAAAACAAGTGCCTTTTATTCGGTGATTTCCTCCAGTTTGGCGCGGATTGCCTTGATGAAATCCTCCGTATTCAGTGTCGTTACATTTTCCAGTTCCGTGATCAGTGCCAGATCCTTTGTCATGACGCCGCTCTCGATTACGGAAAGCGTCGCCTTCTCCAACTTATCCGCAAAGGTGCAAAGTGCGGGAAGACTGTCCATTTCTCCTCTCTTACGGAGAGCTCCTGACCAGGCAAAAATGGTGGCCACCGGATTCGTGGATGTCTCCTCTCCTGCAAGATGCTTGTAATAATGCCGCTGTACCGTTCCGTGTGCTGCCTCGTACTCATAGAAGCCCTGCGGAGAAACCAGTACCGAAGTCATCATGGCAAGTGAGCCGAAGGCGGAGGAAAGCATGTCACTCATC
>JAFXZW010000064.1 GCA_017541035.1 Eubacterium sp. | reverse complement strand
TACGATATCTGTTCGTGATCTGCTGCTAATGGCAAGGTGTATGAAAATGGAACGCCGTGGTAATGTATGGACGCTCAAGAACACCAGAAAGAAGGACCTTGCGATTCTTGAGAAGGTTGGATTCATCCCACAGCAGTCTATGCTGGTATGATTCATGCATATCGGTAATAACCTAAATGATTGTGTTTAGTATCGGTTCGAATCAAGCTCATACTGTAACCGGGCAATCTCAGCCAAGTTCGATTCCTCTTGTTCTCTTGTGAGCAGCCCGTTGTTGTTCCTGAGATCGTCGTTCTCCTTCAACAAACTTTGACAGAGCTTCAGAATCTCCGATTTCTGCTGCTTCTGCATCGCTAACTCGTCGGTCATCTCGGCTACCTTCGATTGCATCGTCTGCATTTCGGATGAGTAGATCAGCGTTTTCTCTGTAATCTCTTGTTCGAGCACTGATTTTTCCCAGAAAAGCATCGAATTTTGCTCTTTCGTCTCTTGCAGTTCCTGCCGGAGTTTTTTGATTTCCTCGTCCCTTTCCTGCAGCATTGTCAGGAGTGAGGGCTTTCTTGAGCTCGTTGAAGAGCAGGTCTGCGACAAAGAGGATGAGTTCTCCGATCTTTCGGGCGTACAGTTCCTCGGCGGATCCACTTGCGTTGTCAAGTTCGGTAAGCGTGTCTGTAAATTCATCGATTATCTCCTCCAATCCTATGTTAAATGTAAATGTTCCGGTCAGATTCGTGTCCCGAATGGTCTTTCCGGCCTTGTTCCGAAACACGATATGACCTTTCGTTTCGTTCCAGTTCACGATCCATCCACGGAGTTCCATCTTTACAACAAATTCCTTTGAGTTGGAGCATTCCGGTACCGTCTCAACGATGGCTTCCGCACAGTCGATCAAGTAGCTTTCTTTTTTTTCATCGATCAGCATCTGATACTTATTCTTATTCCATGCTCGGATTTCACCGGGTTCAATCTCGGATCCGTCAAAGTGTTTTCCTTTTTCTGCAACATGCAGTCCTCTGGATTCGCAGAGCTGATTGGTAAAGTCCTTCTGTGCCTGAAGTTCCGCTTTCGTCTGATGCAGCTTGTGTCCGTCCACAAAGGATACCGTATTGGTTACGATGTGGATATGCAGGTGATCCTTGTCCTGGTGAACGGCGATCAGGCTCTGGAAGTCCGGGAAGAACTGCTGGCAGAAGGTCTGGCCAATTTCCAAACACTCTGCTGGGGTTACAAAGTCATTTGCATGGAAGCTGATCACATGATGAGAGCACATAAACTCCGTCCAGTCCCTCTGAAGTAAGAGGATACTGTGGGATCCCTTCAACACTGATTGGGATACAGGGATATTTACAGCTTTCTGGAAATACAAACCTTACATATCCAACAAAGGGGGTGATCGGGTTGATTCCACCGATTCCTGCAAAGTCGGAGAGAGACATTTCCCGGCGAATGATCTCACTTCTGATCGGACATTCCCAGTTGATGTCAGGAACCAGACACATCGCTGTGGGGTAGGCATTCTGAAGGTCATAGTCATAGGTCTCATAAGGAAAGAATCCGACTTCAGTACAAATGTTGTAACCGCCGTGATACGCCCTCGAAGCGCAGTCTTGCACTGCATTGGCATCAATAGAGATTGGTTCAAGACTGGTGGCTTCCACAAAGCCCGGACGATCCTCAAACTTGAATTTACCGTGGCTTACCTTCTCTAATCCCCGGTAAACCCGGTTGAAATCATCGGTCGTGGGACAATTCAGATAATTCATCATGATCTCCTTCATTACTTTGGCAGTAGCGCTTGTTATCGTGACAGGCAGGGCATTGTTATACCCATATAAGGCTGAAGCGTACAGAAGGGTGACAATGCTGTCTGTGGATGCATATTCTGAGAAAAGGACAGGATCCTTCTCTAACAGGTCCCGCATATTCGCCTTGATCTGTTCATCGATATCCAACTTTTCAACACCGATGACTTCACCAAGGTTCTTCAACTTCTTCTTTCCCGCCGGAGCGTGACACATAGTATCTGAGATGGAAAGAGAAATCGGATATACGCTGGTGTTGTTTACATTTTGGAGGCTTCTGGGGGCATATCGGATCGGCTTCAGCGATACCAGTCCGCCCTGTACTTCTGTAAGATACCGAAGGGCATTCTTCCATTCGTAACTTAGTGCAGAGAGATCTACTGCAGCTGCATGACATACAATGCTGATCCGGATGCTTTTCACGATGGAGTAGTCCAGGAATGTGTGGAACCATGCCCAGTCACGGGTATCGCGGTGGTGGAATCGATCAGGCTTATCCACGATCAGTTCCTGCGTGAAGCCGATACCCTTGCGATATACATATCTGGCACAGGATCTTGCCTCTGCCAGATCAGCGGTGGTTTTCTCGACCGCTTCGGTTCCCTTCCATTCGGAACAATATGTGTATCTTCGAAGCTTTCGCTCGTCTACGGGCTTATAGATGCCAAGGTGATCCAGAATACAGGCAAGGGCATCCTGCAGAGAAAGATTCTTATCTCCATCCTTAAGGAAAAGGAATTCCACAAGATCTTCACCATCCACTAAGGCATACTGCCAGGACAGCATATCCCGGTCCGTCTCAAGATTCTGCCATTCTGAGTCATATGCAATAAGAAGGCATGGATCAGCATTCCTTGCAGCTACAAGAGAAGGGTACTCTGCAAAAGAAGATAATGAGGGCAGCTTGCTTTCTGTATCGGATGAGACTTTGCTCGGATCCTCCAAGAGTGCAAGCGGGGTCATTTTCGGGTTGGGGATTCCCATAGTCGAGCATGACCCCGCCCCGTAACCCCAGTATTTATCTGTGTTTTGGGATGAGGTGAATGACGACTTTTTGGAAAAGTCGTCAATGAAACGCCGCAGATTCCGTCTGCGGGTATAGAGTTTGAATCCCCTCTTATCCTGGATCTTTCCGTTTGAGCGGAACTTACCCATAGAATTCCGTCTCCAGCCTTTTGCTGCCAGAGGATCGGAAATTGGGTACCTTAAAATCACAGGATGCTGAGCTGCCGCCTGAAGGGGATTTACGATATTAAGTTCAGGTAACGGCATGGTTCTCATGTCTATCATCTCCTTCCGGAGACACAGCCATGTTATCATTGATGTTATCATTCATTTCGAAATAAGCCGTTTTTTACCGTATTATTCAGGATTTTCTTTCTGATTTTCTTTTCGGTAGAATTGAACACTTTTTAATGAAACAGAAGTGGTAAACGTCTGACATCCCTTGATTTTTCAAGGAAAACAGAAAAGGGACATCAGCATTTCTACTGATGTCCCTCGACTGGGGTACAAGGATTCGAACCTTGAAATGACGGAGTCAGAGTCCGTTGCCTTACCATTTGGCGATACCCCAATGTTTCGCAACGAATGACATTATATTATAGCTTTTTACGAAATGCAAGCTATTTTTTAAAAAACTGTCGAAAATGTTGACAGACCTCAGGAAAGAGCGTATAATCCACTTTATGGCGCTAAAGCGTTAATGCGTCAAAATAAAAAAGTAAGAGGATGGAAAAATGGCGATCAAGATTATCCTGCTGGTGGTATTCTTTGCAGTCATGCTGGGTATTGGTATTTATTCCCGGAATAAGGCAAAGAACGTGAATGACTATGTCCTGGGTGGGCGTACAGTAGGGCCGTGGATCTCGGCCTTTGCCTTTGGTACTTCCTATTTCTCATCAGTTGTGTTCATCGGTTATGCCGGTCAGTTCGGATGGAAATTCGGTCTGGCATCAACCTGGATCGGATTGGGAAATGCATTTATCGGAAGTCTTCTTGCCTGGCTGGTTTTGGGGCGCAGGACCAGACTTATGTCTCAGCAGTTGGATGCGAGAACCATGCCGGAGTACTTCGGCAAGCGCTTTGATTCCAAGGCGCTTCGGATAGCAGGCTCCATCATTGCCTTTGTTTTTCTGGTACCTTATACCGCTGGGGTGTATAACGGCCTTTCCCGTCTGTTTGGGATGGCCTTCGATATCGATTACCGGATCTGCGTTATCATCATGGCAGCCCTTACCGGAGCTTATGTGGTGATCGGCGGATATATGGCAACGGCACTGAATGATTTCATTCAGGGTATCATCATGCTGATCGGTATCTGCCTTGTCATCGGTGCCGTACTGGCCGGAAAGGGTGGTTTCACCGAGGCAGTGCGTCAGCTTTCCATGGTTCCGGCGGATGCGTCCGTAACCACCGAAGCGCTTCAGGGCGGACAGGGACTTTTTGCTTCCTTCTTCGGACCGGATCCCCTGAGTCTTCTGGGGGTTGTTATCCTGACATCTCTGGGAACCTGGGGACTTCCTCAGATGGTTCACAAGTTCTATGCGATTAAAGATGAGAAGGCTGTTAAGACCGGTACTGTCGTATCTACATTCTTTGCCATCGTGATTGCCGGTGGATGTTATTTCCTGGGCGGTTTCGGTCGCCTTTTCTCCGACAATCCGGATATCTATAAGACAGACGGATCCGTGGCATATGATTCCATTGTTCCGACCATGCTGTCTTCCCTGCCTGATATCATCATAGGTATCGTAGTGGTTCTGGTATTCTCGGCTTCCATGTCCACATTGTCTTCACTGGTACTGACCTCCAGCTCTACGCTGACACTGGATCTGATCAAGCCCTTAAAGAAGAAGGAAATGTCCGACAAGATGCAGCTGCGTCTGATGCAGTTGTTTGTCCTTGTATTTATCGCTGTATCTGTCATTCTGGCATTTAATCCGCCGACATTTATCGCCCAGCTGATGGGCTATTCCTGGGGCGCTCTCGCCGGCGCCTTCCTGGCACCCTTTATGTACGGCTTATATTCCAAAAATATCACCCGTGCAGCGGTTTGGGCCAGCTATATCTTAGGCGTTGGCTTTACGATCTTCAACATGTTCGTTCCGGTTATTAAATCTCCTATCAATGCGGGAGCGGTTACCATGATCGCCGGACTGATCATCGTGCCCATCGTAAGTGCCATTACACCAAAACCGGATCAGAATAAGGTTAAGGAGATATTCTCCTGCTATGATAAGACGGTTGTCGTTCCGGAAACGGAGAATCTTGGAAAATAAATAATCCGAAAGCATCCGCCTGTCACATTTTGACAGACGGATGTTTTTTTGTTGAGGCTTTCGCTTTTGGATGTTTTTTTTGTTGAGGCTTTCGTTTTTTTTTGATATGATAGGATGAGTTATTATTTCATTTCAGGGAGGTGCTTATGGGGAAACTGACTGTTGCCGCTACGGCGCAAATCACCGCCATATGTAACCGGTACAAGGATGAGGAAACACCGCTTATGATGATCCTCAGTGATATCCAGAATGAATATGGATATATTCCACTGGAGGTGCAGGAGCTTGTATCGGAAAAAACCGGAATATCCGTGGCGGAAATCTATGGGGTAGTTACGTTCTACTCCTTCTTTTCGCTGAAACCGAAGGGAAAATATGTGATCGGCTGCTGCCTGGGAACCGCCTGCTATGTAAAGGGTGCCCAGCAGGTGATCGATAAATTCTCCGAGCTTCTGGGCATTGGACCCGGCCAGACCACAGAGGATGGCCTTTTTACCATAGATGCTTTACGCTGCATTGGTGCCTGCGGTATCGCACCCGCAGTATCCATCAACGGCAAGGTATATCCGAAGGTTTCAGTAGCGCAGGTTCATGATATTGTAGCCTCCTATCAGGATGCAGAGCATACAGGGGAGGTGAGATAATGAGCGGGAAGAAGATCACGACAAGAGAGGAACTCGCTGAGAGGACTTCGGTTTGTACCAAAGCAATGGATGAAAAGTTCTCCGGCGCAGACGGAAAACGTCATATCGTGCTGTGCGGAGGAACCGGATGTCTCTCCAATAACTCCATGGCTATCAAGGAACGCTTCGAGGAAAGGCTTGCTGCCCGCGGTCTTTCCGATCAGGTGACAGTCAATATCGTTGGTTGCTTCGGCTTCTGTTCCCAGGGCCCATTTGTGAAGATCTATCCGGAAAATACATTGTATCGCCTCGTGAAGATCGAGGATGTGGATGAGATCATTGAAACGGATATCATTAACCACACGGTGGTATTCCGTTTGCTTTATGTGGATACAAAGACAAATGAGCGTGTCTCCAAGCAGGATGACATCAACTTTTATAAAAAGCAGCGCCGCGTTGCACTTCATGGCTGCGGCGAGATCAACCCGGAGGAAATCGATGAGGCACTGGGCTTCGATGCATTCAAGGGACTTGCCCGAGCCCTTTCCATGTCCCGTCAGGAGGTAATCGATGAAGTACTGAAGTCCGGTATCCGCGGACGTGGCGGGGCGGGTTTCCCTTCCGGAAGAAAGTGGCAGTTTGCCTATAATGTGGAAAGTGATGAGAAGTACGTTGTCTGCAACGGTGACGAGGGTGACCCGGGAGCATTCATGGATCGCAGTATCCTGGAAGGGAATCCTCTGGCTGTGATCGAAGGTATGGTGATCGCAGGTTATGCGATCGGTGCAAAGAACGGCTATTTCTATGTGCGTGCAGAGTATCCCATTGCCGTTCAGCGTCTTCGCCTTGCAATCAGGCAGGCACGGGCAGAAGGTCTGCTCGGGAAGAATATTCTGGGTACGGATTTCTCCTTTGACTGCCATCTGCGTCTGGGCGCAGGTGCATTTGTCTGCGGTGAAGAGACGGCGCTTCTGAATTCCATCGAAGGGAAGAGAGGTATGCCCCGTCCTCGTCCGCCGTTCCCGGCCATTAAAGGTCTTTGGGAAAAGCCCACGATCATAAATAATGTGGAGACTCTGGCATGCATTCCCTTTATTCTGCGGGAGGGTGCCGAAGAATTCGCAAAGGTCGGTACCGAAGGCTCCAAGGGAACCAAGGTATTTGCACTTGGCGGTAAGGTAAATAATGTCGGACTGGTGGAGGTTCCCATGGGAACGACACTCCGCGAGCTGATTTATGATATCGGAGGCGGTATTCCGGGTGGTAAGAAATTCAAGGCTATCCAGACGGGCGGTCCCTCCGGCGGCTGCCTTACGGAGGAATTCCTGGATGAGCCCATCGACTTTGATAATCTGGTAGCCAAGGGATCCATGATGGGTTCCGGTGGCGCCATTGTTATGGACGAAGATAACTGTATGGTAGATGTGGCCAAGTTCTACATGGAATTCATCTGCGATGAGTCCTGTGGAAAATGTTCCCCCTGCCGGATCGGTACCAAGCGCATGCTGGAGATCCTGACCCGTATCACGGAAGGACGCGGCACCATGAAGGATCTGGAACAGTTGGAAGAGCTGGCAAAGACCGTAAAGACCAACTCTCTCTGCGCACTTGGGCAGACAGCGGCAAATCCCGTCACCTCCACACTGAAACATTTCCGTGATGAATACATTGCTCACATCCGGGATAAGAAATGTCCTGCTCATGTCTGCAAGAACTTGATGGAATATGTGATCAACAAGGAGAAGTGCGTGGGCTGCGGACTCTGCGCCAAGGGCTGTCCGGTAAACGCGATCCAAAAGACCGATTACACACCGGAAGGTCATAAGCTTCCCTCCTATACCATTGACACGACGAAATGCATCAAGTGCGGCGCCTGCATCAGCACCTGCCGCATGCGTGCGATTTCCAAACAGTAATGGAAGGGAGGAGAGAGACTATGGCGAAGATAAATATCAAGATCGAAGGCATTCCCTACGAAGTGGAAGAGGGGATGACCATACTGGAAGCAGCAAAGTCCTGCGGATACGAAATTCCCTCCCTCTGTACCTTCAATCACGGAGAGTGCAACCTGGGTTCCTGCCGTGTCTGCCTGGTGGAGGCTACCGGCGCACGCGGCCTTGTGGCCAGCTGCGTTTATCCCGTGGCAGAGGGCATGGAGGTACGTATCTCCTCACCGACAGCTGTGGAGGCCCGCCGTTCCAGCGTGGAGCTGCTGCTGTCCAATCATAACAAGAACTGTCAGCAGTGCGAGAAGAACGAATACTGTGAGCTGCTGCATGTAGCAAAGCTGACCGGAGCAAGGGATGATGCCTTTGCCGGTACGCATACAAAGACCTATTTTGACAATCTGGCTCCGGGACTCGTAAGGGATACGTCCAAATGTATCCTCTGCGGACGGTGTGTTGCGCGTTGCCAGAACGCCCACGGTATGGGCATCCTGGGCTTTGAGAACCGGGGATTCAATACCATTGTATCACCGGCTGAAAACCGCAGCTTTGCGGATTCTCCGTGTATCCAGTGCGGGCAGTGTGTCAATGTGTGCCCTACCGGTGCTTTGATGGAGCATTCCGAGATCGATAAGGTGGATGAAGCCTTCCGTTCCGGCAAGGTTGTGATCGCCCAGGCGGCACCCGCTGTCCGCGCGGCACTGGGTGAAGAATTCGGCTATCCTGTAGGAACACCGGTGACCGGTAAAATGATAGCGGCTATGCGGAGACTGGGCTTTGCAAAGGTATATGATGTGAATTTCGGCGCTGACCTCACCATTATGGAAGAGGGAACGGAATTGCTGGGACGCCTGAAGAACGGCGGAACTCTGCCTATGATCACATCCTGTTCACCCGGCTGGGTAAATTATGCGGAATATAATTACGGTGATCTTTTGCCGCATCTGTCCACCTGTAAATCCCCGCACCAGATGCAGGGAGCAGTGATCAAGTCCTGGTGGGCTGAACAGCATGGAGTGGATCCGAAGGACATTTTCGTGGTATCCGTTATGCCCTGCGTGGCAAAGAAATTCGAGAAGGAGAGAGACGGCGAGGCGGCAACCGGCTATCCGGATGTGGATGCAGTCATCACCACCCGGGAACTGGCCCGGATGATCCGTCGCAGCGGTATCATGTTCCAGCGTCTTCCCGAGGAAGAATGGGATCAGGATATCATGGGAGATTACTCCGGTGCAGGCGTAATCTTCGGTGTTACCGGCGGTGTTATGGAGGCTGCTCTCCGGACGGTTTATTTCAAGCTGACCGGTCAGGAGAAGAAGGAGATCACATTTACGGAAGTGCGCGGCCATGATGCCGGGATACGTGAAGCAAGTGTTGATATCAACGGAACAACTGTCCGGGTAGCCATTGCATCCGGCATGAAATCCGCAAAGGTACTGCTGGATCAGATCCGTGAGGGGAATTCCCCGTACCAGTTCATCGAGATTATGGGATGCCCCGGCGGTTGCATCAATGGCGGCGGCCAGCCTTATATCCGGCCATGTTTTCTTCCAAATGAGGACGATGACATCATCGATACCTACAAGGAGAAGAGAGCGCAGGCCCTGTATTCAGAGGATGAGCGACAGGAGATCCGCCAGTCCCACAATAATCCGCAGATCATCGAACTGTATGAGAAGTTTCTCGATGAGCCCAATTCCCATAAGGCACATAAGCTCCTGCATACACATTATGCAGCACGGGAAGGCTTTAACGAAGTGAAGAGGTAATCCGAATACTTTTGAAATCAGGAAGATGATGTGTTTAGATAGGGGGCTGCCTTGTATAAGGCAGCTCCTCATTACGGAAAGCGAGAAGAAAATGAAGAACAAGGCTTATCCCTATTATGAGCTTACGCAGATCCGCGATCTGAAGGACCTGCTGGCCGGCAAGGCAGAAACTCAACCGGATGAAGTGGCATTTTATTATCCTGAAGAAGAGCAGGTGATACGCAAGACCTACGGAGATCTGTATAATGACGTGAATGCCCTGGGAACATGGATGTTTCAGAAAAAACTCAGGGGAAGGAATCTGGCCATTATCGGGGAGAATTCTTATGAGTGGATCGTTACCTTTTTTGCAGCAATCCTGGGTGGAAATGTTGCTGTAGCTATCGACAAAGGACTTCCGGAGGATGAGCTTCTGAACCTGCTTCGGAAGGGAGACGCCAATACAGTCTTTATCAGTGAAACCTTTAAGGATAAGGTGAAGAAAAAGAGTGGGCGCAAGATCTTCGGCTTCGATGAATTCGAAGATATGCTGAAGGAAGGAAGGGAACTGATCGCAAAAGGAAAGAATGATTTTCTGCGCTATGAGCTGGATCCCGATAAAACCGCAGCCATCCTCTTTACCTCCGGTACCTCCGGTACCTCCAAGGGGGTTGAACTTACCAACAGGAATATTACCTTCGAAATCAATCAGACCTGTAAGCTTTTCCGGTTGGAGGGATCGGTAGTCGCTGTTCTTCCTTTCCATCATGCTTTTGGACTGGTGGTAGGTATTCTTATGGTCCTGAATCATGGGACATCCGCCTACATCAACAAGAGCCTGAAAAAGGTGAAGAAGGATATGCAGGATTTTGGCCCTCAGACTATGTTCCTGGTGCCGCTTTTTGTTGAATTCTTCCATCGTCAGATCTGGAGCGAGATCCGGAAAAGAGGAAAGGAGAAAGCTTTCCGTGCTCTGATGCAGTCCACGAATCTGCTTCTTAAGATGGGAATAGATGTAAGGAAGAAGACCTATGCATCGATCCATGAAGCCTTCGGAGGAAGACTGGAGTACATCATCTGCGGCGGAGCACCCCTTGACTCCAAATATGTAAAGGAATTCCGTACCTGGGGTATCGAGATCCTCAACGGATACGGAACTACCGAGTGCTCTCCCTGTACCGCTGTAAACCGGCCGCATCACCATCTGGATGGTTCCGTCGGACAGCTTGTCCCCGGCATTGACGTTCGTGTTTCCGATGATGGAGAGATCCAGTTCCGGGGCGATCTCGTCATGAAGGGTTACTACATGGATGAGGAAGCAACCGAAGAGGTGTTAAAAGACGGCTGGTACCGCACCGGAGACCTTGGTTACGTTACGAAAGACGGTTTCATCGTCCTCACGGGACGGGAGAAGAATCTGATCATTCTCAGCAATGGCGAGAACATTTCGCCTGAGGAGCTGGAAATGGATCTTGCCAGGGACGATGCTGTAGCGGAGGTTCTCGTTTATGAAGAGCAGTCCAAGATCGTGGCTGAGATCTATCCTGACGAAGAGCACCGCGGCAACCTGGCCTACTTCGAGAAACTCAAGGACAAGGTCAATAAGGGGCGCCCGCTTTATAAACAGATCGTTCGTGTCAAACTTCGTGATGAGGAGTTTATCAAGAATGCCAGCATGAAGATCGTAAGAAAGAAGAACATTTTCCCCGACCAGACTTTGGGAGAGGAGAGAGAAGAGTAAAATACAGCTGATCTGACAATCGAGCAGGAGAGGAATAATCCCCCTCCTGCTCGATTACGGTGTTTCAATCATATCGATCGAAAAGGTGCCGGGTATGTGGCGCAGCGGGTGGCCTGCGCATCAGGAACGTCATGACAGATAGACATATCGGGTTAACATAAAAAACGTGACAGAACAGGAATAGTATGCTATAATCACTTCGTATGTCCTGACCAAATAAGGATAACAGGATCGGGTATTCCGCACAGGCGGAAACCTGAAATCACGGGGGATTAAAATGTCATTTTCCACATTAATCTTTACAGTATGCTTTTTGCCCATTTTCCTGATCGTTAATCAGGTCGTGCTGACGCGGACGGATTCCAATGTCAGGTATCAGAACAGGGTGCTCCTCATTTTTTCTCTGATCTTCTACCTGTTCGCCGGTATCGGAGGATTGCTGGTTCTGTTCCTTTGTACACTGATCGCATGGATCGGCGGACGCCAGATCCAGAAAACGGAGGGCAGCCCGCTGATGCTGTGGACCACCATCGGTATGCTGGTGGCGGTTCTTGCCTTCTTCAAGTACGCGGGCTTCTTCATGACAGTGGCTATGCCGCTTGGTCTTTCCTTCTACATTTTCAAACTCATTTCTTATGTAGCCGACGTCTACACGGGAAAATGTGACGCGGAGGATGATGTCCGTGACTTCCTGCTGTACGTTGTCTGCTTTCACCATGTATCCCAGGGCCCCATCGTCCGTTACGGCGATATGAAAGCCGGTATGGTACGGAGAAAGATCTCCACAGCCAATATGGCTGCGGGTATCTATCGGTTCTCTCTCGGCCTGGCCAAGAAAGTGATCCTGGCGGATCAGATGGGTAAGGTGGCTGACACGCTGCTTCCCATGTCGGAGGATCTGGCTAAAATGCCGACCCTTGGTATCTGGATAGGTTCCATTTTCTTTTCACTTCAGATGTATCTCGATTTCTCAGCTTATACGGATATGGCTATCGGTCTGGGACAGATGGCGGGCTTTATCTATCCGGAAAACTTCGATTATCCCTACTGTGCGGATTCCATCAAGGTATTCTGGCGCAAGTGGCATATGACGCTTAGCTTCTTCTTCCGGGACTATGTATACATTCCTTTGGGCGGCAGCCGGAAGGGCAGCGCACGGACGAAGGTTAATCTTCTGATCGTCTGGCTTCTGACCGGTGTCTGGCATGGAGCGACCTGGAACTTCGTGATCTGGGGCTTCTATTATTTCGTATTTATCTCTCTGGATAATGCGCTGAGCAAGAGAGAGATAAGGATGCCGAAGGTACTGGCGCATATCTATGTGGTATTTGTCTTCAACCTGGGATGGCTGATCTTCCGGTTCACGGATTTCAGTCAGCTGGGAACGGCGCTGAAGGGCTTCTTCGGATTCGGAGAGGGCTTTTCATCTCAGGTGATCACGGTTACACTGCAGAATAACATTTTCATTTTCATCATTGCGATCCTGGCCTGCACGCCGCTCTTCCGCAATATCCGGAAGGCCTTTGAGGGTGTGGTAAAAAGCAGGGAAATGTCAGCCGGACTTGTGTATGGCTGGAAGACGGTAATTTCGCTCCTGGCGCTGATTCTGGGTGTCATTTTCATGGCGGGAAGCGGATACCAGCCCTTCCTGTATAACAATTTCTAGAAAAAGGCAGCTCCGGAAGCCAAGTGCCCGGAGGAATTACTTCGAAGAGGAGAAAATATGGCTAAGAAAAAAATCAGTCCGGAATATAAGCGCCGTGTGAAGCGTTCCAGACAGTTTTGGAGCATGATACGGGTTTACGGCTTTTATCTTACGCTGATCATTTTTATGATCATCGGATTCCTGATCTGGCTCCGGCCGGAGGAATCGGAGATCGAGAAGCGTAAGCTTGCCACCTTCCCGGAACTCACCTGGGCGGGACTCTGGAAGGGAAGCTTCTTCCAGGATATGGGAACCTGGTACACGGATACCTATCCCACCCGTGAGAAGATGCTGGGACAGGGAAGCAGCGTAAAGGAACTCTACGGTCTGCATGGAAATGAGATCCACGGTGACATTTCCAAGAAGGCGGATGATATCCCCGACAGCCCGGACAGTGGTAAAAAGGCGGGGATCATCGATACCGGAACCACAGCGGCTCCGAAGAAGGAAGATACCACCCAGGCGGTAAATCCCTCCACGGAAAAACAGGTGGAACCTCTGACGACGGAGGCAACCACGGAGAAGCTGCCGGACGGTACCAAGCACGGCGATTTCGAGGAAACCATCGGAACGCTGTACATCATGGATGGTCAGGCATTCAGTATTTATTATTTCAACAAGGATAATTCGGAATACTATGCAAGTATGGTCAATACCGTACGTTCCAAGCTTCCGGATAATGTGACATTATATGATATCCTGGCACCCACTGCCTGGGGAGCGCTTCTGGGAAAGGAGATCCAGGACGAACTGGGCGGATCCAGTCAGGAAGAGGCCATCAATTACATTTACGGATTGATGGACGATAAGGTTAAGGCGGTACCCGCTCATGATAATATCCTCCGCCACAATGCGGAGTACATTTATTTCCGGACGGATCACCACTGGACAGTGATGGGCGCTTATTATGCGTATGAAGCATGGTGTAAGTCCAAGGGTATCGAACCGCATTCCACGGATTATTTCAAGAAGACCTACAGTTTTGACGGCTTCCTTGGAACCTTCTATGCGTCTTCCGAGCAGTCCCCGAAGCTTGGAAATAACCCCGATACCGTTCTGGCCTTCGTGCCCAACGGAACAAATGATGAAGTGTTCACGGATAATAACGGTGAGCAGATGAACTGGAATGTCATTCGGGACGTGTCTGAATGGGCGCGTACGTCCAAATACAACTGCTTTATCGGTGGTGACAATCCCTATACCGTGATCGAGAATCCGACGATCACAGACGGCTCTGCCTGCGTGCTGATCAAGGAATCCTACGGGAATGCCTTTGCTCCATTCCTGGTTGACCATTATCAGTATGTCTATGTCATCGATTACCGTTACTATGAAGGAAATCTGACTCAGTTTGTGAAGGATAAGAAGGTGAATGACGTGATCCTCCTGAACAATATGGAGGCGCTGTCCGTAAGCCGTGCCAATACGATCCTGGCACTGTTCCCGTAAGTCTGGTAAGGAGTTAATATGCACGAAAGATACTATATCGAAAAAGAAAAGTACGAGAAGCTTGTGGCCAGAAAAAATGAGAAAACGGATTTTTATAACGGGATCTATGATCGTTACCGTTATCCGGTTCTGACCCGCCAGCATATCCCGCTCTTTTGGAAATATGATCTGAACCCGGAGACGAATCCTTATTTCATGGAACGCCTGGGCGTCAATGCAGTCATGAATTCCGGCGCAATTTACAAAGACGGCAGGTATTACCTGGTTGTTCGCGTAGAGGGAAATGACCGGAAGAGCTTCTTCGCTGTGGCGGAGAGCGAGACAGGCATTGACGGTTTCCGTTTTCATGATTATCCGATCCTGCTTCCGGATACGGAGAAGCAGGAGACGAATGTCTATGACATGCGGCTCACCCAGCATGAGGATGGATACATATACGGGGTATTCTGTTCCGAGTCAAAGGATGAAAGCGTATCCGATCTGTCGGCTGCGGTGGCTGCGGCAGGTATCGTTCGAACGAAGGATCTGGTCAATTGGGAGCGCCTGCCGAATCTCCGGACAAAGCGTTCTCCCCAGCAGAGGAATGTGGTTCTGCACCCGGAATTCATTGACGGAAAATATGCCTTCTATACCCGCCCCATGGATGACTTCATTGATACGGGGTCCGGCGGAGGCATCGGCTTCGGTCTTTGCGAGGATATCACACATGCGGTGATCGATGAAGAAATCATCACCAGCAAGAGGAAATATCATACTATCACGGAAGTTAAGAACGGAGCGGGAGCGCCGCCCATCAAAACCGAAAGGGGTTTTATCCATATTGCCCACGGCGTGCGGAATACGGCAGCGGGACTTCGTTATGTACTCTACTGCTTCGCAACGGATCTTGCGGATCCGTCGAAGGTGATCGCCGAACCGGGGGGATATTTCCTGGCTCCTCTGGGACGCGAAAGAGTGGGAGATGTGTCAAATGTGGTCTTCTCCAACGGTGCTGTCGTAAATGATAAAGGGGAAGTATTCATTTACTACGCATCCAGTGATACGCGGATGCATGTTGCGACAACTACGGTGGAAAAGCTTGTGGACTATGTCTTCAACACGCCGGAGGATCCCCTGCGTTCCGTTCTCTGTGTTGAACAGCGCTGTGACTTCATACGTAAGAATCTTGCGGTTATGGAGTCCAAATAGAATAAAAAAAGCCATCATTTTGTATTTTATTATGTACAATCAAAAAAATATTTGAAAAAAGCTTGAATGATGGGGGTTAGTTTTGCTACAATCATATCGCAACGAGGAATCTGGCTGAGAGGGAAGGTGATAAGATGGGGGATGAGTCTAAGCGAATCACCGTAGAAGCAGTTCTAGAAAATGTTGAAAAAGTGACTGAGTTTGTTAATCAGGAGCTTGAACAACTGGGCTGTTCTGTAAAAACACAGATGCAGATCGATGTCGCAATAGACGAGCTTTTCGGTAATATCGCAAATTACGCATATCATCCTCAAAAGGGTGGTATGGCCACCATAGAGGTTAGCAAAAGTGCGGAGTCACCTGCTCAAGTGGCGATCACATTCCAGGATCAGGGAAAACCCTATAATCCACTGGAGAAGGAGGATCCGGACATCACGTTGGGAGCAGCAGAGCGCCCCATCGGAGGACTGGGAATCTTTTTGGTGAAAAAAACCATGGATGATATTGCTTATGAGTATCGAGATGGTAAAAATATTTTAACGATAAAGAAGAACCTGTAAGGTAAAGGAGGTAACTAAAAATGACGATCAACAAAACACAGGAAGGCAGCGTTCTCACAGTTGCTCTGGAGGGAAGACTTGATACAACCACATCTCCCGAGCTCGAGACAGAGCTGAAGTCATCCCTGGATGGAATTACTGAGCTGATTATGGATCTCGAGAAGCTGGATTATATTTCTTCCGCAGGACTGCGTGTCCTTCTTTGGGCGCAGAAGACCATGAACCAGAATGGAAGCATGGTTGTAAAGAATGTTAGCGAGGTTGTCAATGAAGTATTTGAAGTAACAGGCTTCGCTGATATTCTGACGATCGAATAATTCCGGTCTGCAGGATCATATAAGGGGACATTTTCGGTTGGTATCCTTAGAGGATACCGATGAAAATGTCCCTTTTGTATTTTCCGGAGTTTGTGCATTCTGCAAAAAAAGAAGTTGCTTTTTCGGTGCTTTTTCCTGTAAAATATAGAGGGAGATTCTGCCCCGGCAGAATGACTGGAATTCAATGACATATGGGACAAGGAAGGTTTATCAGATGAGGGAATTTACACTGATCACGGATGTCAATACGGACGTACATCCGGCGTATGCAAAAAAAGAAGGCATCCTGATCCTCCCGCAGTATTATTACTTTGAGGGAGATGATGTGATCTACGGTGATGAGATCCTGCTGGATGAGGAGACATTCTACAAGCGGCTTGATGCGGGAGAAACGGCCAAGTCTTCGGGCGTGAATCCCGACCGCGCACGTCGTACTTTCGAGGAAGAACTGAAGAAGGGAAAGGACATTCTGGCCATCATCTGTTCCTCCGGGCTTTCCATGAGCTACAACACCTGTCACAGAGTGGCTGAGGAGCTTATGGAACAGTATCCGGAATCCAAGATTATCGTTATGGATTCCCTGAATGAATCCGGCGGAGCGGGCCTCATGCTTTACATGGCGAGGGATATGCAGAAGGAAGGCAAGACCATGGAGCAGATCCGGGACCGTATCGAGGCAGTGAAAATGAATTTCAAGGCTATGTTTGTGGTGGATGATCTGAAATATCTGGTACGGGGCGGACGGCTTTCCGCTTTCAGCGGAGCTTTCGGTACCATGCTCGATATCAAGCCCATTCTTCATCTGGATGGGGGGAAGATCCTCCCTCTGAAAAAGGTGCGGACACGGAAGAGAGCCATTAATGAGCTGCTCCGGATCGGAAAGGAAATGGATCCGGATCCGCGTTATATGTATGTTGTGCATACCTTCAATGAACCCTCGGCTCAGGAGCTGGCAGACCGCATAGAAGAAGAAATGGGAATCAAGGTGGATCGTGAGTATAAGCTGGGGATCATTAATAATACCATCGGTGCTCACACCGGACCGAATGCTTTGGGATTCGGCTTCCTTGCGCGAAAGGGCCTGGATCCGGCAATTTTGGGAGATGATAGCGAATAGTCGAGTCGGTTGGGTATCATATCGATGATAAGGAGGGGGCTTATGAATCATCAAAGACAAAATGGCTTTAATCTGGCAGCCGGTTTTTTCTGGCTTACCCTGGCTGTGCTTCGCGGAATCTCATTGGTGGATAGCTGGAAGATGACCGTCGAATTGATGAAGTCGAGATATGCCAACGGAGGAGACAAGACTGTTTATCTGTCTGCGGCAATCCTGGAGTCACTTGCAACGCTGGGGCTTCTTTCCGCTGCGGTCGTCCTTTTTGTGGCAAATATCCGGAAGTATTCTGCATTTATCATGATGACCGGAATTTTCCTGATCCTTGAGGTCGTGATGCTGATCATCTATGTTGTTATCAGAAGCAAGGGAAATGTTTCCACCACGCTGGGAGACTGGAAGTTTGATATGGTTATCGTCGGAGGCATCTTATCCTATGCCGCCTATATTGTTTCGGCGACATCGGCGAAAAAGTTCGACCGGACCAATCGACCGGACGGGTGGATCGTTCCGACGATCCTTTATCTGATCGGCCTCACATTTGTCATGGTTACCGTGATCGCAACCAAGAGCATCAATGCTATATTCTACTCATCAGGAAGCAAAGGAATCACCATCACGATTCTGGTTATTGAAACACTGGCGTTTTTCTTTACGGGATTATATTTCTTTATGCTTTCAAAGAAGCCTTACAGCGGTGTGGTTCCTGCCATGCGCGGCGTACCGGCACCGGGAGCCAATGCCTATGCCCCCTTTAACAGGGATCTGCCTCAGGGAAATGTACAGTATCCGGCACAGGCACAGGGAGGCTACGCACCCTGGCAGGCACAGCAGAGTTATGGTCAGCAGAATGAGCAACGGGGTTACGGTCAGCAGGGTTATGGCCAGCAACCTTACGGCCAGCAGACATACGGTCAGCAGGGATATGGCCAGCAGGCTTACTCTCGGCAGAATTATGGTCAGCAGTCCTACGATCCGCAACAGGGATATGGTCAACAGGACTATGGCCGGCAGGGAGCATACCGGCAGCAGTCTTATGGCCAGCAACCTTACGGCCAGCAGACATATGGTCAGCAGGGATATGGCCAGCAGGCTTACGGCGGGCAGGGAACCTATCAGCAGCAGGGTTACGGCCAGCAAAGTTATGATCAGCAGGCTTACGGCGGGCAGGGAGCATACCAGCAGCAGGCCTACGGTCAGCAGCCCGGCACAGGGCAGGGTTATGTTCAGCAGCCCGATGCAGGACAGGGTTATGGTCAGCAGCCCGATGCCGGACAGGCCTACGGCCAGCAGACCGACGCAGGACAGGGTTATGGTCAGCAGCCCGACGCAGGGCAGGGGTATGGTCAGCAGCCCGACGCAGGACAGGCCTATGGTCAGCAAACCGAAGAAGCAGGGCGGAAGGACTATGATCTTCCGGGAGATGCGGATTCAGCCTTTTCTGTGGCTGAGAGCATAACGGATGAATCTGTAACGGACAGTGCTTTTGTACAGAACGATAGCAGTCAGGGTGAATAAATGGGACAGAAGAACGATCCGAAAAAAGAAGATAATCATCTCAGTGGAAAGATCCTGATTGCGGTTATTCTGATCGGTCTTGTCATAGCGGCAGTTATCCTTTTATTAAAATTCCGGGATAATGATTCATCGGGTTCCGGTACAGGCGGCCAGGACGGTGGACTTACCGTTGTTACCACGGAGAAGGGAAATTCGCAGGAGAATACGCAGGAAGCGACCGGGTCGACACAGGTCGGGAAGGATACGGAAGCCCCGACGGAAGAGAAGACCGGGACAAAGACAGAAGAAAAGACAGAAGAAAAGACTGAAGAGAAGACCGCGAATAAGACCGAAGAAAAGACCGAGGTTCAAACGGAAAAACCGTCGGAAACCGAAAAGAAGACCGAGGCGTCGACTGAGAATAAGGAGTATCGTTTTCGGAGTAAGAAGCTTCTGGATGAACATTTTGAGAAGCACGGTATAGAAATGGGCTTTTCGGATACAAAAGCCTATGTGGCGGCAGCCAATGACGTGATCAGGGATCCGGCAAGTCTCCATAAACTGGAAAAGGAAGATGGAGATGATGTTTATTACCGGGAAAGGGACAATGCCTTTGTAGTTGTTTCCCGGGATGGCTATATCCGCACATTTTTCTATCCGAACGGAGGAAAGAAATATTTCGACAGACAATAGCAGCAGCTGAGTGAATATTCAAAAGGACGGGATCCGAAAAAGGGTTCCGTCTTTTTGTTTTGAAAAATTAAAAAAATCCGTTATTTTTTAAGCTTTCTTTCAGATTGACAGGTTAAGATAGCGTCAGTAACAGAGAAAACGGTGATGGAAAAGAGGTGATCCGCATGTTGTTTCAGGAAGTATTCAAAAGAGTGGAAGTAAAATATCTCCTTACAAAGGAACAGTATACTCTGCTTCGCAACAGGCTGAAGGACATCGCGGAAGTGGATCAGTACGGGGAGACGGACATTCTGAATATTTACTATGATACACCGGATTATCAGCTGATCCGGAGATCTCTGGAAAAACCGCTTTACAAGGAGAAGTTAAGACTCAGAACCTACGGGACTCCGAAGGACAGAAGAGAGACCTCCTTTATCGAAATCAAGAAAAAATACGATGGCGTGGTATATAAAAGACGGATTGATGCGCCCTACGGTGAAGCTAAGACATACCTGGATGGGGAAGGGGAGCTTGCAAAAAGGTCACAGATCAAATCGGAGATCGACAGTATGCTTGCGGGAAATGAAGGGATGAGACCGGCAATGGCGATATCCTATAAGAGGATTGCCATGAAGGGCATCGCAGATCCGGAGCTGCGGATCACATTTGACAGAGAGATTCGCTGGAGAACAGAGGACCTGGAGCTGACATCCGGTCCGCAGGGAGAAGAGCTTCTGCAGCCGGGTCAGTATCTGATGGAAGTGAAGATCGCAAATGCCTTTCCCATGGAGCTGGCGAGGATCTTCAGTGAGCTTTCGATATTCCCCGCAACCTTCTCCAAATACGGAAGGGGTTACGAGGTGATGACTGCGAGAGCGATGTCTCTCAGGCAGCAGATAAAACGAAATGAACATGCAGTTTACGCTGGAAAGAAAGGAGTGATGGTGTATGCTTAACAGTTTGATTTTTGATTCGGTTTTTACTTCGACAACTTTGACCGGGCAGGATTTTCTGCTGGCAACACTTTGCTCTGTTGTGTGCGGGCTTGTGATCGCCCTCCTGTATAAGATCAAAAATAAGCCCTCCCGCAGCTTCCTCGTAACGCTGGTTGTACTGCCCGCTGCCGTACAGATGGTGATCATGTTGGTAAACGGCAATCTGGGAGCCGGCGTGGCAGTAGCCGGTGCCTTCAGTCTCGTCCGTTTCCGTTCCGTACCGGGAAAGGGGCAGGAGATTGCGGCAATCTTTGAAGCTATGGCAGTCGGTCTGGCAACCGGTATGGGGTATCTGGGAATCGCAGGCGTCTTCACGATAGTGATCTCCGTGCTGATGCTGGTGCTTGATATAAGCGGCTTCGGCGGACGAAGTGACGGGGAGCGTATGCTGAAGATCATGGTGCCGGAGAACCTGGATTTCGAAGGAAAGTTTGACAGTACATTTGATAAATATCTCTCTTCTTACAGGATTGAAGAAGTGAAGACAACGAACATGGGAAGCCTGTACAAGATCAGTTATCTTGTGACGGTGAAGCCGGGCGTTTCCCTGAAGGAAATGATCGATGAACTCCGGACAGGAAACGGGAATTTGGAAATATCCGTTTCAAGGCCGGTGACAGTAGCAGATAATCTCTGACTCCCTTTTTCTGACACACTGAAAAAGCGGGAGAAAAGCGACAATCTCTTATTAATCCCCCCTCTTTGGGCTGCGGGCTTAAACCCGCAGCTCATTTTCTTTTTGTACATTCGTCTGAACCGCTTTTTCCTCCGGGGGATCCTTTGCATACAGTGCCTTTAGCAGAAGCGGCGTCAGGATGGAACTGGTGATGATCAGCAGGATGACGGAGGTAAAGTAAGCCGGCTCAAGCATGCCTGCTTTCAGACCCCGTTGGGCTACAATGAGGGCTACTTCGCCGCGTGTCATCATTCCGCAGCCTACCTTCAGGGCGTTGTGTCCCTTAAATCCCAGAATACGAGCGGTTATCCCGCAGCCGATGATCTTGGACACGAGTCCTACGGCCACGAAAGCCAGAGAGAACCAGAGGATAGTCATATCCAGAGTACGGACGTTAGTAGACAGTCCGATACTGCAGAAGAAGACGGGACCGAAAATGATGTAGGAATTGATATCCATTTTTTCGGTTATGTATTTCGAATCCCGCAGCTGGCAGAGAATGACACCGGCTACATACGCTCCCGTGATGTCCGCTACGCCAAAGTATTTATCCGCAACGTAGGAAAGGGCAAAGGCAAGAGCGATTCCGAGGATCGGGATACGCCGTGTGTGGGGATGGCGGCTGTCATACCATTTGAATAGCTTGTAGATAATGACGCCAAGCACCAGAGCAAGCAGGAAGAAGGCGCCCGTGCGGAGCAGTACGCTGGTGACTGCCGAGTCGGGTTTCTTGAAACCGATCACGACCGTCAGTACGATGATGCCGATCACGTCATCGATAATGGCCGCACTCATGATGGTCTGGCCAAGTTCTCCCTGGAGCTTACCCATTTCCCGAAGGGTTTCCACAGTGATGCTGACGGAGGTTGCCGTCAGGATGGTGCCGATGAAAATGGCACGGTAGAATTCCTCCGTTCCGACTGCTGACCATCCGTAAAAGGCCATGTAGAGCAGAGTGCCGCAGACGAGGGGGATGAATACGCCGGCACAGGCGATGATGGTGGCCTTGACACCTGTTTTTTTCAGATCGGAGATATTCGTCTCCAGACCGGCGGTGAACATCAGGATGATCACGCCCACTTCCGCCAGACCGGACAGGAAGTCCGAGGACTGCACCCAGCCGAAGGCACTGGGACCGATCAGAAGACCTGCGATGATCTCGCCGGCGACCTGAGGCGCTTTGATTTTGCGCGCCAGTAATCCGAAGATCTTGGCTGCAACGATAATGATACAGAGTTGCCGTAAAATATCCAACGTATCCATGACTATTTCTCCTTTTGTTGAGGCTAATCATAGCACTTTTGAAAAAAGGATTCAAGGTGGGAAAAAGCCTTGTACCGGATGAGGGGAATATGATAAAATAGAGAAGTTAAAGCACGACTATTTGGGAGGATAGAAACCTGAGACGTTACAGTGTGGATAACTAGAATATTTTGCATAACAGGAAGGAGAAAGAGAATGCAGTACATTTTAGATCAGCTGGAGCAGTATACACAGAATAATCCAAGCCATGCATTTATTTATGACGAGGTTTATACAAAAGGTCTGACCTATGCTCAGATGGATGATATGTCCGGCAAGGTTTATGCCTATCTGAAAAAGAACGGAATCGGAAAAGAAGATTTTGTTTTGATCAATCTGCCTCGTGGTGTCCTTCCTGTTGTGGCGATGGTGGGTGTTTGGAAGGCCGGAGCGGCCTGGGCTCTGGTGGAGGATACCTATGCCCCTGAAAGAATTGCCTATATTCGTGAGGACTGCGGCTGTAAGGCAGAACTTTCCATGGCGAACTGGGAAGAGGTCATGCATTTCGATGCACTGAGTGGGCATGAACCCGTGGATGAACATGACGCGGCTTATGCAATCTACACCTCCGGAACTACCGGTAATCCCAAGGGCGTGCTGCACGAATTCGGTAATCTGGGAAGAGCGATCGATTCCATCATGCTGGATGGAAAGGAACCCTTTACGGAGAAGGATCGTCTGGCGCTGCTTGCACCCTTTAACTTTGTCGCTTCGGTCATTGTGATCCTGCGTTGTCTCAGTGTTCCGAATGTCCGGGTATATGTAGTTGGCTATGCAACCATCAAGAACCCCGGAGCATTGAGGCGCTTATTCCTGGAGAAGAGGATCAGCATTACCTTCCTGACTCCTTCCTACGTCCGTATGCTGGGCAATACAACCGGCCCCTTCCTGCGCATGCTCTTTGTGGGAAGTGAACCGGCAAATAACGTCTATAACAAGAAACTGGATCTGATCAACATCTACGCATGCTCCGAAAGCGGTTTTGCTGTCGGCGTGTTCAAGATTGACCGCTCCTATGAATCCTGCCCCATCGGAAAGCCGGAGGTGGAGACGAAGATCACCCTGCTGGATGAGGATGGAAATGAGGTGGCAGACGGTGAAATGGGTGAGCTCTGTTTCGAGAATCCCTATGTACGCGGTTATATCAACCTGCCGGAGGAGAGTGCAAAGGCCTTCGTGAACGGCGTTTACCACACCGGAGATCTTGCGCGGAAGCAGGAAGACGGAAATTACGTTCTGCTGGGACGGACCGGTGATATGATCAAGATCAACGGAAACCGTATCGAGCCGGCAGAGATCGAGGCAGCGGTAAAGCAGGTTCTGGGTATTGACTGGGCGGCAGCCAGAGGCTTTGAAGAGAACGGCAAGAGCTATCTCTGCGCTTACTATACAGCAGATGTGAAGGTGGATTCCGGTTTCATGCGGGAGGAGCTGTCCAAACGTCTTCCGTATTACATGATCCCGGCCTATTACATGAAGATTGATTCCGTTCCTCTTAAGCCGAACGGGAAAATGGACCGCAAGGCTCTTCCCCAGCCGGATGCTTCCGATTTCCGGACAGAGTATGTGGCACCGGAGAATGAAACACAGGAGAAGCTGTGCCTTGCCATGGCCAAGGTGCTGAAGGTGGATCAGGTCGGAATCCATGATGATTTCTATGAGCTGGGCGGAGATTCCCTTGCTTCCATCAAGGTGATCGTAGAGAGCGGACTGCCCGGACTGCAGGCCAGCGAGATCTTCCGCGGACGTACACCGGAGAAGATCGCCGAGCTGTATGAGGCAAAGGCAGCGGAAAGCGACGGAGAGTCTCCGGAGGAGAAAAATGCGGAGGCCATGAAGAAGGATCATCCTCTTACGGCCGAGCAGCTGTATATGGTGGATTATCAGCTCTACACTCCCATGTCCACCATGTATAATCTCTTCTCCATGACCAGATTCGATAAGGAAATGTTTGAGATAGAGAAGCTGGTGGATTCCATGAAAACGGTAATCCGTAATCACCCGGCCCTGCTGACCACCTATCATTTTACCGAGGACGGGAATGTCGTTCAGAGGTATACGCCTGAGGTAGAACGTGAGATAATCGTTGAAAAACTGAGTGAATTTGAGTTGGCCAGTGTGAAGGATACTCTGGTACAGCCATTCAAGATCATCAACAGCCCGCTTTACCGCGTGCGCGTTTTTGAAACGGAAAAGTACGGATATCTCTTCTTTGATGTACATCATACCCTTTTTGACGGCACCAGTCTGAAGGTATTTATGGGAAATATCGGCAAGATCTACGCGGGTATGCAGCCGGATCCGGATTTCTATTATCTGATGCTTCAGAAGCGTGAGGATGACATCGGAACGGCCTTCTATGAAGAAAGCAAAAAGTACTTTGAAGATCGTTATGACAGTGTCGAATGGTCCAGCTATCCGAAGATGGATACGAAGTCCCGTGAAAATGACATGGGTGAAATCTTTGCCGATCTGGGTATCGAGCAGCCGCAGATGAAGGCTGTGGAGCGTATCTACAAGATCAGCCGGAACGAATTCTTTATTGCTGTTGCGGCACTGGCCATTTCCATTTACAACAAAGCAAATGATATCAAGCTGTCCTGGATCTACAACGGACGCGAGGATATGCAGATGATGTCCACCGTGGGATTGCTTTTCCGGGATCTGCCGGTAGGTATCCGCTTTAATGATAAAATGACTCTCCGCGATCTTTTCGCAGATGTGCATGATCAGGTACAGAAGGGTATCGAGCACAGCTGTTATCCGTACGTTGACACCCGTAATCAGGTGGGTGAAGGCGAGTGCGCTTACCTTCTTTATCAGCAGGATATCCGTGATATGGGCGGAATGGAAGGAATGGATGTGGAGTCCGTGGAGATCCGCCAGAATCAGGCGGCTTCCCAGACCGTGCTGGATATGGAAATCCTGGACGGTGAGGAAGGCCTGATGCTGATGATGGACTATGCGGCCAGCCTTTACCGGGATGAAAGTATGGATCATTTTAAGGAGCTTTACGTTAAGACGGCACAGGCTCTGGTAACGCATAATTCACAGAATGATGTGACCATCGGTGAACTGCGGAAGAAGCTGGACGATAAGGGGAATTTCTTTATCAAGATCGCAAGCCGTTTTCGCAGAAAACGGTAACATGGATATTGGTTCAGTATCCTGAAACCCCGGATGCTCGGCATCCGGGGTGAGGGCAGTCAGGAGTAAAAAGTGACAAATCAGGAAATACATGACAGCTTCGGCGTCAATAAACTGCTGGCGGGGGATTTTGATCCCTCGCTTGCTGCGAAGTGCCATAATGGTACTTTTGTCGGGAAAAAGACAGAGGATGGGATTCTGATTTTTAAGGGGATTCCCTTTGCCAAGCCGCCGGTGGGCGCGCTTCGCTGGAAGAAGCCTCGTCTTGCCGGTCATGATGCCGGAGTTTATGAAGCGTATTATAACGGGAAAAGTCCCATTCAAACGGAGTGGGAGACAGAAAGAGCATCCTACTATCCCCAGGGAGAGGATTGCCTGTATCTGAATATCTGGGTGAATACCGCCAATACAGAGAAGAATAAGACCGTCATGGTCTTTTTCCATGGTGGCTCCTACGGCTGGGGCGGGACTGCGGATCCGATTTACGACGGTACGAATTTTGTCCGTGCGAATCCGGATATCATTATGGTGACTGTGGGCTATCGGACCGGACTCATGGGTTTTGTTGATTTTTCCGATGTTCCGGGAGGAGAGGATTATCCTGATGCACCGAACCTTGGTATCTGGGATCAGATCGCCGCGCTTCGGTGGGTAAAAAAGAATATCCGTTCCTTTGGAGGAAATCCCGATGCGGTAACGATCTTCGGGGAGTCGGCGGGAGGAGGAAGCGTTTCCCTGCTTCCCATCACTCCGGCTGCCCGGGGGTTGTTCCGGCGTGTGATCGCGGAGAGCGGCTCGGTGGCTCTGACATATTCCAAGAAGGAATGCCGGAACTTTACGGAAAAACTGCTTAAGGAAAGCGGTGCCAGGACGATGGATGATCTGATGGCGCTTTCGGAGGACGAGCTCAGGAAAGTGAACCATGCGATCAATCAGTACAATAATTTTCCTCAGAGGGATGGAGTGCTGATTCCCCTGAATCCGTATAAGAGCTGGCTGGAAGGTGAAACGGCCCATTTGGATGTTATGATGGGGACCAATGCAAATGAATCCAATTACTGGGTTGGTGAGCTTGGCGGCATCGTGCCGTATCGTCTCGGTCTCCCGGTGATGTTTGAGAATAATCTGAAAAGGATGTCCATTTGGGACCAGCAGAGGGTGAAAAGCTTCATCAAGGAAGGCAAGAAGCATCCCATCTGGATGATGGCGGAATTCTACGGAGAGATCATGTTCCGGCTTCCCATGCTGCGACAGGCGGAAGGACATATTCATCATGGCGGGAAGGCGTACATTTATTATTGGACCATTCCTTCCACACTTCCCTATCGAGGGGCCTGTCATGCGGTTGAGCTGGCGTATGTATTCGGAAATCCTCAGGAAACGATCTATACCGGCGAGCCTGCTGATCCGAAGCTGGTGAAGCGGACCATGGATATGTGGGCGAACTTTGCCCGTACGGGAAACCCCTCCGTGGAGGGCATTCCCTGGCGGGAGTATAAGAAGCACCGCAGCATGATGGTTCTGGGTGAGCAGGCGGAAATGAAGGAGCACATCAAGCCGGGACAGCGGCAGAAGCTGATGCCGATCCTGAAGTACCATTTGAACGGATCATACATGGATATGGATCTGAATGTTCCTTATGTGCAGGGGTTGACTGCGGCGACGTGCCTCCTGCTGGCAGGTATCGGAACCGGTATCCTGCTAATGTTGAAGAAGAAGTGACGATAGAGGTGGAATGAGAAAATGAAGAGGTTAAAGAAGGCGGTATTCAGGGTTTTTTCGCTGACCCTTATTCTAGTGATGACTCTTATTCTTGGTGCATGCGGGAATAAGGAAGGAGGAGCCACGGAAGCGGTTTCCGAAAAGGAGACGGAAAAGGCAAAGGAGGAAGTCACTCTGCGCATCGGGTCCCTGAAGGGCCCTACAACCATGGGACTCGTCAATCTGATGAAATGGTCGGAGAAGGGTGAAACGGAAGGGAAATATTCCTTTACCATGGAGACCCAGGCGGATGTGATCGCGGCGGGAGTCATTTCCGGGGATCTGGATATCGCATTGGTTCCGGCGAATCTGGCAGCGGTTCTGTACAAGAAGACCGAGGGCAAGGTTAAGGTGCTTTATATCAATACCATGGGCGTGCTGGAATGTGTGACCGGAGACGAAAGCATCAAATCCATCAAGGATCTTGCCGGGAAGACCGTTCTTTCCACAGGCCAGGGAACGACACCGGAATATGTACTGAAATACCTTCTGAAGGGGTATGGGGTGACGGATTGCAATGTCGAGTTTAAATCCGAGGCAACAGAGATCGCATCGATCCTGAAGGAAGATCCGAAAAAGATCGCCATTCTCCCCCAGCCCTTTGCCACTGTGGCGCAGGTCCAGAATGATGCGGTGAAGAAAGCCTTTTCCCTGACGGATGCCTGGGATCAGCTGGATGTGGATTCCGAGCTGATCACGGGAGTTACCATCGTGAGAAGCGAGATCCTGGAGAAGTATCCGGATGCGGTTGATCAGTTTATGAAGGAAGCCGTAAAGAGTGCCGGACGCGGTAAGACAGATGAGGATGCTACCGCGGAACTGATCGCGGAATACGGGATCATTGAAAAAGCACCCATTGCGAAAAAGGCGCTCCCGGAGTGCAATATCGTTACCATATCCGGTTCGGAAATGAAGAGGATCGTCAGCGGTTATCTGCAGGTGCTTTTTGATCAGGATCCGAAGTCGGTGGGTGGAGCCATGCCGCAGGAGGATTTTTACTTCAGTAATTAAGAACGTAAGCGGGATTTTTCATGAAAAGAAAGCTTCTGATCATTTTTATCTGGCTTCTGCTCTGGCAGGGAATTTCTCTGCTGGTACATAATTCCGTGCTTCTGGCAGGTCCGTGGGAGAGCGTACAGGCGCTGGGAAAGCTGGCGTTGACCGGGGATTTCTGGCTGACGATGCTTCGTACCCTTGGCAGGATCCTTTTGGGAATCCTTCTCGGAACAGGCATGGGCTTTCTTCTTGCCTATGCGGGACACAGGAAGAAACTGCTGGGGGATTTTCTGTCACCGGTTATCAGTCTCGGAAAAGCAATACCGGTGGCGAGCTTTGTCATCCTGCTTCTCATCTGGTTCGGAAATGAATGGGTAGCCTTTGCGGTGGTTGTCCTGGTGACATTTCCCATCGCTTATCTGAATATACAGAAGGGGCTTCAGGGGATGAGCCGGGAGCTGACGGAGCTGACACTGGTGTATCGGATCACGGGCTTTCGCAGGTTTACCTATGTGGAACTGCCACAGCTCCGGGCCCAGATTGCCGCGGCTTTTTCTCTTGCCGTGGGCATGGGCTTTAAGAGCGGCATTGCAGCGGAGGTGATCGGCCAGGCACGGCTGACCATCGGAAATGAGATGTATCGCGCCAAGATCTATCTGGAAACGGCAGAGCTTTTTGCCTGGACAGCAACAGTGATCCTGCTGTCATGGGTTGTTGAGAAGATCCTTTTTCTGGTGCTGAAGAAAGCAGGATTTCTTCGGACGCCGGAGAGTTGAAACAGATTCTTCGGCCACAAAATTAGTGTTATCCCGGGCGGAAGCGAGGAATCGATCGTGTGATGAAGGAGAACAGTTTCCGATGAGGCGTGTGATGAAGGAGAACAGTTTCCGGTGTGGCGTGTGATGAAGGAGAACAGTTTCCGATGTGGCGTGTGATGAAGGAGAATAGTTTCCCGCTATGGAGATCATCGTTGAGAATCTGAGTGTACATACAGAAGAAAACTGCCGCCTTGGAGCAATCAGCTTTCATCTGAAAGACGGAGACCATGCCGTGGTAACGGGTGTCTCCGGCAGCGGAAAGACTACCCTGTTCCGTGTGCTGACAGGTTTGGAGCTGGAGTACCGGGGAAAGGCTGTCTTTTGGTCAGAGGAAAAGGGAGAGCTTACGCCGCAGAGTTTCCGGGATCAGGAAGGAATCGGATTTCTTTTTCAGGAAAACCGCCTTCTTCCGGAGCGGAGTGCAGTGGAAAATGTTCGTATCACATTGCGGAATGAAATAGCTGATGCGGCTATCCGGCAGGAGCTGTCGAAGGTTTTGCCGGAAACGGATCCGGACCGGCCGGCCGGAAAGCTTTCCGGCGGAGAGCAGCGGCGCGTTGCTCTGGTACGGGCCATGCTGCAGAAGAGTAAAGTAATCCTTCTGGATGAACCCTTCTCCGGGTTGGATGAGGGAGCGGGTGATCTGGTGAAGAAGTACATTTCCGAAAAGGGTGAAGGAAGGATTGTACTTGCGTCGGATCATGAGGGATTTCATTTCCCGGATTGGATAAGGATCAATGTAGCCTCCGGGAACGATTAAAAAAGCATTATACGTGCGAAAAGTGATAAAGAAGGAGTAGAAAACTATGGATGAAATGCGCGAAACCCTCAGCTTTGAGCAGGCACTGAATCTGTATAAGATTCGTTACCGGATCATGTTCCATAACTATCTGGAGAGCCTTGCGGATCCGAATGCGTTCATCACATTGGAGAATATGTACGGCCGTCTCATGGAGATGCGTTATGTGCTGATGGAGCTGTACAACGTGACGGAAGAGGAGCTGGAGGGTCTGGCTGATGACGCAAAGAATGACCGTCCGGTGATCATTACCCGGGGCGACCACATCCGCACCATGACGGATGAGGAGTTGGCGGAAATGTTCCGGGAGATCAGGGAAGGAAAGCTGAAACCCGAGGAATTAACCGTTGAATGGCTGCAGGAGGAGGGAGAGTTCCTGTAGGATTTTTTGAACCGTTGAATGGCTGCAGGAGGAGGGAGAGTTCCTGTAGGATTTCTTGAACTGTTGAGTGGCTGCAGAAGAGGGAGAATTCCTGTGGGACCGTGAGTGGCTGTAGCGGGAGAGAGTTCCTGCAGGATTCCAGAACCGGTTTCTGCAAAAAAAAGGATATAAATATTATGACTGGAAAATACTATGATATCGGCCTGAACCTGTTCTCCCGGCAGTTCAAGCATCCGGAAAAGGTGCTGCAACGGGCTGCGGAGCAGGGGGTGACCTGTATCCTCACCGGATCGGATCCGAAGGAAAACCGTATGATTGATGCTTTTCTTCGGGAACACACGGAGATCACGGTATTCGGAACCGCTGGCCTTCATCCCCATAATGCGGATGATTTCAGGAAAGAGGATCTGGAAGAGGTGCGGCGGATCATTACGGAGAATCCGCGGGTTGTAGCTGTCGGAGAGTGCGGTCTCGATTATAACCGCATGTTCAGTGAAAAGAAGAACCAGCTGAATACACTGGAAGCCTTTGTGGCTTTGGCGGAGGAGAGGGGAGTCCCCATGTTCCTCCATGAAAGAGATGCAGCGGATGATTTCACCGCCATCTTTCGTTCTGCACCGAAGGTGGCGGAACGATCGGTGGTACATTGCTTTACCGGAGACAGAAAGACGGCGGAAGCCTATCTGGAAATGGGCTTTTCTATCGGAGTCACCGGCTGGATCACTGATGACAGGAGAGCCGATGAGCTGCGGGATGCTGTACAGGTTATTCCAAAGGACCGGATTCTTGTGGAAACGGATGCACCGTATCTGACACCGCGGAACGTGTCCGGACTTGGCAGGACCAATGTCCCTGAAAATGTAATTTATGTAGTGAAAGCACTGGCGGAGTATATGCATATTTCCGAGGAAGAACTGATCCCCTGTCTTATGGAGAATACAAGAAGAGTATTCCGGCTGAAAGAGGGATGAAAAGGACCCGCTGCTTGCGGAGAAACAATTGACCGGTGGGTGACACGGAAAAAGCAGGAGAGGTTTGCATTTCTCCTGCTTTTTCCGTGAATGTGCCGTTATGGATTGAATGCCGGCTGTACGAGATGAAATTGTCACGGCAGATAAGCTGTTGGGGCAACGAGTCTGATCAGTCTCCCGTCAGGGAATGAACAAGGTCATCCGGATTCGATGGAATGCTCTGATTTGCCTGATCCACGGCGTCGCGTGCCTGGTCGATCAGCTTCGTGCCGATGCTGGCTTCCTCTACCTGAGGTACTTTATGTTCACAGCCTGTAAGAAGGGAAGCTGCACCGAGAGTCAATAATGTGCCGATGATAATGATCTTACGCTTCATGATCACATTTCCTTTCCTGAAAAGAGAAGAGTTTCTTCTTTGCCTATAAGAGCCTGTCCTGCGCCCAAAAGCAAAGTGATTTATGAACAGCTCCGTAAAATACACTGCAGACCGGAGAACGGTTTTATCTTGATTTTCGTTCTTTCCTGCTGCATTATCAGCGTACAACGAAAAAAGAGAAAGGTCAACGGAAAATAACAGTTCACAAAAAGTTCACACAATTTATTAGCACTCACTATTGACGAGTGCTGATAAAAATGGTATAACATAGTCAGACTTAAGGAAGAGGACATCGAAAGTTTCTAAAGCAGATGTCCGGCAAACCGGAGGGATCACTTCGGGACAGATGAAAGGAGAGTTGACTTATGTATTACCCTGACGTATTTAAAGGAACCTGGATGGACGGCTTGATGAATGAGATGTTCGGTTATCCCTGCAATCTGGAAAAGGATAAAAAGATACCCGAAAACCTTGGCAGAATGACTGCGGATGTGAAGGAATTCGATGACCGCTATGAACTGGACCTGGAACTCCCGGGCTACAAGAAGGAAGAGGTTAAGGTAGAGCTTGAGGAGGGATATTTGAAGATCTCCGCAGAGCATTCCGCAGCGAAGGAAGAAACCTCTGAAGGGAAGTATATCCGTAAGGAACGTCATACCGGCAAGCTGCAGAGGAACTTCTACGTTGGCAGCGGTATCCGGGCTGACGGCATCAAGGCGAAATTCGAAGACGGCGTGCTTGCGCTTACAGTGAATAAGCAGCCGGATGAAGAGAAGAAGGAAATGATCACTATCGAATGATATTTTCCCCTCCTGTACCAAAAAAGGATCTGCCCTCGCGGCAGATCCTTTTTTAGTTGTATAGCAATAAAAATAAACCACCTGCTATGCAGGTGGTCCCCAGTCAGCTTTAGCTTCAAGCAAGAAACCTCCAGTGTTATAATTGGTGCTGGTTCGCCAACCGCACTGCAAATAACAAAGGAGGTATCCAAATGGAC
>JAFXZW010000005.1 GCA_017541035.1 Eubacterium sp. | reverse complement strand
GGAAATGAAGCAGATGTATGTGGATGTTCCGCTGATCCCGGAGGGGGATCCGGAACAGGCTTTTGTATCTGTCTATCTGGATGATCAGGTGAGCACTGAGGAAGAGGAAGACCTGAAGAGGAAGCTTCGTGACGAATGGAAGAGACTTACGGACTTTTTCCCTGCAGGCTCCGGAAAGATCACCGTGACGGAGACTGAGGATGACTCCACCTGGCAGGAAAACTGGAAGAATTATTACCGCCCCTTCCGGCTGGAGGAGGATATCGTCGTACAGCCGGTCTGGGAGGAGTATCCGGATATTCGCCCGGAGGATACGGTTCTTAAGATATCTTCCGTAATGGCCTTTGGAACGGGAACCCATGAGACCACGAAGCTGTGTATCCGGAAGCTCAGGGAATTCATGCAGCCCGGGGCATCGGTTTTTGATGTGGGCTGCGGGAGCGGCATCCTGGCCATTCTCGCCGTATTACTGGGTGCAGGCTATGTGCACGGACTGGACATTGATCCTCAGGCGGTGTTGTCCAGCAGGGAAAATGCGGAGGCAAACGGGCTTTCGGAGGATCGGATCGTTTTTTCAGCCGGAAATCTCCTTTCCGGAAATGTGATCGGTGCGGTATCCGAGGAGGAGAAAGAGGAATATGCCAGGGCAAGTATCGGCTCCGGCATCGCCGCGGTGAATCCGGTACAGATGGTGGATCTGTCCCTGGGGGAATCCGATCCGGTGCCGCAGAGGCAGTATGATATCGTGGTTGCCAATATCCTTGCGGATGTGATCATCCCTCTTGCCAAGGTGGTTCCGGCGTATCTGGCTGACGGAGGCATTTTCATCACCTCCGGCATACAGGAAAGCCGGGCGGAGGATGTGAAGAAAGCGCTTCTTACCGAAGGCTTTTCGATCCTTTCGCTGGATCAGATGGGAGAATGGGTTGCGATTGCGGCACGAAAGGACTGATATGCATCATTTTTTTGTAGACAGCGTCTCTCCGGAGGGGATACGGATTGAAGGACAGGATGCCAGGCATATCCGGCAGGTCCTGCGTCTTTCTCCGGGAGATAACATAGAGGTAAGCTGCGGGGAAAAAATCTATCTGTGTGAGATCAGGAAATATACGGAGGACGCCGTGGAAACGGTGATCCGGGATATCACGGAAAATGCACGTGAGCTCCCTGCGAGGATTACTCTGTATCAGGGGCTTCCCAAGAAGGATAAGCTGGAGCTTATTTTACAGAAGGCCGTGGAGCTGGGAGCGGCAAGGATCGTTCCCGTAGCTATGCATCGTTCCGTCGTTCAGCTGTCCGGAGATAAGGCGGCAAAGCGGCTGGAACGTTATCAGAGTATCGTGGAAGCGGCGGCAAAGCAGTCCCGCAGAGGGCAGATTCCGGAGGTGGAACCGCTGATGACCATGGAGGAGGCTTTGAAGGACGCCCGGAGAATGGACAGGATCCTGCTTCCCTATGAAAATGCCGAAGGAATGGATTATGCCAGGAAGCTGCTTCAGGCTCTTGCAGAGCAGGTGGAAGAAGGTAGCGTTAAAGAGATTGGTATTTTCATCGGACCGGAAGGCGGCTTTGAACCATCTGAGGTGGACGCACTTGTAGCGCAGGGTGCCCAGGTGATGTCGCTGGGACACAGGATACTCCGGACGGAGACAGCCGGCATGGCGATCCTTGCGATACTCGGTTTCTATCTGGACAGATAGGTATTCGTTCATTCTTGCCTTCGGTACTGACCAAGGCGGGGTTGACCATCCTTCGGAATAGCATGCCTATCAGTTTTACAATCTATAAAAACAGGACAGGAAATAAATGGAAGCTTATTTTGATAATTCAGCCACCACTCGGGTGTATCCGGAGGTGGCCGGGAAAATGGCAGAAATAATGGTTTCGGATTACGGAAACCCTTCCTCCATGCATGCGGTGGGGCTGCGGGCGGAGCATCTGATCAAGGATGCCACGGCCCAGATCGCGGGAAGCCTTCATGCTTTGCCGGAGGAGATCATTTTCACCTCCGGGGGAACGGAATCCAATAATATGGCCATTATCGGAACAGCACTGGCAAAAAGGCGGCAGGGGATGCACATCATTTCCACAAATATCGAACATCCCAGTGTCAGCGAGCCTTTGGCCTTTCTGGAGAAGGAAGGCTTTACCGTGACCCGCCTTCCGGTTAATGAGAAAGGTATCGTTACGGCAGAGCAGGTGGCGGAGGCAATCCGTGAGGATACGATCCTGGTATCCGTGATGATGGTGAATAACGAAATCGGGTCCGTCTTTCCCGTTTCTGAGATCGAGAAGGCGGTACATGGGAAAAATCCGAAGATCTACTTCCATACGGATGCAGTTCAGGGCTATGAAAAGCTGAGGATCAATCTGAAGGAAGTGAAGGCAGATCTTCTTTCCGTCAGTGGACATAAGCTGCATGGTCCCAAGGGCATCGGATTTCTGTATGTGAGGAAGGGAACTTTGCTCCGTCCTATTATTTACGGAGGCGGTCAGCAGAAGGGCATGCGTTCCGGTACGGAAAATGTGGCCTCCATTGCGGGCCTGGGTATGGCAGTGAAAAGGGCCGAGGAGGAATTTGAGGAGCGCACGGCTCATCTTGTGTACCTGCGTGACCGGCTGATCAGAGGAATGACGGCTCTTCCCGGCGTGACGGATCATTCCATGGGAGCGCCCCATATCGTCAGCCTTTCCTTCACGGGAGTCCGGTCAGAGGTGATGCTCCACAGTCTGGAGGCGGAGGGAATCTATGTATCAGCGGGCTCAGCCTGCTCTACGAATAAGAAGAGGGAAAGCAGTGTTCTTACGGCTATCGGCCTTACCCAGGAGGAAAGGGAATCCACTCTGCGCTTCAGTCTCTGCGGAGAGAATACGGAAGAGGAGGCGGACTATGCCATTGAAACAGTGAACCGCCTTCTGCCGATGCTTCGGCATTATACCAGGGGATAATGATTCAGGAGAAATGCAGATGAAGGAGAAATTGTTTTTGATCAAATATGCGGAGATCGGGACAAAGGGAAAAAACCGGTACCGTTTTGAAGATATACTCTGCAAGAGGATCCGCTCCCGGCTGAAACCGCTGGGTACCTTCAATGTGTGGAGGGAGTACGGACGGATCTATGTAGCGGCAGAGAGTGATTTTGACTATGAGGAAGCAATCAGCAGGATGTCTCACATTTTCGGCATTTCCGGGATTTGCCCTGTCCGGGTGGTAGAGGAACCGACACCGGAGAAGCTGGAAGAAGCGGCAGTGCAGTATTTCGCAGAGGAGTATTCCGACCGCCATTTCAGCTTCAAGGTGCATGTGCGCAGAAGAGATAAGGAATTCCCGGTGCATACCATGGATATGGAAGCCCGGCTGGGGAGCGTTCTGATCGATCATTATGAGCAGGATGGACTAACCGTTGACGTACACACACCTGATGTAATGGTGGAGGTTGAGATCCGCAATCGTGCCTATCTGTATTCCCGCATCATCCCGGGCCCCGGCGGTCTTCCGGTGGGTACGAACGGACGGGCCGTTTCCCTTCTTTCCGGGGGGATTGACAGCCCGGTTGCTACCTGGATGATCGCAAAGAGAGGAGTGGAAATGCAGGCGGTGTATTTCAACTCGCCTCCCTATACCTCGGAAAGAGCTCTGGAAAAGGTTCAGGATCTGGGACGGATCGTTTCGTATTACTCCGGGCCCATCAAACTGCATGTAGTGAATTTTACGGAGCTCCAGCTGGCAATCTATGACAACTGTCCCCACGATGAACTGACCATCATCATGAAGCGTTTTATGTTCCGTATCGCCGAGGAGATTGCAAAGAGAGAGGAAGCGGAGTGTATCGTGACGGGAGAATCCATCGGACAGGTGTCTTCCCAGACACTGTTCTCCCTTGGGGTGATCGATGCTGCCGTACAGTGTCCGGTATATCGCCCCTGTATCGGAATGGATAAGCAGGAGATCGTGGATCTCTCCGAGAAGATAGGTACCTATGAGACATCCATCCGTCCCTATGAGGACTGCTGTACCATTTTCGTGGCGAAGCACCCGGTAACGAAACCCACGCTGGCACAGATCGAAGGATCGGAAAAGAAACTGGAAGGGATTATCGAGCCTATTCTGGAAAAAGCACTGGAGGAAAAAACCGTTACCTGGCTGAGGTAAGGAGAAAGAGGTAGATAATGAGCGGAAAGCTTAGGAGAATACTTTTTTGCCTTATGCTCATCAGTATCGTCTGCGGACTGATGGGAGGGTATTCTGCAGCAGCTGCAGGACGTGCTACCCTCAATTCCGCCACGGATTTTTATGAACAGTTTGCTCAGCAGATCCAGGATCGGGAGGCCCTTCGCTATTTCGATGTCCCGGATAAGAATCTGGCGAAGGAGCTTGTCTATCAGAATCTGGATGGCTTCGCCGCCCACTATGATCAGAGCAAACCCTTACTCAGCGGCTGTTATCTGATCTACTATATCCAGAAGGTGTATTTTACCTATGACGCCAACGGCCTGAAGGTGTTGATCGAATTCCCCTACAACGGGGGCGAGATGAATGAGCATTTCAAAAAGATGGCAACCCTGGCCGGCCAGCTGAAGAAAGAAACGGATTATGAGACCGTGCAGAATGTGCACGACTATCTTATCGATCATTTTGAATATGACCACAATACGGAAATGGCCAATCATACGGATATCGATGGCTTCAGGGATAAGAAAATGGTATGCTCCGGTTATAGCCTGGCAACCTACTATCTGCTGAATTCCGTAGGGATTGAAACCCGTATCATCACCGGCTACGGCGGAGAAAAGGATGAGAAGGACACAAACCATATGTGGAATATGGTGAAGCTGGACGGGAAATGGTACAACCTGGATGTTACCTGGGACGACGGAGGCGGAAGCCGGAAGGATTATACATATTTTCTGAAGAGTGATGCCGATTTCCCCATGCATGTCCGGACCGGAGCCTATGCGACGGCGGAATTTCAGAATATGGTTTCCAGAGAATCCTACCCGCTGCCCTTCAGGCTAAGGATCAAATCCATGAATATGAGCAGGATCTTTTATGCGGCGATCATAGTCGGAGCACTCGTTTTTATGTTCCTCAGGTATATCTGGAGAACGAAGAACAGCAGTGAGGCTGAGACCGTGGAAATGTGGCAGGACCAGAACTGGCAGGAGAACCGGTACGGTCCTTCACAGCAAGGACAGTGGCAGGGCCCCAACCCGGTCCGGAATCCCTACGGTGGAAGTACGGATGGGAATCCTTATGGAGTGAAGCCGGAACAGAATGCAGATGACGGTCATAATGTTTATGACATGGATTTCCGGCAGTCGCCGTATTATGTGGAGTCCGGTTCGGATGAGAGAGAGGATGAACCACCGCGGTGATATCTTTTTTTAAAATACATATCGTTCCGACAGGAAGGATCACGTTTTGAAAAAGAATTTCATTCTGAGGCGAAGCCGAAGAATCTCGATAAAAAAGGAAGTAGAACAATGCACAAAGAATATCTGATGGGAAATGAGGCAATCGCCCTGGGGGCCCTTGCTGCGGGCGTAAACTGTGTGTGCGGTTACCCGGGAACACCATCCACAGAGGTACTGGAGACTGCGGCAAAGCACCGCAGAGAGGGCATGTATGTGGAATGGTCGGTAAATGAAAAGGCTGCTATGGAGCTGGCTGCGGGTGCGGCTTACAGTGGTGCGAGGGCACTGGTTACCATGAAGCAGGTGGGGCTGAATGTGGCCTCCGATCCGCTCATGAGTCTGGAATATATCGGGGTGGAAGGCGGACTGGTCATTCTGGTTGCTGATGATCCGGGCCCCATTTCCTCCCAGACCGAGCAGGACACACGACATTTTGCGTCCTTCTCCAAGGTTCCCTGCCTGGATCCATCTTCTCCGGAGGAAGCTTACCGGATGGTACAGGATGCCTTTCAGCTTTCGGAGAAGTATCATACACCGGTTTTCCTTCGCCCCACGACAAGGATCTGCCATGCCTATGCATCACTCCTGGTGAAGGATCCGGAAGAGTATGAAAATCATTCTTTCGGCGGATTTCAAAAAGATTCCGGACGTTGGGTGATCTTCCCCCGTCTGTCACTTAAAAATCACCGACTGATCGTGGAGAGAAACAGGGAGCTTTCCGATGCCTTTTCGGATTACAGGGGGAACGCCGTTCTGACCCACGGAAGAGGAGATGAATACTTCGGCATTGCGGCTTCCGGGATCAGCTATGCCTACGCTCTGGAAACGGTGGAGAAGCTGCCGGAGGATATCCCGGTGAAACTCCTGAAGATCGGAACACCCTATCCCTTTCCGGAGAAGCTTGCAGCAGAATTCCTGCAGAGCGTGAAAGCGGTTCTCTGTCTTGAAGAACTGGACCCCGTTATAGAGGACGGGCTTCTCCTGACTGCCGGTAAAAAGAAACTATCCCTTGATATAGTCGGAAAGAATACAGGGCACGTTCCTGCAGCGGGTGAAATGACACGGAGTCATACGGAAAAAGCAATCCGCAGCTTTACGGGAGCTCCTCTCCCCGAAGAAAAAAGACCTGATCCGGAAATGCCGGAGCTTCCGGCACGTCCGCCGGTATTATGCGCCGGCTGTCCCCACAGAGCTTCCTTCTATGCGGTAAAGCAGGCCATGAAGGGAAAGAAGGCGGTATTCTGCGGAGATATCGGCTGTTATACTTTGGGAAATGCCATGCCCCTTGACATGGTGGATACCTGCCTCTGCATGGGTGCGGGAGTAAATATCACCCAGGGAATCGGACATCTGGATCCGGATACGACCTGTTTTGCATTTGTAGGAGATTCCACATTTTTCGCCTCAGCCGTGACCGGCGTGATCAATGCCGTTTACAATCAGGCGGATATGACACTGATCGTTCTGGATAACTCTACCACAGCCATGACAGGACACCAGCCCCATCCCGGTACCGGACACACCATGATGGGTGAGGTGGTGGAAAAGGTATCCATCGAAGCCACTCTGCGGGGAGTCGGGGTTCAGACTGTGGAAACGCTGAATCCTCTGGAGCATGGGAAGGCCGTGGAGACTGTAAAGAGAGTGTCAGCGCTTCCCGGCGTGAAGGCTATCATTTTCAAATATCCCTGTATCGCCCTTTCCTGTGAAAAGACGAAGCAGCTGCGGGAGACGGGGCCTGTGCATATCCTCCCGGAGAAATGCATCCAATGCAGAAAATGCATTCGCGAGATCGGCTGTCCTGCTCTGACCGTTAAGGACGGAAAGGTAGCCATCGACGAAACTCTCTGCACGGGCTGCGGGCTTTGCAAGGCAGTCTGCCCTGTTCAGGCCATCGAGGGAGGTGATATGTGATGAAAAATATCATTCTGACGGGAGTTGGCGGACAGGGAACGGTCCTCGCTTCCAAGCTGATCGCTGCGGCGGCCATGGAGAAGGATATTCCCGTGACAAGTGCTGAGACCATCGGAATGGCTCAGAGAGGAGGAAGTGTTTTCAGTCATCTCCGGATGGGAGAAGGCGTGCACTCACCCATGATTCTTCCCGGGGAGGGAGACCTTCTGATTGGTTTTGAACCCGGAGAAGCTCTCCGGATGCTGCCGTATTTGAAGGAGGATGCCCCCATTGTGACATCTGTCCGGCCGGTTATCCCGGTTACCGCAGCTCTGGCGGGGGGAACCTATGACGGAAGGCTGCAGCTTGATTATCTGAAGAGCCTTTCCCACCCGCTCTATACTGTGGATCCGGATGAAGCGATCCGGGAGCTGGGGAATCCGAAGGTTATGAATGTAGTGCTGCTCGGTGCGGCGGTTGCAACAGGCCTGCTTGGCCTGGAACCGGAAGATGTGAAGCAGGCGATCCGCATACGTCTTCCCGAAAAACTGCAGGAGCTGAATTTCAGAGCACTGGAATACGGCATGAAGCTTGTCAGCGCGTAGAAGCGAAAAAAAAGAGTACGTTGCTGTCATTCCGAGAATGAAGTGAGAAGAATCTATTCCTTACAAGAGATCCTTCGTTGCATACACTCCTCAGGATGACAAAAAAGAAATAAAAAAACAGTGGAGGTTATCATGAAGATCAATCAGCAGCAGCTTGAACTGGTAAATAAGGAGATCGACGCATTGGTGTCGGCAGGAAGCTTTTACGGAAAGAAATTAAAGGAAGCCGGCTTTACGGGAGTGCATTCCGTAGAGGAGTTTACGGAGCTTCCCTTCTCCGAGAAAGCGGATTTAAGGGATGCCTATCCTCTGGGCCTGATGACAGCACCGGAGGAGAAGATCGTGCGTATCCATTCTTCTTCGGGAACGACCGGACTTCCGGTCATTATCCCCTACACACAGAAGGATGTGGAGGATTGGGCCATCATGTTTGCCCGCTGTTATGAGATGGCAGGGATCACGAATAAGGACCGGATTCAGATCACACCGGGTTACGGCCTCTGGACAGCAGGTATCGGCTTCCAGCTGGGCTGTGAGAGGCTGGGTGCCATGGCGGTCCCCATGGGTCCCGGAAATACCGAAAAGCAGCTGCAGATGATGATGGATCTGAAGACCACTGTGCTTTGCTCCACCTCCTCCTATGCACTGCTCCTTGCCGAAGAGATTCAGAAGAGAGGTATCCGGGATCAGATCCATCTGAAGAAGGGAGTCATCGGTTCCGAGCGCTGGGGTGAGTCCATGCGCCGCAGAATTCACGAAGAACTTGGAATCGAGCTTTACGATATTTACGGCCTGACGGAGATCTACGGACCGGGTATCGGTATAAACTGTGCTCACGGCACGGCGATGCATTACTGGGATGATTACATTTACATCGAGATCATTGATCCGGAGACCCTGCAGCCCGTTCCGGACGGAGAGATGGGTGAGATCGTCATTACAACACTGGTGAAGGAGGGCGCTCCTCTGATCCGTTACCGTACCCATGATCTGTCACGTATCGTGCCGGGTGATTGCCCCTGCGGCTGCAAGCATCCTCGTCTGGATGTGATCATGGGACGTACGGATGACATGGTAAAGATCAAGGGAGTCAATGTATTCCCGAGCCAGATTGAGGATGTGCTGAAAAAGTTCCCTGAAACATCCAGCGAGTATCAGATCCGCATTTCCCATCTGGACGGAAAAGATACCATGCGGCTTTACGTGGAGACCAACGGAAGTGTGGACTTCCGGGATCTGTCTGAGAGGATCGCCCAGGCCGTTAAGAGCAAGATCGGTTTCACACCGCTCGTAAAGGTTGTGGAGCTGGGCGTGCTTCCGAGAAGCGAGAAGAAGACCAAGAGAGTTATTGACGAGAGATACAATTAGACATAAAGGAGAACGCGAATGGGAAGAATACTGGAAGGATGCGAACCGAAAGAAGTACTGCGCTTTTTTGAAGAACTATCGGCCATTCCGCATGGTTCCGGAAATACGGATATGATCAGTGATCATCTGGTGCATTTTGCGGAGGTAAGAGGACTTTCCTATGAACAGGATGAATTGGGAAATGTGATCATCCGCAAGCCGGCTGCACCCGGGCATGAAAATGCCCCTGCGGTTATCCTGCAGGGACACATGGATATGGTCTGCGAGAAGAAGCCTGACTGCACGCTGGATATGGAGAATGAAGGCCTGCGCCTTAAGCTGCAGGACGGTGTCCTTTCAGCGGACGGGACGACACTGGGCGGAGATGACGGTATCGCTGTTGCCTATATGATGGCTTTGCTGGACGGAGATTATGTTCATCCTTCTCTGGAGTGTGTCTTCACGGTGGATGAAGAGATCGGTATGCTGGGGGCAGCGGGAATGAACATGTCGGGCCTTAAGGGACGCATGCTTCTGAATATTGATAATGAAGTGGAAGGACTGCTTCTCTGTGGCTGTGCAGGCGGGGCTTCCACATCCATTTTTCTTCCGTTGACCAGGGAGGACAGGGCTTTTCCCGACTCAGAGGTCATGGTGCTTTCCATCAGCGGACTTCTGGGAGGACATTCCGGGATCGAGATCAATAAGGGAAGAGCCAATGCGAATATCCTGATGGGACGTGTCTTACAGGCACTTCTAAAGAAGCTTCCGCATGAAATGCGAATTTACGGACTGGCAGGGGGAACAAAGGATAATGCCATTACGGCACTGTCTGAGTGTAAGATGTGGATCGCGGAATCCTCCAAACAGGATGCGTTCCGCGTTCTGGAAGATTTGCAGAGGGTACTGCGGGAGGAATACGGTGCACAGGATCCGGACATCAGTCTCTCCCTGATCCCGGGAAAGGAAAAGGGGAATGCTCCTGTGATGACGAATCCGGAGAATCGTCGTCCCTTCTCGGAAATGACTACCCGGAGAGCAATCTGGCTGCTTCGCAGTCTGCCCTACGGTGTCCAGAAAATGAGCTTTCAGATCCCCGGTTTTGTAGAAACTTCTCTGAATCTGGGCACCCTTACCACGACGGAGGAAATGATGAGAGCCTGCTTTCTCATTCGGAGCAGCCGGAATTCCGAAAAAGAGGAGCTGATCAGCCGGCTGGAAGCACTGACGGCGGTTTTCAGCTGCAAGGTGATCACGGAAGGTGATTATCCTGCCTGGGAATACCGGGAAATCTCCCCGCTTCGTGAGGTAATGAAGACCTGCTATCGGGAACAATACGGAGAAGATATGCGTGTGGAAACAATCCATGCAGGGGTAGAATGCGGCATTTTCTCGGATCATATCCCCGGCATCGATGCCATTTCCTTCGGACCGCAGATGAATGATATCCACACTCCCCGGGAGTCCATGGATCTTGCTTCGGCGGAGCGTACCTGGAAGCTGCTGCTCAGGGTTCTTGAAGTCCTGGCCTGCTGACAGGAAGGCTTATTTACCGATTACGATGACAGGCAGTTTACAGTATCCGGGTCATGTGATAAGATAAAGACAGTCATTTCCAATGATCCCGGAATGTGTCCGGGAAATGATTAACAGGGGAAAAGAAAAGGAGGTTAACATGAAAAAAAGGGGCTTCAGGAGTTTTTTGCTGGGATGCGTGATGGCGGCTGCCATGGTGCCTGCCGCGGGTCTGCCGGTATTTGCGGCAGGGGGCGTTGCTGTCAATGAGGAGAATTTTCCGGATGCTGATTTCCGAAAGTATGTATCGGAACAACTGGATCCGACGCCGGATGGCTATCTGACGGAAGAGGATATTCAGGCTATTGATAAGATCAAGTTTGCCTCGGAGGATACAAAAACGATGAAGGGATTGGAGTATTTCACATCTCTTACATCCCTTCATCTGGGAGAACCTATTTATGAAGAAATGCATGATCTGGAATCGTTGGATCTGTCCGGAAATAAGGAACTGAAGCTTATGGATTTATGCTGCCTTGGAATCAAGGAGCTGAATCTGAATCAGAATATGGCATTGAATTCGGTGTATATAACATATTGCGGCAATTTGAAAACACTTGATCTTACAGGTCATACAGATCTCACGCTTCTCAAATGCTGTGGTTGCTATCAAATTAAGGACGTAATCCTGAACGGATGTGAAAATCTGAAATCTTTGTACGTTTACTGGTCATTCTGGGGACCGTATGGACCACGCGATGACTTCAAGGAACTGAATATCGGTGCATGTCCTCTTGTGATAGATGCATATACCAATGGAGTGAGATCGGAAACGAATGAAGGCTGGATACCTAATGATTCTGAAAAGATTAACTTCCCGGATTTTTACAAGTACAGCAGTGAAAAGGGGCTGTTGTGTGTTGAGAAAAATCTGAATATATCGATCGATAAACCGGAGCCGATTGAACCGGAACCGATTGAACCGGTCATTACCGGATGGCAGCAGAATGAGAGCGGAAAGTGGCTGTACTACGGTGAAGACGGAATTCCCGTTTCCGGCTGGCAGAAGATCGATAATAAGTGGTTCTACTTTGATTTGTTAAGTATTATGCAGACCGGATGGCAGCAGATCGGCGGAAAGTGGTATTATTTCAAGGCCGGCGGCGTTATGGCAGCGAAGGAATACTGCAAGGGATATTATCTGAATGTGGACGGGACATGGACCTACAAGGCAAAGGCCTCCTGGAAGAAGGATTCGGTCGGCTGGTATTACATCGATAATAAGGGCTGGTACGCGAAGAAACAGAGTCTGAAGATCGATGGAAAGATCTATAAATTCAATGCGGCCGGATACTGCATCAATCCATAATAGCGGTATCACGTAAAAACAGCACTGCCGGTTTTGGCAGTGCTGTTTTTCATTCTTCGGAATAATCGGATCAGGATTGCCCGTTATATCTCACGCAGAGCATCGTCAGATCATCAAACTGAGGAGCATCTCCTACGAATGCTTCGATGGCTTCTGTCAGGTGTGCGATCACTTCCTTTGGATGATCATCGAGGTGTTGATTCAGGGCATCCAGCATACGATCGGTCCCGAAAAGTTCATTTTCGGCATTGGTTGCTTCAGCCGCACCGTCCGTATAGAGAAGGAGAGTACCGCCGGGCTGAAGTTCCAGTTCATAATCCTTGTATCTGCTCATTTCCATACCGCCCAGGACGAAACCGTGACGATCCTTGATCAGGCGGAATTCTCCGTCGGGATCCCGAAGGATCGGGAATTCATGACCGGCACTGGCGGCAGTGATCTTACCGGTGGTGCGGTCCAGAATACCGAACCAGACGGTTACGAACATATCATTGGTGTTATTCTTACAAAGTGTCTGATTGGCCTTGGCAAGGACCATGGCGGGAGAGATATTCGATTTCCCGTATTCCTGGATCAGTAATTTGGAAATCATCATGAAGAGGGAGGCGGGAACGCCTTTACCGGAGACATCGCCGATAACGAGACCGAGGTGTGTGTCATCGATATCGAAGAAATCATACAGGTCGCCTCCGACCTCCTTGGCCGGTGTCATGCTGGCATGAATCTCATAATCCGGCTCATTCGGGAAGTTCACGGGCAGAACTCCCATCTGGATATTGGCTGCCAGTGAGAGCTCTGTGGCGACACGCTCCCTTTCTCCGGTCAGCTTTTCAATCTCGGAGGTGTGACGGTCCATTTCCACCACCAGCTGGGATACATCATCTGCCAAAACACCGAACTCATTTCGCTGTCTGATCTCATTCATCTTTTGGACGATGGGAGCGCTTTGCTTTGTTACGATGTATTCGCGGACACCCTTCTGCACCTTGCCCAGAGGACGGATAGCAGAGCGGTTGATCAGATAGAGAAGAAGGATGGATGCAACAAGGATGACCAGGGCGCTGATTCCGACGATCAGAAGCAGCTGCCTCATGACAGTGGAATGATATTCACTCCAGTCATTGCTGAGGACAAGAACCGCCCGGACTTCCCCCTTCGAAAGGATCGGGGCCATACACAGGTAGTAATAGTTTCCGTCCTTCGGAGAATCAAAACGTTCAAATGTTGTGGTCTTCGTTCTCTTAACGTCCTTGATACCGGATAGAGCATTCAGAACTTCGCTGTAATCCTTACCCAAAGAGTTCTGACCTTCACTGAGATCATCATCACTCCAGAGGATATCCATGTAATCCGATGAATCATAATAGCAGGTTCCCCAGAGCTCATCGCTGACGTCAATAACCATGAATCGTTCATTTTGCATCTGGAAAATGCTGAGGAGCTCAAAGGTGAGTATTTCCTGATACATATATACCGCAAGCTGCCCTTTCTGACGTTTGGTGTAAGTGTCCAGTTTATCGGGATCATAGGAGGGCAGATCAAAATCCACAACCTCTGGATTGAACGGAAAATCATTTGTCATTTCCCGATAATATTCATCTTCGGTATTCATAAATGCTTTGGCTACTTCAGGATATTTTGCCCAGAAATCAAAAAACCATCCGGGATTTCCCATATAATCGAAATATTTGATCATTTTAGAGCTAAGCGGCTTCAGGAATTCCTGCTTTGCTTCCAGATAAGAGTATATATTGCCTTTTACCTGGATGAGGGCGGAAACGCCGATCAGCAAAGGAAAAATAATGGCAAAGAATACTCCTACCTGAAAAAGAAGCTTCCAGTCTTTTTTCTTTTTCTTCTTTACTTTTTCCATATATCCTCCGTTCGATTATCATGCATCTGGCATCTAAAAAATAAGTATACTATTCAGAAAGGAATTCGTCAAAGAGATAAAAAATAAAAAAAAGTTCTTGCATTCTATGTGCGGGTTTGATATACTAAGCAAGTCGTCAGGACATAAGGTCCGTTGGTCAAGCGGCTAAGACGCCGCCCTCTCACGGCGGAAACAGGGGTTCGATTCCCCTACGGACTAGATAAGACCTCGTAACCGTATGGTTGCGGGGTTTTTGCTTTCATAGGAAGGAGGACAGAGATGGCTACTTTTCAGTCACTGGAGGAGGCAAGAGAGTTTTTTAAAGGGGATCAGTTCGCAACGAAGAACGGAATGCAGCTCGACAGTCTTTCGGAGACGGGGTGTGTCTGCAGTATGGAGCTTCGGGATGATCACCGGAATGCCTATGGAGGCGTAATGGGAGGCGTGATCTTTACATTGGCGGATTTTGCGCTGGCGATCACATCCAATCAGATCCACAGGCTGTCCGTGGCCCAGCAGGTAAGTATCAATTATTTAAGCGCGCCGAAGGGCAATAAACTCATCGCCAGTGCAGAGTGTATTAAGGACGGAAGGACAAGTACCATTGTCAATGTCAGCGTAAAAGACGATACGGGCCGGGACGTTGCATTCTTTACGGGAACGGCATTCAAAATCAGATAAAAAGAACGGTTCCCGTAAAAGGGAACCGCTTTTTTTCAATAACACAGTTTGCCGAAGAACCTTCAGCGGAATACGCATACCGTGTTGATGCGGCCGGAATCCGGTTCTTTATCGCCCACGGCTTTGCAGGGGATATCCACCAAAAGATAGCGTTCCGTATGTCCACGGTAACAGGAGCCCGACGGGTTTTCCACAATCTCTTCAATGAGAACAGAAAGGGATTCAGCCGCAAAGGATGCTTCGAAGCTCTTTTTGTTCCTTTCTCCGAGAGCGATGAGGCGGGCTGAGCGCTCCGTCTTGACGGGTTCGGGAATCTGATCCTTCATGGCGTCCGCAGCGGTACCTTTCCGGCGGGAGTATTTAAAGACATGCATCTCGTAAAGGGAGAGCTTCTCCAGCGTATGGAAGGTGGATTCGAATTCCTCCTCCGTTTCACCCGGGAAACCAACGATGATATCCGCAGTAAGGGCAGGACGGTCGTAATACCGGCGCAGCCTTTCCACGATGGTTTCGATATCCGTCACGGTATATTTCCTGTTCATTCGCCTGAGAACCGTATCACAGGCGCTTTGCAGGGAGAGATGAAAATGCGGACACAGCTTCGGAAGCCGGCTGATCCGTGTCAGGAAATCTTCCGTCAGGATCCGGGGCTCCAGAGAACTGAGACGGATACGGATAAGCCCCGGAATGTCATGGATCGCTTCGATCACATCCCCAAGGTCATATTCCCCGATATCGCCATAGGAGGACAGATTGATTCCTGTCAGAACCAGCTCCCGGACACCATTTTCCGCCAGGATTTCCGCCTCCCGGCGGATGGCCGTCAATGATTTATTCCGGATACGTCCGCGGACATAGGGTATGATGCAGTAGGCACAGAAGCTGTTGCAGCCGTCCTGGATCTTGATATAGCTGCGGGTATGGGAGAGAGGCATACGGATACGAAGGTCCTCAAATTCGGGATCCTTTGCGATGTCGACCACCGTATCCACAGCCTGACCATTTGTAAGATATTCCGTCAGTATGCGCACGATATCCCTTTTTCGGTTATTTCCGATGATCAGGTCCACGGAGGACAGATAATCGGCTCCGGAGGCGTCCCGGTTCTTTCCGGCCGGATCTGCCAGGGCCTGGATATAACAGCCGGTGGCGGCGATCAGGGCTTCCGGATTCTCTTTCTTCAGTCGGGACAGCATCTGCCGGGATTTCCTGTCCGCGATATTCGTCACGGAGCAGGTATTCACGATGCAGATATCCGCATCATCCTCACTACCCGCTGCGGCGCCGTTTGCAAGCAGTGCTTCCAGCATGGCGTCGGACTCATACTGGTTTACCTTGCAGCCGAGGGTAAGGATATAGACTTTTTTTCCAGACAGGAGATTCATTTTCATTTTCATTTCCTTTGCAGTTATTTCTTCCGTCAGAGGATCCTGATTGTCCGGCGTAAGCCGATAAAATCATTTTGCTTTTGAACGGACTATGTGATATGATAGCATAAATGATGTTAAAAATCATCGTAATTATTCGGCGCGGTTGGGCGGAATGGTTGCAAATCATTTTATTTCGGAGGAAGGGAAAATATGACTACAGTTAAGGTATCGCTCAGTTCGATCGATAAGGTAAAGGCGTTTGTAAATGACATCAGCGGTTTTTCGGCAGATTTTGATCTGGTTGCCGGCCGTTATGTGATCGATGCAAAGTCCATCATGGGTATCTTCAGTCTGGATATCTCCAAGCCCATTGATCTGAATATCTATGCCGACAAGGATATGGATGCCATTATGGACGCGTTGAAGCCCTATATCGTTGAGTAGGAAACCGTCATGAAAGCCGGAAAGCCACAGGAGGATTCTTCTGTGGCTTTCGTTAGTTTGCGCGATATGGTGCATTATCATTTCTGCTCGATGCGCAATAAGGCCGTGAGGTCGAAGAAAAAGGAGGTTAGGCCGGCATGCTGGACCGGGATATGAGGGAACCGCTTTTTGATTTTCTGGATGAACAGTTCGGAAAGATCCGTGTGATCGAAGAAAAGGTCATACAGGGCTCCCGTGCGGATGTACTGGGTGTGCTGGACGGATACATCGTGGGCTTTGAGATCAAATCCGATCACGATACCTACACCCGGCTTGCCACCCAGATAAAGGATTACGACCGTTTCTGTGACTTCTGCTACATTGTGGTAGGAGGAAGCCACCGGAAGCATGTGGCGGAGCATGTGCCGGAGCACTGGGGGATCATTGCCGTAACGGATGAAGGATCATTTCTGGACAGGGGAGCGGACGATAATCCCTATGCGCGGCTTGAGGAGCAGATCCTTCTCATGTGGAAGAGAGAACTGTTTGCCCTGCTTGACATGAACGGTTGTCCGAAATACAGACAGAAGAGCCGGCAGTTTATCAGGGAATATCTGCTCGGAAATATTGATCATGATGTCCTGAAGAAGCAGATGACCGATCTGATTTTTGAACGGGATTACACCGTTTTTGATGAGCAGAAGACTTTAACCGTGAAAAAGCATATCAGGAAGAAAATGAGCGGAGACAGGAAGAGAGCGCATACAAAGCATTATGTGGGAAGAAAGAAAAAAAGTGATCCTGATGTTACAGAAAACGGTTCGAAAGTGTCAAGAAAAAACACTTGACACTTTTTCTGCTTTGTAGTACCATGTGGAAAGTTGAGTGTGGGGGATATTCTATGGAGCGGATCGTGCAGCAGACGATGCTATATGATTTTTACGGCGAGCTACTGACGCCTCATCAGAGACAGGCGTATGAAGCCGTGGTGATGGAGGATCTGTCCTATTCCGAGCTTGCCCGGAATGAGAATATTTCCAGGCAGGGTGCCTATGATATGATCCGCCGCTGTGATAAACAGCTGGAGGAGTATGAGAAGAAGCTTCACATGGTAGAGCGTTTTCTCAGTATGAAAAAAGAACTTCAGGAGCTTAAAGAAAGTGCGGAGGAGCTGAAGAATCAGCTGGATGAGTCCGGAAAAGAACCAGGGATGCTCCGCCTGACAGATGATATCCTGAAGAAAGCAGATGAGCTGATCTCACGGCTGTAGAGAGGAATGCTTCTGCAAGAAGAATCTCGAAAGAATTCGGATAAGAATTAGAGGTGCTTATGGCATTTGACAGTTTAAGCGATAAATTACAGAATGTTTTCAAGAAGCTTCGTTCCAAAGGCGTTCTGACAGAAGACGATATCAAGGAGGCCATGAAGGAAGTAAAGCGTGCGCTGCTGGAGGCGGACGTAAACTTCAAGGTGGTTAAGCAATTCGTCAATTCTGTCAGTGACCGGGCCGTTGGCGAGGAAGTGATGAAGGGTCTGAACCCCGGGCACATGGTGGTGAAGATCGTAAAGGAGGAAATGGTTTCCCTCCTGGGAGATGAAGTGACGGAGATCAAGCTCCGCCCCTCCAATGAGCAGACCGTGATCATGATGTGCGGCCTTCAGGGCGCCGGTAAGACGACAACCATTGCGAAGCTGGCCGGACAGTACAAGAATAAGGGTAAGAAATGTCTTCTTGTGGCTGCCGATATTTACAGGCCTGCCGCAATTCAGCAGCTGCAGATCAACGGTGAGAAGGTGGGAGTGCCCGTCTTCACCATGGGTACGGATCACCGCCCCGTGGACATTGTCAAGGCGGCTCTTGCTCATGCGAAGAAAGAGAATATCCAGCTGGTGATGATCGATACCGCCGGGCGTCTTCATATCGACGAGGCTTTGATGCAGGAGCTTCGGGATATCAAGGCAGAGGTAACGGTGGACTACACTTTGCTGACCGTGGATTCCATGACCGGCCAGGATGCGGTAAATGTGGCAACTACCTTCCATAACGAGCTGGGGATCGATGGCGTCATCCTGACAAAGCTTGACGGCGACACCCGGGGCGGTGCGGCGCTTTCCATTCGCTCCGTAACCGGAAAACCCATTTTCTATGCCGGTATGGGAGAAAAGCTTACGGATCTTGAGCCTTTCTATCCGGAGCGTATGGCATCCCGTATCCTGGGTATGGGAGATGTGGAAAGCCTGATCGAAAAGGCACAGGCGGCCATCGATGAGGAACAAGCCTACGAAATGCAGGAGAAGCTGCGCAAGGCCAGCTATAATTTCAATGATTTTCTTGCTCAGATGGAACAGATGGATAAGATCGGCAGTCTGACGGATATCATGGATATGCTTCCCGGTATGGGAAAGAAGATGAAGGATGTTGAGATTGATGAGAATGCCATGTCCCATCCGAAGGCAATCATTTTATCCATGACTCCCGCCGAACGCGAGAATCCGGATCTGATCAACATCAGCCGGAAGCAGAGAATCGCCAGGGGCTGTGGCCTGGATATGGCAGAGGTGAACCGCTTTTTCAAGCAGTTTGAACAGTCCAAGAAGATGATGAAGCAGCTGTCCGGCATGATGGGCGGCAAGGGCAAGAAGCGCCGCAGATTCTCACCCTTCGGATTTTAGTATTACATTAGGTCACAGGGCAGAAAGCCTGTAGATATATTTCATTTTTTCAGGAGGAAAGAAAAATGGCAGTAAAGATCAGATTAAGAAGACTGGGATATAAGAAGCATCCGGTATACCGTGTAGTGGTTGCGGATTCCAGATCTGCAAGAGACGGAAGCGTTATCGATGAGATCGGAAGCTACGATCCGAATCAGGAGCCCAGCGTAGTAAAGATTGACGCTGAGGCAGCCAAGAAGTGGCTTGGCAACGGTGCTCAGCCGACTGAGACAGTAGCAAAGCTTTTCAAGCAGGCGGGGATCGAGAAATAACCGGAACATTTAAGAGGAGGATTTCAGCATGAAGGAATTAGTGGAAATCATCGCAAAATCTCTCGTAGACGCTCCGGATCAGGTAGTTGTTACCGAAACCACAGATGAATATACGATAACGCTGGAGCTCACAGTGGCACCGGAGGATATGGGTAAGGTTATCGGAAAAAGCGGACGTATCGCAAAGGCTATCCGTACCGTGGTAAAGGCCGCTGCGTCGAAAAGCGATAAAAAGGTTGTTGTGGATATCAAATAATCCCTGTAGCCTGAAGAAACTCCGTGGGACCGTCAAACGGACTCGCGGAGTTTTTTTTACGAAAAAAAGGAGTGACTGATATTATGGAGGAATATTTCCGGATCGGAGTGATAACAACTACACACGGATTGAAGGGAGAAGTGAAGGTCTTTCCCACTACGGAGGATCCTTCCCGTTTTTCCTCCCTGAAAACCTGTTATCTTTTGGACAGGAGGGAGTACAGGCCTCTTACGGTAATCAGTGCCCGGTATTTTAAAAATCTTGTGATTCTCGGCTTTCAGGAGATCACCACCATCGAGGAGGCTATGCCTCTGAAGCAGAAGGAACTCTATATCGACAGAGCCAATGCCATCCCTCTGGAGGAGGGGGAATACTATATCGCGGATATCCTTGGCGGAGAGGTGGTTGATGAGGAGGGAAACCACCTGGGTATTCTGGAGGACTATATGGAAACCGGGGCACAGGATGTTTACCGTATCCGCAGGGATAACGGAAAGGAATTCCTGATCCCGGCAGTAGATGCTTTCATTCCGAAAGTGGATGTGGAGAATAAGAAGATCACAGTGAGGTTGATCCCGGGAATGATGGAGGAGTAGAAGCATGGAATTTCATATCATGACGCTTTTCCCGGAAATGACGGACGGGATCCTTGGAGAAAGTATTCTCGGAAGGGCAAGGAAAAATGGGCTGATCATAACCCGGTCCTGGAATATCCGGGATTATGCACAGAATAAATCCCGCCATGTGGACGACTATATTTACGGAGGTGGTCCCGGGATGCTCATGCAGGCAGATCCGATCTACCGCTGTTATCAGGCTGTCTGCGCTGATCTTCGGGAAAGAGGGGTTCCTGAAAAACCACGCGTTATCTATCTTTCTCCGAAGGGGAGAACCTTCACCCAGGCAGAAGCCTATCGCCTGTCGGGAGAACCGCAGGTACCTCTGATCCTGCTGTGCGGACATTATGAAGGCGTGGACGAAAGAGCTCTGATGCTTCTCTCAGCGGAAGAACTCTCGGTGGGAGATTATATCCTTACCGGAGGTGAACTGGCTGCCATGATCGTTGTTGACGCCGTGGCTCGTCTCCTTCCGGGAGTTCTGGGAGATGATATGAGTTCCGTGGCGGAAACCTTCCATGAGGATCTCCTGGAGTGTCCTCAGTACACCCGCCCGGAAGAATATGAAGGCCTCCGTGTCCCGGAAGTCCTGCTTTCCGGCAACCATGCAAAGATCGCTGCCTGGCGGAAGGAACAGTCTGAAATGCTTACCCGGGAGAGAAGACCGGACCTTTATTCCAGATATCGTGAAGGAATCAGCGGATAGAAGATCACCCGGAGTAGCAGGTGTTCCGGGGCCAGAAAAAGCATGGAATGTTCAGAGTTCGGTATGATGGTTTGACTCGATTTTGACCAAAACTTGCAACATTTTCGTAATAGTGTTATAATAAACCATCTGTATCTGAACGAGGGGTTCAACAGGAAAAACGATTAGGAGAAGGTAAAGATGAAGAAAAGATCAGCGGTGCTCCTTCTGTGTCTTATGGTCTGTTTTTGGGCGTCAGCCTGCGGCAGTAAGGATGAAGCAACTACAACGGGTGCTTCTTCCGGCGTGACGGAACAGGGATCCACGGAAGCCACCATCACACTGCAGGAGGAGATCCTTTCCTTTGTCGGACAGGAACTCCCTGCCATCGAAGCGGAGAGAAACGAGGCGGTTTCTTTGTATAATTCATATTATACCGAGAACGGAGAGAAGGATTCCGATAAGTGGATGACGATCCTTTCGGATAAAGCACTTCCCAAGTATGATTCATATCTGAAGAAGCTGAACGATATCCCGGTGGTTCATGATGATGTGGCCGAGCTGAAGAAGCTTTATGTGGAAAGTGCGGATCTTCAGCGGGCAGCTATCGAGGATGTGATCAATGCCATCAAGAATGTGGACGTCAGCTTACTGGAGTATGCGCAGAACAAGGTTGATGAGTCTCATGTCAAGCTGCAGGAGTATGAAACAAAGCTACGTAATCTCTGTAAGGCAAACAATATCAACCTGGAAGGAAATGTGACACCGACAACGGAGGCCGTTACGGAAGCAACAGAGCAGGCTGCGACGGAAGCCCCGTAGGAAAAGGAAAAACGTTATGGGTGATACAAGAATTCTGGTAGTAGATGATGAACCGAGAATGCGGAAACTGGTGAAAGACTTTCTGAACAAGGAAGGCTATATTACCTTGGAAGCAGGCGACGGGGAAGAGGCGTATGAACAGTTTCTGAAGACCAGAGACATCTCCCTGATCATCATGGATGTCATGATGCCGAAAATGGATGGGTATGAAGCAGCGGAGGAGATCCGAAAGATGTCCAAAGTTCCCATTATTCTTCTGACTGCCAAGTCCGAAGAAAAGGATGAGCTGAAAGGCTTCTCCATCGGTGTGGATGAGTACATTACCAAGCCCTTCAGCCCCCGTGTGCTGATGGCCAGAGTGAATGCCATTTTGCGTCGTTCCACACAGGAAGAACCCGTCAACGCGCTTTCCGTCGGCGGGATCTCACTGGATATTACGGCGCATAAAGTGTCTGTAGACGGAGAACCGGTAGAGTTATCCTTCAAGGAGTTTGAATTGCTGCAGTTCTTCATGGAGAATAAGGGAATTGCTCTTTCACGTGAAAAGATTCTGAACAATGTCTGGAATTATGATTATTTCGGAGATGCCAGAACCATAGATACTCACGTGAAGAAGCTGAGGGCCAAGCTGGGAGAGAAGGGAAAATACATCCATACCATCTGGGCCATGGGATACAAATTCGAAGTAACGGAGGAATGACCGGGTCATGAGAACCGAAAGCGGACGCCTGCATATCGTACATTCGCTCCGCTTCAAGCTGGTAGGGCTGGTTGTGAGCATTACGGTTGTGGCGCTCCTTGTTGCCTGGTTTCTCAGTAACAGACTGATCAAGAATTTTTATATTTTAGACGCGAGAAGCAATCTGATCACCACGTATAATTCGTGCAATGATCTTTTTACCGATGAGAGAGGCCTTCCGCGTCTTTTTTCTATTCCGGCAGGAGAGCTTTATGAACGGGTTGATAATCCGTCAAATGCAACCATCTTCATTATCGACTATAAGAATAACGAGGTTTATTCCACGGTGGTGCTTACGGAAAAGGAGGCTCGTTCACTACAGAAGATCATTGATGATTCGGATTTTCAGGCCATACGCAACAGTGATCAGAAGTACAAGTTCCTGAACTGGGACAATTCCTTCGATCTGGTCGGCGTTCTGGATAATGGCTACGTGATCATACTCGAACGTCCCATGGAACAGCTGAACAACAGTATTCTTTTTTCCAGCCGGCTCTTTCTGATCATTGCGATCGTCATCATTTCCCTGGAAACCAGCATTGTTCTGATCTTTTCAAATACGGTAACAAAGCCCATTATCCGCATGTCCCACGTGGCACGCCGGATGTCCCGGCTGGATTTTGATGTGAAAGCTCCTGAGGACAATAATGATGAGATCGGTGAGCTGGGCCACAGTATGAATGAAATGTCTACGAGACTGGAACAGTCCGTTTCCGAGCTGAAGTCCGTCAATGCCAATCTTTCCAGAGATATTGCGGAGAAGGAGAAAATGGAGGAGATGCGCTCTGAATTTCTCTCCCATGTTTCTCATGAGCTGAAGACGCCGCTGGCTCTGATCCAGGGTTATGCGGAAGGATTGAAGGATGCGGTGAATGATGATCCCGAAAGCAGGGAATTCTATTGCGATGTGATCGCGGATGAAGCGTCCAAAATGAATACCCTTATCATGAAGCTTCTGAATCTGAATGAACTGGAATTCGGTTCCGAGAAGCTGAATATCATACGTTATGACCTGAGCGAGCAGATCGAGGCGATCCTTGCCGCCAACCAGATCCTGATGGAGCAGAAATCCGTCCGTTTGGAGAAGAAATTTGAGAAACCGCTTTTCGTATGGGCCGATGCTTTTATGATGTCGGAGGTTTTCACGAATTATCTGTCCAATGCCATTCATTATGTGAAGGAAGGCGGCGTGATCCGCATTTCATCGGAACGCATTGAGAAGAAGGTACGGATACTGGTATATGACGAAGGAAATCAGCTGTCCGAGGAGGCGCTGGAGAAGGTTTTCCTTAAGTTTTACAAGGAGGACGCGGCCAGGACGAGGGAGTACGGAGGCTCCGGTATCGGCCTGTCCATCGTGGAGGCAATCCAGAAATCACACGGACAGGATTACGGTGTTTATAACGCAGAAAATGGCGTCACATTCTACTTTGAGCTGGATGCGGATAACGGCAATGAGATGATTGTTTCGGTTGACGGAACGGAAGAAAAAATGATATAGTTGTATAAAGCCCGAGAGGACGGGTTATTTCACTAAGGGAGGTTAAAAAATGAAATTTGTATGTACAGTATGCGGTTATGTTTATGAAGGCGATGCTGCTCCGGCTGAGTGTCCGATCTGCCATGCACCGGCTTCCAAGTTCAATCAGATGGATGAAGGTAAGGCATGGGCAGCAGAGCATGTGGTGGGCGTAGCGTCCGATGCACCGGATGAGATCAAGGATGGACTGCGTGAGATGTTCAACGGAGAGTGCTGCGAGGTTGGTATGTATCTTGCCATGAGCCGTGTAGCTATCCGTGAGGGTTATCCGGAGATCGGTGCTTTCTTTGAGAAGGCTGCTATCGAGGAAGCATGGCATGCGGCACATTTTGCAGAACTGCTCGGTGAGGTTGTAACGGATTCCACAAAGAAGAATCTGGAGCTCAGAGCAGATGCAGAGTATGGAGCTACCGAAGGCCGCGCAAAGCTTGCCAAGAAGGCAAAAGAGCTGAATCTGGATGCAATCCATGACATCGTGCATGAAATCGCAAGAGACGAGGCAAGACACGGCAAGGGCTTCCAGGGTCTTCTGGATCGTTACTTCAAGTAATATAGTCTCAAAAAAAGAGTGATGTCATAAAAAAGGACCTGTCCCGGTGGACAGGCCTTTTTTTATGACATTCGATTTCTGTCAGTTTTATACAGTAGTCCAGTTTGCTTCATTTCGCAATTCCTCCAACCGGTCCTCCTGTGACTTCAGGAAGGAGAGGAATTCTTTTTCGGGCATGGGACGTGCATAGTAGAAGCCCTGAATGAAATCGCAGCCCTGCTCGGCAAACCATTCCGCTGCCTCCCGGGTTTCCACGCCTTCCACTACGATCTCGTCACCGAGATCCTTGATCATTCGTATGGTATTCTGGATCACGGAACGCATCCGGGGCTCTTCCCAGTCATCCACAAAATGCTTGTCCAGTTTGATCATCCGGAAGGGCATATCCACGACGCGCTGCAGATTTGAGTAGCCTGTTCCGTAATCATCCAGGGCAAAATCCAGGCCTCTGGTGTGCAAGGACTGGATGTTGCTCTGTACTGTATCATGGACGAAATTGGAAGCTGTTTCGGTTACCTCCAGATTGATATAACAGGGATCCACATTATTCTCGTCAAGAAAATGAACTATCCGGTCAACCACATTATTCCGCATACATTGAACCGTGGACAGATTTACTTCGATATATTTCAGACCCAGACGGTTCAGATCATGATCTTTGATGAAGCGGCAGACATCCTGGATGACAAAATCGCCGATCCTGTGGATGGTTCCGTTCCGCTCTGCGGCAGGAATAAAGAGTCCGGGAGAAATCATACCTTCCTTCTCATCAATCAGGCGGATCAGCGCCTCGGCCGTGGTAAAGCGTCCGTCCTTCACGGAATAAATGGGCTGGTAGTAGAGAACGAAGCTTTCGTTCGTCAGGGCCCGTCCTATGATATTGTCGATTTCCGCGGTAACCCGGTACTGTCTGTTCGGTGCCAGATCACTATAGGAAACGATGGGAGAATTCGTGTCGATCCGGTCATAGGTATTGGCAAAGGAGATCAGATCCTCCCAGTGATTAATGTCTTCGGGACAGTGCAGGATACCGATGCGGATATCCGGTTCCAGATCGGGATACCGGTATTTGAAATCCTCACGAAGCTGCAGAAGGACTCTCTTTGCTTCCTTCATCACAGGAGTTTCGGAACCCTTCTTTTCAATGGAAATGGCAAAAAGACCGGCATACAGATAGTACAGCTCTCTGGGATTGGAAAGAGCAAGACGATCCTCCGGATCAAGGAATTCGGTAACTTCCTTCAGTAGCTGGCGATGGCCTTCATTTCCCAGAAGGGAGATGAGAGAGGAGTTATTCTGAAGTCGAATGAAGATAAGATCCACACTCCGTTCGGCATGAAGAATACGGTGCATATCCCGGGAAAAGGCGTTATAGGAGCGGGCACCAGTGGTGAAGTCCACATCCTCTTCGGGACGCAGAACAACAATGGTGACAAGAAGTCCCATGATGGCCATGGAGAACATTTCCAGAAGATAATTCGGAAAGAAATACTGGATGCCAATGGCCAGAAACTGCAGGACAAACATTGAGAGGAGGGCATAGAATTTCTCCCTTTCCAGCTGTACCCTTGTGGAAAGAAGCAGGATGAGAGCCAGAAGAAGATAAAAGCCTCCGATGACGTAGATCAGAATGATCAGGTTTGCCCGGGAATAGTTGCCCTCAGCATCGTAGTAGAAAATATTTTTTAAAAACAGGTTTGCGATCAGGAATCCGATGCCAAAGAAATACGGGATCATGGCTATGCGAACCAATCCTGCTTTTTTACGTATCCTGTTCCAGGAACCGGACAGGAAGGAAATAAAGAGAAAATAAAGAGGACCTTCGCTTAGCCGGAAGATAAAATACAGTGTGCTGATCGTCATCCGGACATAATTGCGCATGGAAGGGTTTTCGATGAAGGAAAAATCTCTTGTGGAAAGAACATCGCAGATCGAGTTCAGAAGAATCACGAAGAGGAGAACGGTAAAGGTCATGTTGACCCGTCCCCGGTACATATGACGAAAGAAAAGGGAGAAGATCAGGATCAGTATGATGACGATGGCAGATATATCAAAATACATGACTCGGTTCATGACCTTTTCCTCCCTTCCTCAATGGTTACACGCCAAAAAATCCCGTGTGCGGGAATCCATCTTTATTCTATCAGAAATTCCGTCTGTTCACAAGAAAAAGAACAAATAATGTTGAGTGCAATCAATGTTTTATAGTATAATGTACGCATTGGCAGTAGTATAACATTTGACATGCTTCTGCGGTTCTTCAGCGGAAGACATGATCGGAAAGGATCAGAATGGAACCGAATAGTAATAACAGACCGAAAAATGTGACCGGTACTGCAAAGCCTATCAAAAGACGGGGCGAGGGACTGAATACCGGACCCCAGGGACGCGCGGATGGTTATGCAGGCCGTACCGGAGGCGGACGTGTCAGCAGTGGCGGCGGAGGCGGACAACGCGCCGGGGGCGGTGGAAAGCTTCCTCTGATCATAGCTATCATCGTGATGCTGTTGGGCGGTGGAGGCGGTTTGACTGCACTTCTTTCAGGCGGAGGCTCCTCCGAGGGGGGCGGCTCATCCAATTCCGGAAGTGTGACACCGGGTGGAAGCAGCGGCGGTGGGGGCGCAGGAAGTCTGATTTCGGGTCTTCTGGGCGGTTTCTCTGGAAATGCAGGGTCTCAGGCCGTTGGCTGGCTTTCCGGTCTCAATAACACAGGAAAGCTGAATAGAGAGGTAGACAGCAAGGCGGCTCCCAAACGTACCACCATCAAAGGCAACGGAGAAGATACCGTTACCATTATGGTCTACATGTGCGGTACCGATCTGGAGAGCCGCAGCGGCATGGCCACAAATGATATGAGGGAGATGGCAGCAGCCAGTCTTTCCTCCAAGGTCAACATCATCATCTATACGGGTGGATGCAAAGGCTGGAAGACCAGCGGCATCAGTAATTCCGCCAATCAGATCTATAAGATCCAGGATGGTCAGCTGGCTCAGCTGGTGAAGGATGCCGGGAATAAGGCCATGACCGATCCGGCTGCCCTGACGGAATTCATCAGGTTCTGTGCCCAGTATTATCCCGCAAACCGGAATGAACTGATCTTCTGGGATCATGGCGGAGGCTCCATTTCCGGTTACGGCTATGATGAGACACATGCCAGCGCAGGCTCCATGAGCCTTTCCGTTATGAATAAGGCTCTGCAGGATGCAGGTGTTACCTTTGATTTTATCGGATTTGACGCCTGTCTTATGGCAACCCTTGAAACGGCTGTCATGACCTCCAAATACGCGGATTATCTGATCGCCTCCGAAGAGACAGAGCCCGGTATCGGCTGGTATTATACAACCTGGCTGAATGAGCTCTCGAAGAATACATCCATGCCGACCATTGAGATCGGAAAGAACATCGTAGACGGTTTCGTGGATGAATGTGCCCGGAAATGCGGCGGTCAGAAGACCACACTTTCCGTTGTGGATCTGGCCGAGCTTTCCGCGACGGTACCGGATAAGCTTTCCGCCTTTTCCAATACCACCAGCGCTTTGATCAAGGGCGATTCCTATAAATCCGTCTCGGATGCCAGAGCGGATTCCCGTGAGTTCTCTTCCTCGGGTATCGACCAGGTGGATTTGGTGAATTTTGCGGAAAATGTAGGAACGAAAGAAGCAAAAGAGCTTTCCCGGACACTCCTTGGATGCGTGAAGTATAACAGGACCTCCTCCAGCATGACCAATGCTTTCGGACTTTCCGTGTATTTCCCATATCGAAAGACCAGCAGTGTAAATACGGCTATTGTGAACAATAAGGCAATCGGTTTGGGGTCTGAATACTCTGACTGCATTAAGGCTTTTGCCAGCCTGGAGACCGGAGGCCAGATCTCCGCAGGAGGATCCGGATCTCCTCTGGGTTCCCTTCTGGGAGGCAGCTTCCTCGGAGGCGGAGGAGCCAGCGGATCGGGCGGTATCTCATCTCTGATCGGTTCCTTCCTGGGAGGTGGAAAGTCCATCACCGGTATCGACAGCAGTGCGGTGGACTACATGAAGGATATGGATGTGGAAGCCGCTTCTGCCTATATCGCAAAGAATCAGTTCGATACCTCCCAGATGGTCTGGAATACGGAAGCAGACGGAACGCACACCATGTCCATTACGAAGGAAAACTGGGAATTGATCCAGAGCCTTCAGGTAAATGTCTTCTACAATGACGGAGAAGGATATATCGATCTTGGCCTTGATAATCTGTATGAATTTACGGATGACGGAAGGCTGATCGGTGATACGGACGGAACGTGGCTGGCGCTCGATAATCAGCCGGTTGCCTATTATGTGGTTTCCCAGATTACCGATGATAAGGGAAATACCACGACCACCGGCCGCATCCTCTGCTATCTTGACGGAGTGCGCGCAAATCTGATCGTTGTATTCGATAAGGATAATCCTTACGGATATATTGCCGGAGCATGCTATGACTATGTGAACGGTGAGACGGATACGATTGCGAAGAATGTTACGGAGATTCCGGAAGGAACGAAGATCGACCTGGTATGCGATTACTATACCTACAGCGGCGTTTACAGCAACACCTACATGATGGGTGATCCCATTACCTATGGTTCGGGTACAAAGCTCAGCTATGTGAATATTGCGGAGGATACCAAGGTGACCTATCTGCTGACGGATATCTACGGCAGAGAATACTGGACACCGGCGGTTCCGAAATAAAAAATGTAAGTGAATCACAGATAATAAAAAGCCCGGCCGGAGAGAAGTTCTCCGGCCGGGTCTTACTTTTGTAAAATGTGATGGACTATCTTATGCTTCTTCGATGATCTGATGCCACTCCTGCAGGGAATGGATATTACCCATATGTCTTCTCAGCATATGATCGATTCCCTCTGCCGCAGCCTTACCTGCTACGATGGTGGTGATGTAGGGAATCTTGGATTTGATCGCAGCTTTTCTGATGTAGCTGTCATCATGGACACTGGCCTTCCCGATGGGAGAGTTGATGATCAGATCGATCTCGCCGTTAGCAATGAGATCCAGTATGTTCGGACGCCCTTCATAAAGCTTCTTTACCTTCTCGGCAGGAATACCGGCAGCATTGATGGTATCACAGGTTTTGCCGGTGGCAAGGATACGGAAGCCGTTATCATAAAGCAGCTTGGCAACAGCAGGTGCTTCGGGACGCTCCTGACTGTTCACGGAGATCAGTACCGTGCCCTTAAGAGGAAGCGTAGCCTTGGCAGCTTCTTCTGCCTTAAAGTAGGCACCGCCGGCAGAAAGGGATATGCCCAGAACCTCTCCGGTGGAACGCATTTCCGGCCCGAGGATCGGATCTACCTCGGGGAACATATTGAAGGGGAATACTGCCTCCTTCACACCGTAATAGGGAATCTTTCGTTCCTTCATTTCCGGAATGGGAGAGGGCTTTCCGGTCAGCTCGCCGGTGATGATCTCTGTTGCGATCGGTACCATTCGGATGCCGCAGACCTTGGACACAAGCGGAACGGTACGGGATGCGCGGGGATTTGCCTCCAGCACGAAGACCTTTCCGTCCTCAATCGCATACTGCATATTCATCAGACCGACCACATGCATCTGTTCGGCAATCTTTCTGGTATATTCCTTGATGGTTTTCAGATTCTCCTCGGAAATGTGCTTCGAGGGAAGGATGCAGGCAGAGTCTCCGGAATGAATGCCGGCCAGCTCGATATGCTCCATAACGGCCGGAACATAAGCGTGGGTTCCGTCTGCAATGGCATCCGCTTCACACTCCAGCGCATGGTGCAGAAACCGGTCGATCAGGATGGGACGGTCGGGAGTTACGCCGACAGCAGCCTGCATGTAACCGATCATGCTTTCATCATCATAAACGACTTCCATCCCGCGTCCGCCCAGTACATAGGAAGGACGAACCATAACCGGATATCCGATGCGGCGTGCCACGTCGATGGCTTCCGCAACGGTGGTTGCCATACCGGCCTCAGGCATCGGGATTCCGAGTTTATCCATGATGGCGCGGAACTGGTCACGGTCCTCTGCCAGATCGATGACAGCAGGAGAGGTACCCAGAATCTTCACGCCGTTACGCTCGAGATCCGCCGCAAGATTAAGCGGTGTCTGACCACCGAACTGTGCGATAACGCCTACCGGCTTTTCCTTCTTGTAAATGGAGAGAACATCCTCCAGAGTCAGTGGCTCAAAATACAGCTTATCCGAGGTATCGTAGTCTGTGGATACGGTCTCGGGATTGCAGTTTACGATGATGGTCTCGAAGCCGAGCTTCTTCAGGGACTGGGCAGCGTGTACACAACAGTAGTCGAACTCGATACCCTGACCGATCCGGTTGGGGCCGCCGCCGAGGATCATGATCTTCGGGCGCTCCTCCCTGATGGGGTTATTGTCGGGAGCACAGTAGGTGGAATAGAAGTAGGAGCTGTCCTCTGTACCGCTGACATGTACATAATCCCATGCTTCCACAACGCCGATTGCCTCACGACGGTTGCGAATGGAATCCTCGGAGATGCCAAGGATCTCAGACAGATATTTGTCGGAGAAACCATCCTTCTTAGCCTGTGTCAGAGCATCGTCAGAGGGTACACGCCCCTTGAACCGGGATACAAGAGCTTCCTCTTCCTCAACAAGTTCCTTCATCTGCTCAATAAAGTAACGCTTTACATGAGTCAGCTCAAAGAGCTCATCAACCGTAGCGCCCTTACGGATCGCTTCGTACATCATAAAATGACGTTCGCTGGAAGCCGTGATCAGCTGCTGCAGCAGCTCCTCCTTGGAGAGATCATAGAAATTCTTTACATGCCCCAGACCGTAGCGACCTTTTTCCAGAGAACGGACTGCCTTCTGGAAGGCTTCCTTATAATTCTTACCGATGGACATTACCTCGCCCACAGCGCGCATCTGAGTACCCAGTTTATCCTCAACGCCCTTGAATTTCTCAAAGGCCCAGCGTGCAAATTTCACAACGACATAATCACCGTCCGGCTTGTATTTGTCAAGTGTTCCGTATTTTCCGCAGGGGATGTCGGCAAGGGTCAGTCCGGAGGCCAGCTTTGCCGAAACAAGGGCAATGGGGAAACCGGTGGCCTTGCTGGCCAGAGCGGAAGAACGGGAGGTACGTGGATTGATCTCGATGACGATGATACGGTCTGTCTTCGGATCATGGGCAAACTGTACATTCGTTCCGCCGATTACCTGAATGGATTCCACGATCTTATAAGCCTGCTCCTGCAGACGTTTCTGAACATCCTCGGAAATGGTCAGCATAGGAGCGGTACAGAAGGAATCACCTGTGTGAATGCCCATGGGATCCACATTTTCAATAAAGCAAACGGTGATCATATTGTTATCCTTGTCACGGACAACCTCCAGCTCAAGCTCTTCCCAGCCGGTAACGGATTCTTCTACAAGTACCTGTCCTACAAGAGAAGCCTTCAGACCGCGGGCGCAGACAGTCTGCAGCTCGTCGCGGTTATATACAAGTCCGCCGCCGGCACCGCCCATGGTGTAGGCGGGTCGAAGAACCACCGGATATCCCAGTTCGTCGGCAATCTTCAGAGCTTCCTCAACGGAGTAGGCAACTTCGGAGCGGGCAACCTCTATGCCCAGAGAATTCATGGTGTTCTTGAATTCGATACGATCTTCGCCGCGTTCAATGGCATCGACCTGAACGCCGATAACCTTGACGTTGTATTTTTCGAGTATGCCTGCCTGAGCCAGTTCGGAGCAGAGGTTGAGGCCTGACTGTCCGCCCAAATTCGGAAGGAGAGCATCAGGACGTTCTTTGGCGATGATCGCCTCCAGTCTTTTTACATTCAGTGGTTCGATGTATGTGACATCTGCCATTTCCGGATCTGTCATAATCGTTGCAGGGTTGGAATTAACCAGTACGATCTCATACCCCAAACTGCGGAGAGCCTTGCAGGCCTGCGTACCGGAGTAGTCGAATTCACAGGCCTGTCCGATTACGATCGGGCCTGATCCGATGATCAGCACCTTGTGGATATCTGTTCTTTGCGCCATTTACATATCCTCCAAATCTTTCTTCTAAATAGTGTCCGCCGGGCGGACGCATCCATCGGGCTATTATAACATGCCGGAGGGAAAATATGTAGTGTAAAATAAAAAAAAGTGGGAAGCGTTCCGGAAATATTTCTATCGTGTTTTCCGGGTAGCTGAATAATGACAATTATGATATAGTTAATTGGGTAAAAAAGACGGAGTGCGGAGGCAGTATGGATAAAAAAACCGTGAAAGGTTTACTTCAGTGGTATCATTTGCATAAAAGAAATCTACCCTGGCGCAGTGATAAAAAACCGTATCACATCTGGATATCCGAGATCATGCTGCAGCAGACCCGGGCAGCGGTGGTGACGGATTACTATCTCCGGTTTATCCGTGAACTTCCGGATGAGGCGGCGTTGTCGGAGGTTCCGGATGAACGGCTGATGAAGCTGTGGGAGGGACTCGGTTATTATAGCAGGGCGCGGAATCTGAAGAAAGCTGCCAGGGAGATCATGACGAGGCATGACGGACATTTTCCGGAAACTCGAGAGGAGATCCTGGGACTATCCGGGATCGGGCCTTATACGGCCGGTGCTATCGGGTCTATCTGCTTCGGCCTTCCGACTCCGGCAGTGGATGGAAATGTACTTCGGGTCATGACCCGGTTCACGGCGGATCCGTCCTGTATTGATGATGCAGAGACGAAAAAACACATTTCTGATGAACTGGCGAAGATTTATGAAAAAAGCATTCCGGAGGAGAGAGGGCTTTTGACGCAGAGTCTGATGGAACTGGGAGCCGTGGTTTGCGGACCGAACCGGAAACCGCTTTGCGGGGAATGCCCGCTTCAGAAGAAATGCCTGGCACATCAGGAAGGCCGGGAGACGGACTTTCCCAAAAGAAAGGCGAAGACGCCTCCGCGGGAGGAAGAAAGGACGGTGCTGATCCTGATGTCGGAAGAATCAGATGTCCGGGTGGCACTTCATAAAAGAGGAGACAGCGGGCTCCTGGCGGGGCTCTGGGAATTCCCGAATCTTTCCGGTCATACGGAAATCAGGGATATTCTGAAAAAACTGGACGGACAGGGGATGGGTCAGATCACGCCTGTGATGGAGCATCCCGCAACTCACGTATTCAGTCATATCAAATGGTTGAATCAGGGAATCTATTTGAAAGTAGAAAAGTGCCCCGGGCATCTTTCGGAGGTGGGTGATCTTATCTGGACGGAGGTATCCGCACTGGAGAAGGATTATGCACTTCCCTCGGCCTTCAGGCCATTTCTCGACATGCTTCGGAAGCTGACGGAGGAGAAGAAATGAAATATTTAAAACAGTTTTTGATCATACTCGCCATCTCCTTTGCGGGAGAAACACTGTATCATCTGATCCCGCTTCCCATACCTGCCAGCATTTACGGTATTCTGATCCTGTTCACGCTTCTGGAAACGAAGCTTCTGCCTCTTTCCGCAGTGAAGGAGACGGGAAAGTTTCTGATCGAGATCATGCCGGTGATGTTTATTCCGGCTGCGGTTGGCCTCCTGGAATCCTGGAGTATTTTAAAGGCAAGCTGGGTCAGCTATGCCGTGATCACGGTATGTACGACATTTCTTGTTATGCTTGTCTCCGGCCATGTTACGCAGGCTGTCATGCGTCTGGGAAGAAGGAAGAAGGGGTCCGGCCCGAATGGGGAGGAGGTGAAGGCATGAAGGAATTCATTCAGCACTCTCTGTTCTTCGGAGTTTTCATCAGCCTTATATCATATGCCATCGGCCTGTTTCTGAAAAAAAAGCTGAAGCTGGCAATCTTTAACCCTCTGCTCATTGCCATCACCCTTACGATCCTTTTCCTGCTTTGCTTTAAGATCGATTATGCGGATTATTCCGCCAGTGCGAAATATCTGAGCTACCTTCTCACACCGGCCACGGTCAGCCTGGCCATTCCGCTCTACGAGCAGTTCGAGCTGTTGAAGAGGAACTGGAAGGCCCTTTTGCTGGGTATGCTTTCCGGCGTCATGGCAAGCATGCTGGGAGTTCTGGGCTTTGCGCTCCTGTTCAGGCTGGATCATGCATCCTACGTCACCATGCTTCCCAAATCCATCACCACGGCTATCGGCATGGATGTATCCGGAGAAATGGGAGGCTATGTGTCGATCACGGTAGCAATCATCATCATTACCGGTATCATTGGAAATATCTTTGCGGAGGCCTTCTGCAAGCTGGTCAGGATCCAGGACCCCGTGGCAGTGGGGATCGCCATCGGCTCCTCGTCCCATGCCATGGGAACCGCAAGGGCATTGGAGATCGGAGAAGTGGAAGGCGCCATGAGCAGTCTCTCCATTGTGGTATCCGGACTTCTGACGGTGCTGGGAGCCATGCTTTTCCAGCATTTCCTGTGATAATATTTGCTTTTCTTAAATTATTGGTGTTTTTTTGACAGATTTATGATATAGTGATTTTATGTGTGAAGCTTTCCCGGATTCAGGACGAAGAGCTTAGGAATAATCTCACGGGAATCGAACAACATAAAGGAGGGTAAGGAGATGATTTGTAACATTTGTGGTGGGGAGATCCCCGAGGGCGCAAGTAACTGTCCGGTATGCGGATCGCCTGCTCCGGTTCCTGTTCAGGGACAGCAGGGTAATCCGTACAGTATGGTAGGTGGAAATGCCGAACCGTCAAACCCCTTTGGTGCCATGCAGCAGCCTCAGGGAATGCAGCCTCAGGGCATGCAGCAGGGATATGGACCGGAAGGATTTGACCCCTTTGCTGTACAGCAGCCTGTGGCAGCTCCCGTGCAGAAGAAGAGCCATACCGGTCTTATCATCGGTATCATTGCGGCCGTATTTGTGATCGGCGGACTGATCGTATGCTTTGCACTGGGTGTGTTCGGCGGCGGCGGAGGAAAGGACGGGAAGTATTATCTGCAGAGCCTTACTTCCGGCGGTATGACCATGGATGCGGATACACTGAAGGCTTACGGTGTTGATCTTTCTTCCATGTATCTTGAGATAAATGGTGAGAAGGGTGTCCTGTATCTGGATTTCATGGGCAACGAAGAGAAGGCCGAATGTGAGGTCAAGTTTGATGGTGATAATGTGACATTGACCAAGAATGGAGAATCCATTTCCGGTACTTACAACAGCAGCGACAATTCCATTTCTGTCAGCATTGATGGCTCGGGAATGGTATTTAAGAAAAAATAAGGAAAGAAAGGAAGAAAAACAAAAAATGGACATCAAGGGAAAAGTTACCGAGATTGTTGACAAGATCAAAAATGACAAGGATCTGAAGCAGAAATTCGATGAGAATCCCACACAGGCAGTTGAGGGAATCATCGGTGTGGATCTTCCGGATGACATGATCAATAACGTTGTAGCCGGTGTAAAGGCAAAGCTGACAGGCGATGCACTTTCAGATGGTGTAGAAAAGCTGAAGAATCTGTTCTAAGCAGAACGGTTGCCGCCTTCTTATTCCCAGTGGATCGGAAGGCGGCTTGCTTTATAGCTGAAGGACATGGTTTGCTGTATGCATTCGATTCGGAGGAATCACATTTATGAAATGTATCATTTGCGGAAATGAAATACCCTCAGGGGAAGCTTTCTGCCCGGTCTGCGGTGCGGCGGCCCCTGGGGAGAATATTTCCTATGGAGCAGCAGCGTCCGTGGATGGAAAAGCCTACGGAGCAGCAGCGTCCGTGGATGGAAAAGCCTACGGAGCAGAAGCGTCCGGGGAGGGTAAATCCTACGGAGCAGAAGTGTCCGGGAATGGTAAATCCTACGTCGCGGTATCCGGGGGCAGTACTTCCTACGGCGATGCATTCCGGGGAGCCGGTTCGGAACGGGAGAGCTCCAGGCCGCAGGCTGCAGAAAAAACTGACGTTCAGGGTCATTTCGTTCCTCAGGGATCATTCCCCCCTGTGTTTCAGCAGACACCGGGATTTCAGGAAGCATCCGATTATGATCCCTATGCCGGCATTCATCAGATCCGGCAGGAGAAGGCTGAGCAGGAGAATAGGAAAGCAGCGCGGAAGAAGAAAAGGGGACCGATCATCGCCTGCGTTATCGGTGGTATGGCTTTGATCGCTCTTTTTGTGATGTTCCTGATGGGTGTTTTTCATCTGAAGAACGGAACCTATATCTGGGATGATTATGCCTTTGACGGAACCAGCCTGGAGCTGGAACTGAAAGGAAATAAGGGTGTGCTTACCGCAACCTACCGCGGGAAGACAGACACCCAGGAAGTGGAAGTCACCTTTGACGGAAGCAAGACCTACATTTCCGCAAACGGAAAATATATTGAAGGAACCTATAACCGGCGGGATCAGACCATTTCCTTTGCGGATGATTCCCTGCAGGGCTTTGATATCGTGATGAAGAAGGAGTAAAGGATGAACTGGAAGGATTGTGTTAGAAAGGTTACCCCTTATACCCCCGGCGAGCAACCGAAGAAGGATGGAATTATTAAACTGAATACCAATGAGAATCCCTATCCTCCGTCCCCAAAGGTGCTTTCTGAGGATGTGGAAATGAAGGATCTGCGGAAATACCCGGATCCCACCATCGGGGATCTTGTCCGTTCCCTGTCGGAATATCATGGGGTAAAGGCGGAGCAGATCTTTGTCGGTGTCGGAAGTGATGATGTGCTTGGAATGGCATTTCTCACCTTTTTTAATTCCGAGCTTCCCATCGCCTTTCCTGATATCAGCTATTCCTTTTATCCGGTATGGGCGGAGCTCTTTCGGATTCCTGTGGAAACCGTTCCCCTGGATGAGGATTTCCGCATCCGGATCGCGGATTATGAGGGGGAGAAGGGAGGAATCGTCTTCCCAAATCCCAATGCGCCGACGGCGAGACTCCTTCCGTTAAGTGATGTGGAAGCACTCCTTAAGGCACATCCGGAATGCATCGTGATCGTAGATGAGGCCTATATCGATTTTGCGCCCGAGGGCAGTTCGGCCCTTTCACTGCTGGACAGTTTTCCCAACCTTCTGGTGGTAAGAACCTTTTCCAAATCCCGGTCCATGGCCGGAATGCGCATAGGCTATGCCATAGGTTCACCGGAGCTGATCGGAGCCATGCAGGCAGTAAAATATTCCTACAATTCCTACACGCTGAACCGTCCTTCCATTATCTGGGGAACACGTTCCGTGGAGGATGAGGCATACTTCAGAGAAACCATAGGGAAGATCACGGCAACGAGAGAACGGTTTACGAAAGCAGCGGAAGAGTATCATTTCCACGTGATCCCTTCGTCAGCGAATTTCGTTTTTGCATCTCATGAAAATGTTCCGGCGAAGGTAATCTTTGAAACAGCCCGGGAGGCGGGAATCTACTTCCGGTATTTTGACCAGCCGCGTATATCCGATTATCTGAGGATCACCATCGGAACGGATGAGGAAATGGATAAGGTACTTGAATTGTTCCGGAAGATGGGACTCTGATACGGAAGAGGGTAGATACGGGGATAGCTATGGAATACGGATATTCAATTCTTATGGGGATTTTTGCGGCTGCCATTCTGCTTTATGCGCTGCTGATGGCGTTGACTAAAAATTACAATATACTTCCTGCAAGGGCGACTGTTTCCGTAAAACCGAAAAATCCGGAAAAATACATGACGCAGCTGTCAAAGGTTGTTGCACTGGTGGCTCTTGCTCCTGCTTTGAGTGCCCTGACAGGTTTGTGGAATATAGCGGCAGCGCTTATTGTATTGATCGTCGGATTTGTCGTATTTATCTGGCTTGGAACAAAACTGATGCGTGACGTAGACTGATTACAGATCAAAAACTGTTTTGAGGGCTTGCAATGTGTATATTATTTGATATCTGAAGGTGTATGGAATTATTAGGTAATACTTTGCACGGACAGAGTATGAACCGGAACGGAGTGATTTATGATTTCATTGATTTGTTCATTTACGGTACTGCTTCTGGGGTATTTTCTGTATGGCCGTTTAGCGGCTAAGGTGATTGAACCGGATGACAGAATCACGCCTGCCTTTGCCAAGGAAGACGGTGTGGATTTTGTGCCGATGAAGACCTGGAAGGCATACCTTGTGCAACTGCTGAATATAGCAGGAACAGGACCGATCTTTGGCGCACTTATGGGCGCCTGCTTCGGTCCTGTGGTATTTTTGTGGATCGTGTTTGGAGCAATCCTGGGCGGAGGTATCCATGATTTTATGATCGGCATGATCTCCGAACGGCATGACGGAGCATCCATTGCCGAGCTTTCCGGTATTTACATGGGAAAGACTGTCAAGTGGATAATGCGGATCTTCTCCGTATTGCTGCTTCTTTTGACCGGAACGGTCTTTGTCACCAGCCCTGCAGCACTTCTTTCCACATTGACGCCAAATTTCATGAACACAACCGCCTGGATCATTGTGATCCTGTTTTACTATGTGCTGGCAACGCTGCTTCCGATCGATAAGATCATCGGACGGTTGTATCCTGTTTTCGCAGTTGTCCTTATCCTGATGGCGGTAGGAATTCTCGGCGGGGTTATTTTCGGCGGCTACACCGTGCCGGAGATCAACTTTGAGAATCTGCATCCGGATGGACTGCCTGTATGGCCGTATATGTTTGTGACCGTTGCCTGCGGAGCAATCTCCGGATTTCATGCAACACAATCACCCCTGGTTGCAAAATGCATCACGTCGGAAAAGGTCGGGCGGAAAGTATTCTACGGGGCCATGCTGTCCGAAAGTATCATAGCGCTGGTATGGGCGGCCGGAGGTGTTGCTTTTTACGGAGCCACAGGCGGCCTTTTTGAGGCTTTATCCGAACATGGTCAGTCCAGTGTTGTTTATGATATCTCTCATGGAATACTTGGTACGGCAGGAGGAATCCTGGCAATTGTCGGTGTTGTTGCCTGTCCCATCACCTCGGGAGATACCGCTTTTCGTTCGGCAAGACTTATCCTGGCTGAGATTTTCCACATGGATCAGCAGAAGCTGAAGAATCGTCTGATCATTTCCCTGCCGCTCCTTGGCCTGGGGGCATTGCTTACACAGCTGGATTTCAATGTGCTTTGGAGATACTTCTCATGGAGTAATCAGACACTTGCCATGGCTGCCTTGTGGCTGGCAACAGTCTATCTGTTAAGAACGAGGGAACATAAGATCGCTTCCCTGATCACGGCCGTACCGGCTACCTTTATGACAGCCGTCAGTCTGACTTACATTATGATGGCGAAAGAAGGCTTCGGGATCGACCAGGATATAGCATATCCGGTCGGCATCATCTTTGCTTTACTGCATTTTATCGGTTATATGCGCCTGGAGCACAAGCTGCAGAAGGAGTCATTGGATATCACCGAACATAAAGTATGATGGATTATGTTTTGAGATGGAGGAAAATATATGAGCAAACAGAATAAAATGTATCAGGTTTCAACGTTGCAGGCGCTTGCACTGGGATACACAAAATCCGTGATCACGGTCAGCGAGCTTCTGCAGCACGGGGACACAGGTCTCGGGACATTTGAGGATGTGAATGGAGAAATGATCGCCATGGACGGGCATTGTTATCAGGCAAAATCAGATGGAACCGTCGCTCTTGCCGATCCTGATACGGGAGTCCCGTTCTCAGCCGTGGCAAAGCTATTGGGTGAAAGAGAGTTTGAAATGAAGGACAAGCCGGATATCGAATCGATCCGCACGGAGCTGACACAAAGGATTGAAGAGCATTTCGGATTAAATAGTATGCATGTGGTAAGGATCGACGGGTTGTTCGAAAAAGTTGACGCGAGATCCGAAGAACCATATAAGTCGCATCATGTCACCCTGAAAGAGGTCCTGGATAAGAATCAGACCTCCTTTGTATTTGAAAATATCCGCGGCTCCCTGGTGGGAGTATATTTCCCTGATCACATGGACGGGATCAACATGCCCGGCTGGCATTTGCATTTTCTCTCGGAGGACAGAACAAAAGGCGGACATGTCTTTAATGTCATAATGAAGCAGGGAACGGTACGTCTGGACAAGATCAACAGGATAGAGATCGAACTGCCGAAAGCGGCTGCTTTTGATACCTACTCCCTGAAGCAGGCTTCCGAGGAAGAGATTAAGAAGGTCGAAAAAGGATAGTTTACATCAATACAGACTATCGGAGGAAGGACATGAGTGAGGTAAAGGATAGAGAAGGGTTCAGCAGCAGGCTGGGTTTTATTCTCGTAAGTGCCGGGTGTGCCATAGGAATCGGAAATGTATGGCGTTTTCCATACACTGTCGGTGAAAACGGCGGTGCGATCTTTGTGCTGTTTTACATTATATTTCTTGTTATTCTGGGAGTTCCGGCGCTGACCATGGAGCTGGCGGTAGGACGTGCAAGTGGACGAACGACCATGCGGGGCATACAGAAGCTAGAAAAAAAAGGACAGTTCTGGCATGTTCACGGCTGGGTATGTTATATCGGTTGTATTATCCTGATGATGTACTATACAACTGTAGCTGGATGGATGCTTTCCTATTTCTGGAAATACCTCACAGGTACTTTTGAGAATATGAAGCCGGATGATGTGACACCGGTGTTCGATGACCTCATGGCAAGTCCTGTGGAAATGCTGATCTTCATGGTAATCATTGTGATCCTCGGCTTCCTTGTTCTCAGTTTTGGCGTTCAGAGGGGGCTGGAACGTGTAACAAAGGTGATCATGATCGGGCTTTTGGGTCTGATTCTGATCCTTGCCGTGAACAGTCTCTTTCTGAAAGGCGGAGGTGAAGGGATTAAGTTTTATCTGATGCCGAATCCTGAGAAGGCCGGCGCCATCGGATGGGGAAAGGTGATCACCAATGCGATGAACCAGGCCTTCTTTACCCTCAGTCTCGGAATCGGTGCAATGGAGATCTTTGGCAGTTATATGTCCAAAGAACATGCACTTACGGGAGAAGCTATTCGTATCATATCACTGGATACCTTTGTCGCGATAATGGCCGGACTGATCATTTTTCCGGCCTGTTCAGCCTTCGGTGTGGAATCCGATCAGGGGCCTTCCCTTATATTCCAGACTCTTCCGCGCATTTTTGCCGACATGAATGGGGGACAGGTCTGGGGAACGATGTTTTTCCTTTTTATGGTATTTGCAAGCTTCTCAACGGTTACGGCAGTTTTTGAGAATCTGGTACGTACGCTGATGGATAATCTCGATTGGACCAGAGCGAGATCCATCGCTGTCAATTTTATTATTGTTCTGGTGACAGGAGTACCCTGTGTTTTGGGCTTCAATCTCTGGAGTGACGTCCGGTTTTTCGGAGGGAAGGATATTCTTTCTTCTGAAGATTTTCTTGTAAGTAATATTATCCTGCCGGCGGGAAGCATCGTATTTATGCTTTTCTGCACATGGAAATTCGGATGGGGAGCAGAGAAGTATCTGGAAGAGGTAAATACCGGGAAGGGGATCAAAATGTCCGGGCGACTGATCCCGTATTTCAAATATGTACTTCCCGTGATCACGGTGTTTATTCTGATCAGGGGTTTGATCTGAAATCCATGGAACGGAATCGGATAGAAATATTGATCGGTATCACCAAAGCATCTTTTGACTCAGGAATTGAATATTTGAGAAACAGGAGGTTGGTTATGAATATAGCAAAAAAAGCTGCAGCCGTAATAGCTGCTTTTACCATGGTTGGCACGATGTTCACCGGATGTGTGGCAAAAGAATCAGCTGACGCTGCAGAAACGACGGAAGTGACTTCAGGCAGTGGTGGAAAGCCTGCTTCACAGGCTACGGCTGAGGCAAATAAAAAATGGTATGATATGCTTGATTTTTCAGACAAAAGTGAGCGGGAGAATGCCAGAAAGGGATTGATCGATGCGCCGGATTCACTGGAACTGATTGCGGAAGACGGCCATGTTATCTGGAGTCAGGATGCATATTCCTTTGTGGAGGATACGGATGAGGCCCCGGATACGGTAAATCCAAGTCTTTGGGAGAATGTCATCAATAATCATGCCTACGGGCTTTTTGAAGTGACGGACGGAATATATCAGGTTCGCGGTTATGATATGGCCAATATCACATTTATCAAAGGAGATACGGGCTGGATCATATTTGATACCGGAATGGGCCGTGAGGTAGCACAGGCGGCAAAGGAACTGGTTGATAAGAATCTTGGAGAACGTCCCGTGAAGGCCGTTCTCATATCCCATCCGCATGTGGATCATTTTGGAGGGATAAGAGCTTTTATCAGGGACGGTGAAGAGGCGGATGCTTCCCTTCCCATAGACAAACAACTGGAAAGCGGGAAGATACCCATTATCGTACCGGAAGGGTTTGCCGAACACGCCATAGCGGAAAATCTGTATGCGGGAACAGCCATGAGCAGAAGAGCCAATTATCAGTACGGGATCATGCTTGAGAAGGGTCCCGAAGGAGCCCTTTCTATCGGAATCGGCATGGGGCAGTCCCGGGGCTCGCTTACCTACATGATGCCTACCTGGGAGATTACCGGGACGGGAGAAACGCTTACAATCGATGGCGTTGAAATGGAATTTCAGCTGACTCCCGGTACGGAGGCTCCGGCTGAGATGAACGCATATTTTCCTCAGAAAAAGGCCTTGTGGCTGGCGGAAAACTGTACCGGTTCACTTCATAATCTCTACACATTAAGAGGCGCGGAGGTAAGGGACGGGAATGCCTGGGCGGAATATATCGTGGAAGCCGTGAGCAGGTACGGAGACCGAACGGATGTGACATTCCAGTCTCACAACTGGCCGCACTGGGGGAAGGAAACAGTAAATGAATACATGATCAATACGGCAGCGGTTTATAAATTTATTAACGATGAAACGCTTGCGATGCTTAACAAAGGGTATACTTCTGCCGAAATCGCCGACAAAATAAAGCTTCCGGATGCGCTGGCAAAGAACTGGTATACAAGGCAGTATTACGGAACCGTAGCGCATGATGCGAAGGCGGTTTATCAGAAATACATGGGCTGGTATGATGCCAATCCCATTAATCTGAATAAGCTGACACCGGAAGAGAGTGCCAGGAAATGGACGGAATATCTTGAAGCCGGTGGTATCGATGCGGCTATGAAAAAGGCTAAAGAGGAATTTGATAACGGAGAGTATCAGTGGGTTGCCGAATTTACAAACATGCTTGTTTTTGCGGATCCGGGCAACCAGGAAGCAAGAAACCTTTGTGCCGATGCTCTTGAGCAGCTCGGCTATCAATCCGAATCCGGAACATGGCGTAACTGTTATCTGAGTGCTGCACTGGAGCTTCGAAACGGAAATCAGGCTGGAAATCTGAAAGGAAATACCACCTTTGCAACGGATCTGATCCGTAATTTGACTCCGGAAATGGCCTTCGATTATATGGGAATTCTCCTGGACAGGGAAAGTATGGCGGATCAAAGCTTTACTGTTGCCTTTCAGCTTAGCGATCAATCCGGAAAGTATACGGTTTGTGTGCGTTATGGATCCTTGCTCTATGTGAAGGGGTCATTTCCGGGTGAGCCGGATGTTACCGTTACCTGTCCATCCAAAGCATTGCTTTATCTTATTTCGGGACAGAGCGATGAGTTTTTGAAGGCGGCGGAAGTAAAAGGCGATTTGGCGGCTTTTGAAAAACTGACCGAAGCATTGACGAATCAAGAGGCCGGTGCAAGAGGCGGATTTAACATCATTGAACCGTAAAGAAACTGGAAAATGGGTGTAAACCGGGATGCCCGGCTGTTATCGATATCAATTACCGGAGGAAAAAATGATTACCAATGATGTAGGAATCATTCACTTAAAACATGTGATACTGGAGGAGGTTGCCCGTCTGGCGTGGGAGGACCGCCTTAATGAAGAGGAAAAGGATGCGCTGGTCTATAAGATCATCCCCGGACCCTTGGCGCAGTATCGCTGCTGTATCTATAAGGAGAGAGAGATCGTGCGCCAGCGCATCCGTCTGGCGGAGGGCCTTTGTCCCACAGCGGATCCGGAACAGCAGTCGGATAACGTGATCCAGGTGATCCATCCGGCCTGTGAGGAGTGTCCGATCTCATCCTATACCGTGACAGACAACTGCAGGCTCTGCATAGGGAAGGCCTGCCTGAATTCCTGCCGGTTTGGGGCCGTTTCCATCGGTCATGACCGGTCGCATATCGATGCAGCTAAATGCAGGGAGTGCGGTAAATGTGCAGAGGCCTGTCCGTATTCTGCGATCGCGCATCTGGAGCGCCCCTGCAAGAAGGCCTGTCCGACGGGAGCCATTACCTATGACGAATACGGGATCTGCCGCATCGATGAATCAAAATGCGTTCAGTGCGGACACGGTATCCATGCGTGTCCTTTTGGCGCAATTGCGGCAAAATCCTATCTGGTTGATATAATTCGGGAGATCAAGGCAGGAAAGAAGGTCATCGCCATGTGCGCACCTGCGACAGAGGGACAGTTCGGTGCGGACATTTCCATGGCATCCGTGCGACATGCGCTGAAGGAGCTTGGCTTCTGGGATATGGTGGAGGTTGGCCTGGGTGCCGATATGACGGCGGCATATGAGTCGAAGGAATGGACGGAGGCACTTGAGGAGGGGCGAAAGATGACTACCTCCTGTTGCCCTGCCTTTATCGGTCTGCTGAAGAAGAGTTTTCCGGAGCAGTTTGCGGAGAACAAGTCGGAAATCGTTTCTCCCATGTGTGCGGTGTCCCGGTATCTGAAATATCTCTATCCGGGCTGTGTAACGGTTTTCCTGGGCCCCTGTGTTGCCAAAAAAGCGGAAGCGCAGGATCCGTCTATTCCGGACAATGCAGACTATGTTATGACCTATGGGGAATTCCGCGCATTGCTTCGTTCGAAGGATGTGGAGCTGAAGCCGGTGGAGGAGAGATATCAGGAGGCCAGCATTTTCGGCAAACGTTTCGCTACCAGCGGCGGAGTGGCAAATGCCGTGATCGAATGCATGCAGGAGCGGGGTGTGGATACAAAGGATATCCGTCTGCGAAAATGTGCCGGAGGTAAGGAATGTATCCAGGCTGTAACCCTGCTGAAATACGGAAAGCTGCCGGAGGACTTTATTGAGGGAATGTTCTGTCCGGGCGGATGTGTGGGAGGACCATCGAAGCATAAGACAGAAGGGGAGATCACCAAAGCAAGAGAGAACCTTCTTTCCCAGGCAGATGGTCGAAAGGTTCTTGAAAATCTGAAGGATTATCCCATGGAGGAGTTTTCCATGTACCGTGATGGAAGGCTGGAACGGTAATTCCAAAGAGAGACTCCATAATCAGGCATTTATCGAAACGAAGAGCGTCATGAAGGGCAAGTCCGGGCCTGCATTATAAGAACGATGAATCTGACATGACGACAAAAATCAAAGAACATAGAGTCTGTTATTTGTGCGTTTTGCTGATTTTCACTTGACATAATCTGAAAATAAATATAAAATCTATCTGTTGTACTTTTTTTTGTACAATGAAAACTAAATAAGGAGGTGCTCCTGTGGATACGCCGATGATCATAATCATCTGTGCAATCATCGTGATCGTCGTAGCCGTTGTCACCTGGTTTGCTGCTATCGCATACCGTAAGAAAATTGCGGAGGCTAAGATCGGCAGTGCCGAGGACAAGGCAAGAGGGATCATTGACGATGCACTGAGAGAAGCTGAAGCGAAGAAGCGAGATATCCTGCTCACTGCCAAGGAAGATGCCATGAAGGCGAAAAATGACATCGACAAGGAAGTGAAGGAACGTCGCAACGAGATTCAGCGTATGGAGAAGCGGGTTCTGTCGAAGGAGGAGAATCTGGATAAGAAGACCGATGCACTGGAAAGAAGAGAGCAGTCTCTCTCCGCCAGGGAAGCGAATCTTACCCGGAAACAAGCTGAGGTCGATGAACTCTATCAGAAGCGTGAACAGGAACTGGAGAGAATCTCCGGACTTACCTCTGAACAGGCAAAGGAAATTTTGCTTCGGGCTGTGGAAGAAGATGTAAAGCATGAAACCGCAGTCATGATCAAGGAAATGGAACTTCGGGCCAAGGAAGAGGCCGACAAGAAAGCAAAGGAATATGTCGTAACCGCTATTCAGAAATGTTCAGCGGACGTCGTTTCCGAGTCTACCATTTCACTTGTGCAGCTGCCGAATGATGACATGAAGGGCAGGATCATCGGACGAGAAGGTCGTAACATTCGTACACTGGAAACATTGACGGGTGTGGATCTGATCATTGATGATACGCCGGAGGCAGTTGTCCTTTCCAGCTTTGATCCCGTTCGCCGGGAGGTGGCAAGGATCGCACTGGAGAAGCTCATCGTGGACGGACGGATCCATCCGGCCAGAATCGAAGAGATGGTAGAGAAGGCGAAGAAGGAAGTCGAGAATATGATGCGGGAGGAAGGCGAAGCAGCCACTCTCGAGGTCGGTGTTCATGGCATTCATCCCGAGCTTATCAAGCTTCTTGGCCGTATGAAATTCCGTACCAGTTATGGACAGAATGCTTTGAAGCATTCCATTGAAGTCGCTGAGCTTTCCGGATTGATCGCCGGTGAGATCGGTGAAGATATCAAGCTGGCCAAGAGGGCCGGACTTCTGCATGATATCGGTAAATCCATTGATCATGAAATGGAAGGTTCTCATGTCTCCATCGGTGTGGATCTTTGTCGTAAGTACAAAGAGAACGGAACGGTTATCAATGCCGTAGCTTCCCACCACGGAGATTGCGAAGCAGAATCCCTGATCGCATGCATCGTACAGGCAGCGGATACCATTTCCGCAGCGCGTCCGGGCGCAAGAAGGGAAACCCTGGAAACCTACACCACAAGGCTGACAAAGCTGGAGAACATCGCTAATGAGTTCAAGGGTGTGGACAAGTCCTTTGCTATTCAGGCAGGTCGTGAGATTCGCGTCATGGTTGTTCCTGAGCACGTAACTGACAGCGATATGGTGATCCTCGGAAGAGAGATTGCCAAGCGTATTGAGGACGAGCTGGAATATCCGGGTCAGATCAAGGTAAGTCTGATCAGAGAATCCAGAGTTACGGATTACGCAAAGTAAAAGGAGTTTATTTGAGCCTTCCGGTCATCCCGGGAGGCTCAATTTTTCCTGTGAAAGCATGGAAAATGTGAGTCTGACGATCACATCAAAAAAAGGGGGTGGAAGTCGTGAAAGAGACAAGAAGGATTGACAGAGTTCTGAAATATGAAGCACATCGCGTAAAGGTTTATGAAGATATCCTGGAACAGTCTGACGGGACGGTCCTCTATTATGACTATGTAAAAAACCGTGACGGAGCCGGGATGCTTCTGGTGGATGAGGAAGAGCGGGTGATCCTGGTCCGCCAGTATCGGAATGTGGAGGATAAGGTGCTTCTGGAGATTCCCGCCGGCATTTCAGAAGCCGAAGATAAGGATACGTCGGTGACAGCGCTCAGAGAGGCGGAGGAGGAGACCGGCCTGATTCCGGAAAGGATAAAGCTGATCGGAAATATCATCAATGCAGTCGGGCTTTTCGACGAACACACGGCGATCTATGTGGGAAAGGATCTGCGGAGGGGAACCAGGCATCTCGATCCGGGGGAATCCATTGACCTGGTAAGGCTTCCCTTTACCGATGCTCTGGATATGATCTACAGGGGTGAGATCTATGATGGAAAAACCGTTATTGCTCTTCTCGGATACCGGGATCTGAAGCAAAGAGGTCTTTTTTAATCAAGTAATACCGAAAAATGACGGACAGTCTCTCTGTCTGTCATTTTTTTGTAAAATGATGTTAACAGTTAAAAAACACAAGATAATGTGGTTTACATAAAATATCACACTTTATCTCGTTGAAAATGGCTGTAATCCCAGTATCTATGCGGCTTTTCGCTTAAAAAACACTATTGATTTTATGTTAATTTATATTTATACTGTTCTCTGTAAAGAAAAAGATGTCGTTGGCGCGATGAAGAAGAGTCTTTTTCGTAATTTACAGGGGTGGATATGGAACAGATGATTGAGGCTTATGTCACTTATCTGCGTGATGTAAAGCATTCAAGTCAGAACACAATTCAATCCTATTACCGGGATCTTCACAAAATGCAGGAATATTTTCGTGAAAACGGAATCCATGAGGTGGATGAAATAACAGCTACCTCACTGGGTTCGTATGTCCTGTATCTGGAAAAAACAGGAATGAGCTCGGCTACGGTGTCCCGGAACATTGCAAGTATCCGGTCCTTTTTTCTGTACCTTCTCGGACGGGGTATGGTGAAGGGTAACCCGACGGAACAGCTGAAACCGCCCAAGGTGGAGAAGCGTTCTCCGGATGTTCTTACTGTGGAGGAGGTAAACCTTCTTCTTCAGCAGCCGGAGGGTAATACACCGAAGATCGTCAGAGACAGAGCAATGCTTTCCCTGCTTTATGCCACCGGTCTTCGTGTGACGGAGCTGCTTAATCTCAGAGTGGAGAATCTTAATCTTTCCATGAATTACATTGAATGCAGTGACAGCGGAAAGTACAGGATCATTCCCATTGATGAAGGAACCCGGGTCATTATGGAGAAGTACATCAGGGATGTGCGGCCCGGCATGGTGAAAAAAGGAGATTATCTTTTTGCCAATGTAAAGGGCGAACCCATGTCCCGACAGGGCTTCTGGAAGATCATCAAGTATTATGCCAGAAAGGCGAATATCGAAAAGGATATAACGCCCCATATGATCAGGCATTCCTTTGCCTCTCATCTGGTAAACAATGGCGCGGATCTGCATGCCGTACAGGAAATGCTCGGGCATTCCGATATTTCCACCACGCAGATCTATCTGAAGCAGAGACCGGAGAAGCTGAAAGCGGTTTATGATCACGCACATCCGAAAGTTGTCGGCAATGTTTAAGGTTCCGGAACGCTAACCGCGTTTGGGAACCTTTTCTTTTGTACCAAGGAGGAAATGATATGGCGGGGTCGGGTTTCGGAACCTTGTTCCGGGTTACCACCTGGGGAGAATCCCATGGATACGGTATTGGGGCTGTGGTAGACGGATGTCCGGCGGGGCTTCCGATGGATGAGGAATATATCCAGCAGTATCTGGATCGCAGAAAGCCGGGCGGACGGGCTTTCTCCACACCGCGCAGGGAAGAGGATAAGGTGCGTATCCTTTCCGGATGCTTTGAAGGAAGGACCACGGGGACGCCGATCTCCCTGATGATAGAGAATAAGGACCAGCATTCTGCGGACTATGGTGAACTCGCAAATGCATGGCGGCCGGGACATGCGGATTTCGGCTTTGACAGCAAGTATGGCTTCCGGGATTACAGAGGCGGCGGAAGATCCTCCGGAAGGGAGACAGCCGCAAGAGTCGCTGCGGGGGCCATAGCCGCACGCATGCTTTCGGAAAAGGGAATCCATGTACAGGCCTGGGTCAGTGCCATCGGACCCTACATTTGCGATGCGTCCCGTTTTGATCCGGATGAAATCATGCGAAATCCCTTTGCCATGCCGGATGCGGATGCCGCCAGGGAAGCAGAGGCATACCTTACCCGCCTCAGGGAAGAACAGGATTCCACAGGCAGTGAGGTGACCTGCATCGTAAAAGGACTTCCTGCCGGGATCGGAGAACCGGTATTTGACAAGCTCGACGCGCGTCTTGCTCAGGCTGTTTTCTCCATTGGCGCGGTAAAGGCTGTTGAGATCGGTGACGGGAAGGCTGTCGTATCCAGCAGGGGTTCGGAGAATAACGATCCTTTCCGGGTGCAGGATGGAAGAGTGGTCTGTACCTCCAATCATGCCGGAGGTATCCTCGGAGGGATCAGTACCGGTGCGGATATTCTTCTCAGGGCATCCTTTAAACCTACGCCTTCCATTTTCCGTGAGCAGAAAACAGTGACAAAGGACCTGAAGGAGACGGACCTGTCCATCAGGGGAAGGCATGATCCGGTTATCGGACCCAGGGCGGCCGTCGTGGTTGAAATGATGACAGCTCTTACCGTGGCAGACCTGTACCTTATGGCGGAAACCGGCAGACTGGATCAGATCTGACAGGCACCTTAACTGACAGGAAAATGCGATTCATCTTATACGCCTTATGGATGGTTGACAACGAGAGTACGGCTGTGTTATAACAGTTTCCGTGCTCTCGTTATTGCGTTGCGGGGGCATGTCATTCGGTGACGCGTGAAGAGGCGCGTAGAATAGGGAAGCGGGTGAGAATCCCGCACGGTCTTCGCCACCGTGAATGATCATTTTTATCTTCTGACAGTATGTCACTGGCACACAGTATCAGCCGGGAAGGCGTCAGAAGAGATCATAAGCCGGGAGACCTGCCGATATGACGGTACCATGACCACGAGGAATTGGCCGTACCGGACTGCTCGTACTGTGGCAGCAGAAGCAGACGCTTTCTTTGCGTGCTTATTCCTCATTCACACATTTCACAAAACGCAAGCAAGGAGGAAAAAGACATGAAGAAAAGAGGATTCGGGTTGATGCTGCTCAGCGCGGCTATGGTGATGGGGCTTTCCCTGTCCGGATGCGGAAAGAAAGAGGAAACGACCACAGCGGCTGCAGCGACGGAAGCAAAAACGGAGGCAAAGACGGAGGCCACAACAGCCGGAGAGGATGAAGAGAATTATAACACCGGAGATGCCTCTCTGGATAAGGTCCGGAATGAGGATGGAATCGGTGCAAATGAACTTCTGGTCATCAGCTTCGGAACGTCCTTCAATGATTCCCGCCGGCTTACCATCGGAGCAATCGAAGAGGCACTGGACAAGGCGTTCTCCGACTATGATGTGCGACGCGGTTTTACAGCGGATATCGTCATCAATCATGTGGAGAAGAGGGACGGTATTCATATCGACAATGTGGATGAGGCTTTGAAGCGTGCTGTGAATAACAAGGTGAAGAATCTTGTTGTACAGCCCACCCATCTTATGAATGGCTTTGAGTATAACGAACTGAAGGATAAGGTGGCTCAGTATGCGGATGCATTTGACTCCGTGAAGATCGGCCAGCCCCTTCTTACTTCCGATGATGATTTTAAGCGGGTGAAGAATGCCATAGTCGACTGGACAAAGGAATATGATAACGGTGATACAGCCATTGTCTTCATGGGACATGGTACGGAGGCGGCTTCGAATGCGGTTTATGCAAAAATGCAGGAGCTGCTTACCGCGGACGGCCATAAGAGCTATTTTATCGGAACCGTTGAAGCGACTCCGTCTCTGGATGATGTAAGGAAGCTGCTGAAGGAAGGCGGATATAAGAGAGTGGTTCTGGAGCCCCTGATGGTTGTAGCCGGTGATCATGCCAATAATGATATGGCAGGAGATGAGGAGGATTCCTGGAAGAATGTCCTTACGAAAGACGGTTACGAGGTGGTAACCCTCCTGCGAGGTCTGGGTGAAAATGAAACCATCTGCCAGATTTATGTGGATCACGCAAAGGCAGCGATTGAAGGAAAGTAGTAAATTCATTTTTCGGGTGCGGTAGAAGAAAAAGAAAGCTGGTAAAATATGAAAAAAGGAAAGATATTCATCCTGCTTCTGGCACTTTCCTTGGCAGCTGCGGGATGTGAGGGAAAGCAGGCTGCGGGAGAGCAAACTGCCGGGAAAAATGAAAGCATATCCTCGGAAAAGGATTCGACAGGTAAGGAAGTTTCGGAACAGGACACCGTTCTTTCGGAGAATGCCTCAGATACAGAGAAGACCGAGCTTGCTACGGTTGAAAAGGAAGAGGTGGTCACGCCGGGACTGGTGCCGGTAAAAGGAAAGGATCTGGCGGACGGGGAGTATGAGATCAATGTAAAATCCAGCTCCTCCATGTTCAAGATCGATCGCTGTATCCTTACTGTGAAGGACGGACGAATGACTGCCAAAATGTTCATGGGCGGAACGGGTTATCTCTATCTGTATCCCGGTACGGGTGAAGAAGCAGAGAAGGCTCCCCAGGTGGATTATATCGATTTCACTGAGGAAGCGGACGGAACACATAGCTTTACATTCCCCGTTACAATATTGAATGATGTGGTTCCTTGCGCAGCCTACAGCAAGAAGAAGGAAGCCTGGTATGACAGGGATCTCTGCTTTGAAGCAGGCACCCTTCCTCTGGACGCATACAGGGAGCTTCCCTATCAGACGGTTGAAAAGCTTGGTCTCATGGACGGAAATTTCTTCATTGATGTAACTCTTACCGGAGGCTCCGGAAGAGCATCGGTGGAGTCACCGGCTGCGGTTACCATTACAAATGGTCAGGCAGTGGCAACCATCAAATGGAGCAGCAACAAGTATGATTTTATGATCGTGGATGGCGTCCGGTATGATCCTGTCAATGCGGAGGGAGAGAATTCCACCTTCGAGATCCCCGTGGCGGGTTTTGATTATCCGTTGCCGGTACAGGCTGATACCACGGCAATGAGCGAAGCACATCTGATTGATTATTTATTGAGTTTTGACAGTAAATCCCTTCGGAAATAGAAGATTAAGGCATGCCGGAAAGGAGCCGCAGGATGTATATCAGAAGAAAGGAAAATAGATATACAGTACGGATCCTTGGCATGCTTTTTTTCTGCCTTTTTTTCCTCGCTTCATGCGAAAAAAAAGAAGAGAAAACCGAAAACTGGGCAGGTCTACAGCTGACTTTTACAGAGGAAAACCAGTATGCAGAGGAGTTTGTCATAGAGCAATATGAGGGCGGCTTCAGAAGAATCACCATTAAAGGTACGGATTATCTGGTGGTTCCGAACGGGAAGGAGATCCCGGAACAACTGCCGAAGGACGTAACGGTGATCCGACAGCCCGCAGAGAAAATCTATATGGCTTCTTCCTCGGCCATGTCCTTTTTTCAGGAACTGGGATCACTTTCCCGGGTCGGATATACCTCCACCGGGGCGGGAGACTGGTCGGATACGGAGATAGCAGGCCTTGTAAGGGATGACACCATCACATTTGTCGGGAAATACAATGCCCCGGATTATGAATGGCTGCTTCAGGAGGGCTGTGGGCTTATCGTGGAGAATACCATGATCCTGCATGACCCGGGGACGAAGGAAAAACTGGAACAGCTGGGCTTTCCGGTTATGATCGAGCGCTCCAGCTATGAGAAGCATCCCATGGGAAGGATGGAATGGATCCGCGTATATGGGTGTATCCTTGGAATGGAGGAGAAAGCGGAGCACTGGTTTCAGGAAAAGAATTCCGCATATCAGGATCTGATCGGGAAAAAGAAGGGAAGAGAGCAGAGGGTGGCTTATTTTTCCTTCAGTCCCAACGGTTATGTGAATATCCAGGCACCGTCAGGTTATATGGCGGAAATGATCCGCATAGCGGGAGGAACCTATGCTTTCACCGCTGCTGATCTGGGGGTGGATCCGGAGGACAGTTCGTCCCTGCATTTATCCACGGAACAGTTTTATGCCGTTGCAAAGGATGCGGATATCCTGATCTACAACGGAGCGATCTATGGGGCCTATGAAAGCATTACCGCCATGGTGAAGGAGAAGCCACTGATGAAGGAGTTCAGCGCGGTGAAAAGCGGAAAGGTATATTATACAAAAGATAATCTCTTTCAGAAGCCCACAGGAGTCACGGAGCTACTTGAGGAACTGACCCGTATTCTTTCGGAGGAGGAAGGAACGGATATGAAATACCTGATAAGGATGGCAGAATGAATCGGAATTACGGAAAAAGGATCATCCCGGTTGCGGCAGGGCTTATCATAGCGCTGCTTCTTTTCCTGTTGCTCGGACTCTGTTCCGGCTCGGTATCTGTAGGCCTTACGGATCTGTGGCAGATCTTTTTCGGAAGCAATCAGGATGAAGTGAAGAGGCAGATCATTATGGAACTGCGTCTTCCCCGATGCCTGATGGCCGTGATCCTGGGCGGTGCACTGTCACTCTCAGGCCTTCTCCTGCAAAGCTTTTTTGAGAATCCCATCGCCGGTCCCTTTGTTTTGGGAATCTCCTCAGGCGCGAAGCTTTCCGTAGCAGTCGTTCTGATCCTCAGCCTGAAAATGGATTTTTCGCTTTCCTCACCGGGTATGATCCTGGCAGCATTCGCGGGAGCCCTTCTTACTGTGGGGATCCTTATTCCGGTTGCCAGAAGGCTGTCTGGCAGCGCATCACTGCTGGTGGCCGGGATCATGATCGGATATATCTGTTCCGCGGTGACTGAGCTGATCATTAACATTTCCGATGATCAGAATGTAGTCAGTCTTCATAACTGGAGCATGGGGTCCTTCTCCGGAACACAGTGGGAGCATGTGGGTATCGCAGTCTGCGTCGTTTTTCCCCTTCTGATTCTTGCCGTCTTTCTGGCTAAACCCATGCAGGCTTATTACCTTGGGGAAACGGTGGCGGAAAGTCTGGGAGTGAATCTCAGGCTTTTTCGAATCCTTCTGGTTGTCACAGCCAGTCTGCTGGCCGCTACGGTTACGGCTTTTGCCGGACCGGTATCCTTTGTCGGGATCGCCGTTCCCTTTCTGATCCGAAGACTTTCGGGAACAGAACGGACCCGGGTGATCATTCCCCTTTCCTTCCTGGGAGGAGCGGTGTTCTGTCTTCTGGCGGATCTGCTCAGCCGGATTCTGCTGGCTCCTACGGAGCTTTCTCTTGGCGTTGTGACATCCCTAATGGGAGCTCCGGTGGTGATCGTGATGATCTTTATGCGACAGAGAAGGAGGGCGTGAAAATGAAGAAGCAGGAGAACGCCATTCTTTCCGCCGGGGATCTGACCATCGGATACGGAAGCCGTGTCGTGGCGGAAGGGATTACATTTTCCCTTCGGCAGGGAGAGATCCTTGCCCTGCTGGGACCCAACGGCTGTGGAAAAAGTACCCTTCTTTCCACTCTGGCAGGAAGGATTCCGGCTCTTTCCGGAGATGTCACACTGGAGGATGATCCCGTCAGTACTCTCTCCGTAAAGGAACGGGCAAGGAGAATGGCTCTGGTAACGACAAAAAGGGATATGAAGGCAAGACTGACAGTCCGGGAGGTGGTACTCCTGGGCAGATATCCCTACATGGATGGATTTCTGCGGGAGAGAGAGCAGGACACGGAGGCATGTGATAAGGCTATGGAACTGGTGGGGATTCGGGAGCTTTCCGGAAGCTTTGCGGACTGCCTTTCGGACGGACAGCTGCAGCGTGTCATGTTGGCCAGAGCCCTTTGCCAGGATACGCCGTTGATTCTTCTGGATGAGCCCTTTTCTTTTCTTGATCTTCATTTTCGTATCCGTCTTCTGGAGATGCTCCGAAAGGCAGCAAAGGAGGAAGGACGGGGACTTGTGATGGCACTCCATGACCTGAAGGAAGCATCTCTTATTGCAGATCATCTGCTTTGTTTTACCAAAGAGGGAGTGAGACTCCTCCATGATCCGAAAAAGGAACTGAAGGAGGAACTGATTCGGGATATGTATGATCTGCCGGGTTCTGAGTATGATCTTCTGTGGAAGTCCTGAATACGCGGTCTGATAAAAAAATCTTGCACTATGGTTTCTTTTCGTGTATAGTTTGTCTCGTTTTAGAAAGATAATCTGAGGTTTAAGGAGTAAACGGCAAATGTCGAAGAATCTGGTTATCGTGGAGTCGCCCGCAAAGGCGAAGACAATTAAGAAGTATCTGGGAAAGAATTTTGAAGTTATCGCTTCAGAAGGACATGTGAGAGACCTTCCGAAAAGTGATATGGGTGTCAATGTGGAAAATGATTTTGAGCCCCATTATATCACGATCCGGGGAAAGGGTGATCTTCTGAAGACGCTTCGTAAGGCTGCGGCCAAGGCAGATATTGTTTATCTCGCAACGGACCCTGACCGTGAGGGGGAAGCGATTTCCTACCACCTGGCCATAGCACTGAACCTTCCGGAAGGAAAATACAAGCGGATCACATTTAATGAGATTACCAAAAACGCCGTAAAGGCTTCCATAAAAAATGCCCGCGATATCGATATGGATCTGGTGGATGCCCAGCAGGCCAGACGTGTTCTGGACCGACTTGTGGGTTATGGCATTAGTCCGGTCCTTTGGGGCAAGGTACATAAGCGTGGCCTGTCAGCAGGCCGTGTTCAGTCATCGGCACTGAAGATGATCAGTGACCGGGATGCGGAGATTGAGGATTTTATTCCTGAGGAATACTGGACCGTGGATGCGCTGCTGCAGGTTCCCGGACAGAAGAAACCGGTTTCCTTCCGCTATTTGGAAGAGGTACATACCCGCGAGGAAGCGGAAAAGATAAAGAAGGCTGCAAAGCTTTTCACGGTGGCATCCATGAAGGAGTCCCAGCGTAAGACCAAGGCGCCGCTTCCCTTTACCACCAGTACGCTTCAGCAAACTGCTGCCGGAAGACTGAATTTTTCTACATCCAAGACCATGCGTGTGGCACAGCAGCTTTATGAAGGAGTTGATATCAAGGGCCAGGGAACAGTCGGCCTGATCACTTATCTGCGTACGGATTCAACGCGAATTTCGGAAGAAGCGGATGCCGCCGTCAGAGAGATGATACGCCATGATTTCGGTGAAGAATATGTGGCGGATGAAGAAGTAAAGGAAAAAAAGGAGAAGAGGATCCAGGATGCCCATGAAGCAATCCGTCCGTCAGATCTCACCCAGAAGCCGGCAGATCTGAAGGGCCTTCTCTCGGATGAACAGTATAAGCTCTATAAGCTGATCTATGAACGCTTTATGGCCAGCCGGATGAAGCCGGCTGTCTCCGACAGCGTAGCCGTTACGGTGGATGCCGGAGGTTATTCCTTCCGGGCTACCACATCCCATATTTCCTTTGCAGGTTTCCAGCGGGTTTATCCCAGTCAGGAGAAACAGGAAACAGCAGTGAATTTCAGCGGGGTCAGCACCGGAGACAGACTGGAGCTTGCCGAGATCAAGGCGGATCAGCATTTTACCGCGCCGCCGGCACATTTTACAGAGGCTTCCCTTGTGCGTTCCATGGAGGAAAACGGGATCGGACGCCCCTCTACGTACGCGCCTACGATTTCAACCCTCCTTGCCCGCCGCTATGTGACAAAGGAGAAAAAGGAACTCTTTATCACGGAGCTGGGAACCGCGGTAAATACCATTATGGAAAAGGGCTTCCCGGCCATTGTGGATACGGAGTTTACTGCAAATATGGAGTCTCTTCTGGATAAGATCGGGGAGGGAACCATTCAGTGGAAGGTGGTTGTCCGGAATTTCTACCCGGATCTGGAGGATGCTATCCGTCTCGCAGAGGAAAATCTGGCCAGTGTGCGTATTGCGGACGAGGAGTCGGATGAGGTCTGCGACAAATGCGGGACCCGGATGGTGATCAAATACGGTGCCTACGGTAAGTTCCTGGCGTGCCCGAATTTCCCGGCCTGCCGTAATACAAAGCCTTTCTTTGAAAGAATTGGCGTAAACTGTCCGAAATGCGGAAAGGATCTTGTGGTCAGGAGAACACAGAAGGGCAGGATCTATTACGGATGTATTGATATTCCGAACTGCGATTTTATGTCCTGGAGCCGTCCGGTGGCAAAGGCCTGCCCACAGTGCGGAGGTCTGATGACGATAAAGGGAAAACGTCTTGCCTGCGCGGATACAAACTGCGGATATGTTGAGGCGTATACTTCGGACGAAAAAGAAGACTGAATCTTGTTTACGTAATCAAATTGTGTTATAGTTAAACGTAGCGCGGTTTTTTACCGGCGCTGCGTTTTTACTGTTTTGCGATAAGGGTGTCAAGCGGGCATCGTGCTTCCCATTTAGCACCTGACGCGGCAGGCCGGGAGGGGAATCATCCTTCTCAATCACGGGGACGTGAGAAAAGTGGTTTTTTGTGGGGGAATGAAAAGGAAATATGAGTGTTAAGCTACTGGATCAGACAAGGCGGATCGGGAAGCTTTTGCATGATAATGCTTCCAGAGTTGTTATTTTCAGCGATATCTGTGCCTGTCTGGGTGAACTGCTGTCCGCCAGCTGCCTGGTGGTAAGCGCGAAAGGAAAAATACTGGGTATCCATGATCATCCGGATTCTCCGGATCTCTCCGTACTTCTGAAGGATACGGTAGGAGATCTGATCGATTCCCAGCTGAATGAACGCTTTTTGTCGGTGCTTTCGACAAAGGAAAATGTAAATCTTCAGACACTGGGCTTTGAACGGGCCGTGTCCCGGAACAGTGCGGCCATCCTGTTCCCCGTCTATTTTGCGGGAGAACGCATGGGAACCACATTTATTTACCGTTCCGGAAACATGTTTGATGTTGAGGATATCATTCTGGGTGAATATGCCAATACAGTGATTGAATTGGAGATCATGAGGGCTCTCTATGAAGAAGACGATGAGGCACGACGTATGCGGATGAATCTGTCCTCTGCCATGGAATCACTGTCTCAGTCAGAGCAGAAGGCTGTAAACTGCCTCCTGAAGGAACTTCCGGAAATGGAAGGGAATCTGATCACCAGCCGGGTGGCTGAGAAGTACGGGATCACACGTTCCATCATTATCAATGCACTGCGGAAGCTGGAGGGGGCGGGAGTCCTCGAGGCCACTTCCATGGGAATGAGGGGAACACATATCCGTATTCTAAACGGGGAATTGAAGAATCGGTTAAGCCAGTGATAAGGGGGAATGATTTATGACAGTCGCAACCATCGTAGTCATAGTGATCGGTCTTTTGCTGATCGGGGTAAGCTTCCTGCTTACGAGTAATAAGGATGAGAAAGCGGAAGCTGAGGAGAAGACAACTCCGGGTCTGCGGGATGAATTGTCCGAAGCGGATAAAAAGCAGCTGAAGAAGCTTACGGACAATTATATCCGTGAATACAGTAAGAAACAGGTGAAGGAGATCACAAAGAATACCATCGAGAGTCGCGTGCAGGATGCCGTTTCCGCAAAGCATGATGCCATCGAGAAAGCAGTCGGCAGAATCGACGAAAAGCTGGGCGAGGCGGATGCGAAGATGGAAGAGATGGACAACCGGAATAATGCGGTTGCCGACAGTCTGACAGAACAGGCAAGGGCTATTGAAGCCGGCTGGGATCAGAATAAGTCAGTCGTTGATGAGTCTCTGGCACAGATCTCCGAGAAGGAGAAGGAGCTGCGACGTCAGATGGAAATGATCGACGGGGTCAGCAAGAATCTGGATAAGCTGAAGGAAGAGATGGATGCTTCGGCTGCGGAAGTCAGTGAGATGAAGGCGGATGCCGCGAATGCCGCAAAGCAGGCCGAGGATGCGGCAAAGCGGGCCGAGGATGCGGCAAAGCTGGCTGAAAATGCAGCGGATCATGCGGATGAGGTTCTTATAAAGACGGAAGATGCCATGACCAGGGCTTCCGTTGCGGCGGCATCCGGAACAGTGGCTGCCGTTTCTGCTCTGAAATCCGCTGCAAGGGATACAGCAAAGGAAGTATCGGAGACCGAAGAAGAGGAATCCTATGCGGATGATGATTTCGATCAGCTGAATCCTGAAGAGGATACAGATGCCGAAACAGATCTCACTGTGGGGGAAGAGGATACCGCAGCTGATTTGGGTATGGAAGAAGAATCCGGTGAAGCTGATGACTTCGATGAGGATGAATCTGACGAGTCCGACAGCTACGATGAAGAAACCGGTGAGTCCGACGACGATGAAGAGACCGATGAGGCCGGCGACGATGAAGAGGCGGATGAGACCGACGACGATGAAGAAGCGGATGAGTCCGACGACGATGAAGAAGCGGACGAGTCCGACGACGATGAAGAAGCGGACGAGTTCGACGACGATGAAGAGACGGATGAGTCCGACGACGATGAAGAGACAGATGAGACCGATGAGTCCGACGATGAAGATATAGATGACTCTGAGGAAGGTGATTCCGAAGAAGCTGAATGGGATGATGAGGCGGATTCCGAGGAAGAAGATGAAGACGGCTACGAGAACAACAACGGGGGTGAGACAGAAGAAAAATATGAAGAGGAAGAAGAGGACCTGGGGGATATGTTGAGAGAGGAAGCGGTAGAGGATCTGGGAGATATGACCAGAGAGGAAGCGGTGGAAGATCTGAGTGATCTGTCTGATTCCTCCGAATTTGATGAGGACGAGGATTTCGACGATGTTTTTGATGATGATGAGGATGATCTTCGTGCCATCGAAACGCTGGATCAGATCATTGACCGGGAAGGAATCGATCTTTCTTCCGGGGATCAGACCAAGAACATTTTAGGTATGTATCATGCGGGTCTCAGTATTATAGAGATTTCCAAGGTGCTGAAAATGGGTGTCAGTGAAGTGAAGTATGTTATTGACACAAATAATCGGTAAAAGCAGGAGGGACATACCATGAATCGAAAATATCTGCTCAGAGGTATCGGGATCGGACTGATCATCGGTGTGCTGATCAGTTATACGGCCTTTAAGACAATGGAGAGCTCTACGGCGGAAAATCCGGAGACGAAGAACACTTCTACATCGGAAATAGCCCAAAACACCACGGAAAAGCCGACCGAAAAACTGACGGAGGCGCCAAATACGGAAGCTGCACAGAAACCGACGGAAAAACCGACAGAGAAACCCACAGAGAAGCCGACGGAAAAACCTACCGAAAAACCTACCGAAAAGCCGACGGAGACTGAAAAACCAACAGAAAAGCCGACCGAGAAGCCGACGGAAACCGAAAAGCCTACCGAAAAACCTACAGAAAAACCAACGGAGAAACCTACCGAGAAGCCTACGGAAGAGCCTTCTACCGAGAAACCGACTGAGAAGCCGGCAGAAGAGGTATCCATCACGGTGACAGCAGGTATGAGCTCAGACAGGATAGCCGCCCTCGTACAGGAGGCCGGAGTGATCGATAACTACAGAGATTTTGATTCCTGGCTTTCACGGAAGGGATATGACCGTATCCTGCGTGTCGGATCCTTCAAACTGAAGAAGGGTATGAACTATGAAGAAATAGCAAAAATCCTGACAACACAGCCATAACAGGACGGATACCGTTCAGAGCTACAGGAGCAGAAAATGCAGGAAAATGATATACAAATGAATGAAAAGAAAGGCGCCGCAGGTTCTGCGGCGCTTATTGCAATGAGTGGGGGTGTGGACAGCAGTGTGGCTGCAAAGCTCACTCTGGACAGGGGATATTCCTGTACCGGATGTACCATGCGGCTATATGAGAATGATATGATCGGAATGGATCTTCTGGACACCTGCTGCAGCCTGAAGGATACCCGGGATGCCCGCGCAGTCTGCGATAAGCTTGGAATTCCCTATTTCATTTTTCATTATGAAAATGAATTCACGGAGAAGGTGATCGAACCCTTTGTAGCAAGCTATGAACGCGGAGAAACACCGAATCCCTGTATTAACTGCAACCGGCATCTCAAATTTCACAGCTTGTATCAAAGGGCAAAGGAGATGGGCTGCGGGTATATCGTGACGGGACACTATGCACGGATCACGGAGGAGAAAGGACATTTCTATCTGAGGAAAGCCGTGGATCCCGATAAGGATCAGAGCTATGTGCTGTATGATCTTAAGGAGGAGCAGCTGGCACATACTCTTTTCCCGCTGGGGGATCACAGGAAAGAGGAAACCCGCGCCATAGCGTCGGAAATGGGTTTCGTCAATGCAAAAAAGAAGGAAAGCCAGGATATCTGTTTTGTCCCCGACGGAGATTACGGAGCCATGATCTGTCGTTTCCGGGGAAAGGAGTACCCCGAAGGCCCCTTCCTGGACATGGAGGGAAACCAGTTGGGGATTCATAAGGGAATCATTCATTATACCATCGGACAGAGGAGAGGACTGGGGATTCCGGCTGACAGAAGACTTTATGTGGTGAAGCTGGATATTTGCCGGAATGCCGTTATTCTGGGAGATGATAAGGATCTCTACCGGAGAGGACTTGTCATCCGGAATTTCCACTGGATCACCGGGGAGATTCCCTCCGGCGAAATGCGATGCACGGCAAAGATCCGTTATCAGAAGAAGGAAGCACCGGCCGTTCTGCAGCTTCCCGAGAAAGAAGGAGGCACGGCACGACTTCTTTTTGACGAGCCGCAGCGTGCCATCACACCTGGACAGTCAGCAGTCTGCTATGACGGGGATATCGTCCTGGGTGGAGGAATCATACAGCAGACGGAGGAAGACAGGGACTTTGTACAATGAATAAGATAATACGGGAATGGCTGAAGATCGTTGCGGGACTTTTTGTCTTTTCCTTTGGCGTTCATCTTACTATATTTGCCAATATCGGCCTTGCCCCCTGGGATTGCCTCGGTATGGGAATATCCTATCATACCCCCTTCAATTACGGGATATCCATGACGTTTATAGCGCTGATCGTGCTGGGAATCGATCTTTTGCTGAAGGAAAAAATCGGGTTCGGGACGGTTATCGACGCCATTCTCACCGGTAATTTCGTTCAGTTTTTCAACAGCATTAATCCGCTTGAACAGAATCAGATCTTGTGGGTCGGGATCGTCATCATGCTCGTGGGATTTGTCTTTATGGCTCTGGGGATGGCAATCTATATGAAGGCGCAGCAGTGCTGCGGTCCAAGAGATTCTCTGCTGGTCGGACTCGGAAAGCGTCTTCCGAAGGTTCCCATCGGGATCGTAGAGATCCTTCTCTGGGGCGTTGTCCTTCTGATCGGCTGGCTGCTGGGCGGCCCTGTAGGGATCGGGACGCTGATCAGTACCTTCGGAGCCGGAATCGTAATGCAGATTGTATATTCGCTGATGCATTTCGATCCGCGTACTCTGGAACACAGGGATGTAATTGCGGTTATAAAGGAGATTGCAGCGGAAAAAAACCAACACAGAAAAAAACCAGTTGACACTCTACAGTAAAAAATGTTATAGTATCCGAGTATGCCGCGCGGCGAGGTATTTAAGTGCCATTGGCCACCATAGCCGGCGAGTCTTAGAGGATAGGAGGTAAGATCCTTATGTATGCTATCATTGCAACAGGCGGAAAGCAGTACAAGGTTGCGGAAGGCGATGTGATCCGTGTGGAGAAGCTCGCTGCAGAAGACGGAGCAGAGGTTACATTTGATGATGTGATTGCTGTCAGCAACGATGATGAGATGCTTTTCGGTGACGCTGTAAAGAACGCAGCTGTCAAGGCAACCGTTGTTAAGACGGATAAGGCAAAGAAGGTCATTGTATACCGCTACAAGAGAAAAAGCGGCTATCACAAGAAGAACGGCCACAGACAGCCTTATACGGAAGTGAAGATCGATGCGATCGAGGCTTAAGTCATGATCATTGCGAAATTCTACCGGAGAAAGGACCGCTATTTTGGCTTTTCCCTTAAGGGACATGCGGAATATGCGGAGGCCGGAGAGGATATCCTTTGCAGTGCGGTTTCCGCACTGTCCATTAATACCGTGAACTGTCTGGACAGACTGACGTCGGATCGGCTGGTGGTCTGTGAAGATGACGGGATGCTCAAGGCCAGGGTATCCGGTATGATAAGCGAAACAAGCCATATTCTGATCAAGGCACTGATGATCGGCCTGACTGATATTTATAAAGAGTATGGTGACGGTTACATTCGAATATTTTTCAAGGAGGTAAAGTGACGTGCTGAAGATGAATTTACAGCTCTTCGCCCACAAAAAGGGTGTCGGTTCCACGAAGAACGGTCGTGATTCCGAGTCCAAGCGGCTGGGAGCAAAGCGTGCGGACGGCCAGTTTGTCAAGGCCGGCAATATTTTATACAGACAGCGTGGAACAAAGATCCATCCGGGACTCAATGTAGGACGTGGCGGGGATGATACCCTGTTCGCATTGACAGATGGAGTTGTCCGCTTTGAGCGGTTGGGCAGAGACAGAAAGCAGGTATCTGTTCATCCCGTAGCTTAAGCGTAATGGAACGGAGCTTTGTGAAGAACAAAGCTCCGTTTTTGTATGATCTGATGAGGTGGTCAGGATGTTTGCAGACAGAGCGAAAATATGGGTGCGTTCCGGCAAGGGAGGGGACGGACATGTATCCTTCCGGAGGGAGCTTTATGTGCCCAATGGCGGACCGGACGGCGGTGACGGCGGTGACGGCGGAAATGTGATCTTTGTTGTGGACCGGGGCCTGAACACGCTGACTGATTTTCGGAATATTCGAAAATATAAGGCGGAAGACGGAGAAGAGGGCCGCAAGAGGAACTGCCATGGTGCCAACGGAAAAGACGTGACGCTGCGGGTGCCGCCCGGAACCGTGATCCGTGATTTTGAGACCGGCAAGGTGATTCTGGATATGGCAGATCGCACGGAACCGGTTGTGCTCTTTAAGGGAGGTCGCGGCGGTAAGGGAAATCAGCACTATGTAACAAGTGTTATGCAGGCTCCGAAATACGCCCAGCCCGGACAGCCGGCGATTGAGAAGGAACTGACTCTGGAACTGAAGATGATAGCGGATGTGGGTCTGGTCGGTTTTCCCAGTGCCGGAAAATCCACGTTACTTTCTGTTACGACAAATGCCAGACCGAAGATCGCGGATTATCATTTTACTACTCTTTCTCCGAATCTTGGGGTGGTGGATATGAAGGATGGAAATGGTTTTGTCATGGCTGATATCCCCGGTATCATAGAAGGTGCGTCTCAGGGAGTCGGGCTGGGACTGGATTTCCTTCGCCACATCGAGCGTACCCGGGTATTGATCCATGTGGTGGATGCCGCAGGGACAGAGGGCCGTGATCCGGTGGAGGATGTTCGGGCCATCAATGAGGAACTGAAGAGCTATAACGAGGAACTGGCTTCCCGTCCCATGATCCTGGCAGCTAATAAGCTGGATCTTCTGGATGAGGAAGAACGTCAGATCACCATGCATTTTCTGGAGGAAGCATTTTCGGAGCAAATGGTGAAGATCATTCCCATATCCGCGGCGACGAAGGAAGGAATCCCGGAGTTGCTTTATGCGGTCAGTGATCTTTTGAAGACCTTGCCGAAGGAGACCATTATTTTCGAACAGGAGCTGTCGCCGGAGGATTTCCGGGTGGAGGAGAAGCTGTCCTTTACCGTGGAAAAAGGAGATGCGGAAGGCCTTTACATCGTTGAAGGACCGAAGATCGAACGTATGCTGGGTTATACGAATCTGGAGGATGAAAAGGGCTTCCTGTTCTTCCAGAATTTCATGAAGGAGAACGGCATCCTGGACCGGCTGGAGGAGCTTGGGATCAGGGATGGAGATACGGTCCGGGTGTACGGACATGAATTTGATTATTACCATGAATAGAATGGGTGGATTGAAATGAACACAAAAGAAAGAGCCTATTTAAAAGGTCTGGCCATGAATATCGTACCGGTGCTTTCTCTGGGCAAGCAAAGTCTGACACCCGAGTTCACCAATGCGGTGGATGAGGCGATCACGAAAAGAGAATTGATCAAGATCAATGTTTTGAAAAACTGTACGGATGATATCAATGAGCTGGCACAGACGTTGGCAGAGCGGACTCACAGTGAAGTGGTCCAGATCATCGGGAGGAAGATCGTACTTTTCCGGCAGGCACCGGAGAATTCACAATATCAGTTGCCGAAGAGAAAAGCGGCCGACAGAGCCTAGGAGGAACTTTATGGAGCAGAAAAAGGGAAAGGCCTTTTTCGGCGGAAGCTTTGATCCGGTACACTGGGGGCATATCGTTATGGCGCGTGCTGCTCTGAAGGAATTGCCCGTAGATGAAATGACCCTGATCCCCACGCGGCTGACCGGGTATAAGAAAAGAAAGCTGACAGAGGACAGAGATCGCCTCCGTATGTTGGAGCTTGCGGTCAAAGGGACTCCGGGGCTTTCCGTATCGGATATGGAGCTTACCGTACCGGTGGAACAGAATTATACCTACTGTACGCTGGAACGCCTGAAGGAGAGGTACCCGGACAGGGAGATTTTTTTCCTGATCGGCGGGGATTCTCTTGCCTATCTCGATCAGTGGAGAGAGCCGGAAAAGCTGTTCCGTCTGGCTACTTTTGTAACGGCTGTTCGAGGAGATGTGGATATCCCCAGGGCAAAAGAACTGATGAAAAAATATGAAAAGGAATTCCCGGGAGCAAGGCTTCAGCTCCTCCGGACTGACCCTCCGGACATTTCCTCCACGGAGATCCGGATGGCTGTCAGAGAAGGAAAAACATTGAAAGGACTTGTCCCATACAGCGTGGGACAGTATATCCGAAGACACGGTCTCTACCTTGAACCGGATGAAAGGACGGAATGATGGAACGGGAAGAAATGCTGATCTATATCAAAAAGAAACTGACGCCGAAGCGTTATGTCCATTCCATCGGAGTTGAGTATACGGCTGCAACGATGGCTTTTGTTCATGGAGAAGATGTACAGCGTGCACGGATTGCCGGACTTCTTCATGATTGTGCCAAGTGCATTCCGGTGGAAGAGAAGCTGAAGAAGGCGGAGAAATTCGGGCTTCCCGTTTCCGATTGCGAACGGCAAAATCCGGATCTTCTTCACGGAAAACTGGGAGCATATTATGCAGCAAATAAATGCGGCGTGAGTGATGAGGAGATCCTGTCGGCCATAACCTTTCATACGACAGGAAAACCGGAAATGACTCTTCTGGAGAAGATCATTTTCGTCGCGGATTATATCGAACCTAATCGCCGGATGATACGGGAACTCCCGGAGATCCGGAAGGAAGCTTACACGGATCTGGACAGATGCGTTCTGCATATTCTTCGAAATACACTGGAATATCTTGACGAGAAGGATACCGTGATCGATGATCTTACGCAGAAGACCTATGACTATTACATGAGGCATTTTCAAGCCGGGGAGGATATGAAGCATGCTTGAATCAAAGGAAATGATCGATATTGCCGTAGCGGCCATGCAGGATAAGAAGGGGATGGATATCCTTTCCCTGCATATCGGACCTCTTTCTCCCATTTGCGATGATTTTCTGATCGTCAGCGGCGGCAGCCGCTCCCAGGTAGATGCGCTTATTGACGGCGTAGAAGAGGCTCTGGGACGGGCAGGCGCCGAACTGAAGGCCAGGGAAGGAACTCCCGAAAGCGGATGGATCCTGCTGGATTATTCTGATATCGTGATCCACATTTTCACTGTGGAAATGCGTGAATTCTACGGATTGGAGCACACCTGGCGGGATGCGGAATGTGTCAGATATTAAGGCCGGCTTCGAAAGAAAACATTTTGCGGACAATCAGAAGTCCGAGGATAATTTCTTGCATACAAAACACACTTGTGATAGAATAACTCTGTATGTAATATGGGGTAATCAGTCACACAGGGGTAAGGTATGCCGGAGGAATACAAACAGAATTATATGAAACGGTACTTTAAGATGCATAGATTATTCTATGTCATCCTTTTTGGTGTCGTTTTATTGTGCTATCTTCATAAGCTTACCCCCGGTGTTATCAATCTTGTCTATTATATACCCGTACTGATCGGGTGTTTCCTTCTGGATGAACTCTATCTGAGGAAGCAGAGTGAGATCAGGGCCGGCTATCAGAGCCTGCGCATCCTGACGGAGATCCTGCTTCTTTCCTTGGGCAATCTTTTCGGCCCGCCACATCCCATTGAATTTACAGCGATCCTTTTCTTTGAACTGCTGCTTGTGTTCGAGGATATGCTGTTATATGACATTTTCGACGAGTATCATGTATTCATTCGCCGTGTGGTTTATCTGTCTCTGATCGTACTGGGGATGGTAGCATGCTTCCGGAATGAACTGAGCGGTGTATGGTTTGCCATAGGCATCATGCTCGGTATTATGTTCGTCGGTTTCTGCATTGCTTTCTTTCACAGCTTCACAAACGGTATCCGGACTTATGAGAAAAAGGCCACAGACCTTTACTTTGAATATGTAAATCTGGGAGAAGAAAGGGATAAGCTGAAGGTTTACCAGGACCGCGTGCAGGCTGTCAATAATGAGATCAATATGCAGAAGATGGAACTGGTGAAGGTTAACCAGAATCTGGAAATGATGAATCAGGATGTACGTTCCCTGATCGCCGTCATGAAGGATTTCACCAGCAGCTTTGACGTACCGAAAAATGCACGCCGCATGCTTGAAAATATCATGGAGATGAAGACGCCGAGCATTGCGGGAATCTACATAAACCGGAATGTTTTTATGAATGACAGGGTCTTTATGGATGTTCTTTCCAAGCATCAGGAGCTGCAGTCGGCTCTGGCCCGTGATTTCTATTCTATCTACGAGAAACTGCGGATACGCGGCGGAACGGAACCCCTTCTGATCGCGGAAGAAGGCAGTTTTCATGAAGCTGCTCTGAGTGATACGGAGCTTATCAATGTGGTGGCATTTCCCGCTTATGAGAATGATGTGTTCTATGGGGTACTGGTGATCGGATCGGTTTCTTTCAGCTTCTTCGAGCATGGGTATTCTTTCTATGAATCCTCGGTAATGGATTTCACGGCCGCAGTCCGAAGCGCAAAACTGTATCTGCAGATGAAGGACATGGCCGTACGGGATGGACTGACCGGTGTGTATAACAGAGCTTATTTCAATGAGATCTACCCGCAGATCTGTGCCAAGAGCATAGTTGACGAGAAGAGTCTTGCTGTTGCTCTGCTGGATATCGACAAATTCAAATCCATCAATGATACCTACGGTCACCTGGCCGGCGACGACGTGATCAAGATGGTTGCCACCGTGGATCAGCATTATGCCAGAAAATATAACGGTTATGCCGTTCGCTACGGCGGTGAGGAATTCCTTTTGATCATTCCGGGAGTTACGGTTGCCGAGTTCCGCAGTATCCTTCAGGAGGTCCATGACGAGATCGTACGCACGGTTGTGGAATATCAGGACGAGCGTATCCATGTCAATACCAGTATCGGAATGTCGCATTATCCCGAGATCGCCGGAGAGGTGGTAGATGTACTGAATCAGTCTGACCAGGCAATGTACTTCAGTAAGGAGCACGGAAGAGGAATGATCGTGATCTACGGAAGGGAAGAAGAATGCCTTTCGGACCACGAGGAACAGACAGCATAAGGAGGAAAAATAGAAATGAAAATACTTGTGATCAATGCGGGTTCAACCACGTTAAAATATCAGCTGATCGATACGGATAATGAGCAGGTTCTGGCAAAGGGACTCTGTGAACGAATCTTCCTGGACGGGCAGATCAAACTGGATCATCCGAAGACAGGTGAGAAGATTCTGATCAGGGAAGATATGCCGGACCACGGCGTGGCCTTAAAGATTGTGATCCGGGAGCTGCTTGATCCGGAGCATGGTGCACTGTCATCTCTGGATGAGATCGATGCAGTGGGACACCGTGTGGTCCATGGAGGGGAAACCTTCTCTTCCTCGGTACTGGTTAACGACCGGGTTCTTACCGAGATCGAGGCTGTGAGTGATCTGGCACCTCTTCATAATCCTGCAAATCTTCTGGGGATTCGCGCCTGTATGGATCTGATGCCCGGCGTTCCGAATGTGGCGGTTTTTGATACAGCCTTTCATCAGACCATGCCGGAGAAGGCTTATATGTACGGTATTCCGTATCGTTTTTATGAAAAATACAAGATTCGGAAGTATGGCTTCCATGGCACCAGCCACAGTTTTGTATCTCAGGAGGCGGCCCGCTTCCTGGATAAACCCGTTGAGGAGACGAAGATCATTGTCTGCCATCTGGGCGGAGGAGCCAGCGTGACGGCGGTAAAGGGCGGAAAATCCGTGGACACATCCATGGGCCTTACCCCGCTGGAGGGCCTCATCATGGGTACCCGTTCCGGAAGCCTGGACCCCGCAGTCCTGCAGTTTATCGGAGATAAGGAGAAACTGAGCTTTGATGAGGTTTTGAATATCCTGAACAAGGAATCCGGTCTTTACGGACTTTCCGGTCTGTCCAGCGATATGCGTGATATCGATGCCGGTGTGGAAGAGGGAAATCCCCGGGCGAAGCTTGCCTTCGATGCCTTCTGTTATCAGATCATCAAGACCATCGGCGCATATGCCGCAGCCATGAACGGCGTTGATTTGATCGCTTTTACCGCGGGCATCGGAGAGTGGGACAGTAATGTCCGGAAGGAAATCATAGGATCTCTTACGTATCTGGGTCTAACGCTGGATGATGAAGCAAATGAGAAGTGCGGGTTTGCCCATCTCATCACCACACCGGATTCAAAAGTGAAATGCGCCGTGATCCCCACGAATGAGGAACTTGCCATAGCCAGAGAAACTCTGAAATATGCATTTCAAAACGGAAATTAACGGAAATAAGTTGAAATTAGATATTGACAATAAATAGAATCATCAGTATAATAGGCAAAGTGTGATTTCGGTAAGGAGGTGAGATCGGTATGTCAATCTGTCCGAAGGGAAAAATTTCGAAAGCAAGACGCGATAAAAGAAGAGCAAACTGGAAAATGTCTGCTCCGAATCTGGTAAAGTGCAGCAAGTGCGGCTCTCTGATGATGCCCCACCGTGTCTGCAAGAATTGTGGTTCCTATAATCAGAAGGAAATCGTGTCTGTAAACTAGGCATTATTGAATGAGAGAGAGATGAGCGGTACGACCTGTGTCGTACCGTTTTTCGTTATGTGTGATAAGGGTGTCATACGGGCATCGGGCGTGCACGACATATAAGGATGGAAATGAGCGCTTTTCCTGCTTGCAAAAGGGCAGGTTTTCATATAAAATACTATGGTCTTTTGTCTGTCCGCAGGTTGTGCGGTCAAAATGCTTTCTATATGGGAGGAGCCGAAAATGGGCGCAAGAATAGTAATCGATACCATCGGAGGAGATAATGGCGCGGAAGTCTGCGTGGAGGGCGCAGTCGAGGGCCTGAGGCAGAATCCGGATGTGAGCGTGATCCTTACGGGACATAAGAAAGAACTGGATCAAATGCTTTCGCTGTATGAATATGACAAAAAACGTCTTACCGTTATCGATTGCCCGGAGGAAATCACCTGCCATGATGCGCCGGTGGAGGCGGTCAGGAAGAAGAAGGCTTCTTCTCTGGTGGTCGGCCTTACCCAGATTAAGGAAGGACATGCAGATGCGCTTGTATCTGCCGGAAGCTCCGGAGCTGTATTAGCAGGTGCTCAGTTTATCGTGGGACGTGCGAAAGGAGTAAAGAGAACTCCTTTGGCTCCGTTGCTGCCCACGGCAGGAAATCCTTCGCTGCTCATTGACTGCGGGGCAAATGTGGACGCAAAGCCGGAGGTGCTGGTTCAGTTTGCAGAGATGGGTACCATTTACATGCAGAATGTGATGGGTGTTAAGAATCCTACGGTAGCGATCGTAAATATCGGTGCGGAAGAGGAAAAGGGAAATGCACTGGTAAAGAGCACCTATCCGCTGCTGAAGGAGTGCAAATCCATCAATTTCATCGGCAGTATCGAATCCCGGGAAATCCCCAACGGAAAGGCGGATGTCATCCTGACGGAGGCATTTACGGGAAATGTAATCCTGAAGCTTTATGAAGGACTTTCCAAGATGCTGCTGGCAGAAATCAAGAGTGCCATGATGGCTACGATAAAGAGCAAGATCGGTGGGCTGATGATCAAAAAGCAGCTGAAGAAAACACTGGTCCGCTTTAATGCCAGCAATAAGGGCGGCGCACCGCTTCTGGGCCTGAAAGGATTGGTTGTCAAGGTGCACGGAAATGCGAAGAAAGAGGAAGTCGCATCCGCTATCGATCAGTGCTACCGTTTTGTAATAAATGATGTCAGCGGAAAGATCGTTCGAGGATTCGAAGAGGCTGCCGCTGCGGAAAAGACAGCCGAAGAAGCCGCTGCAGATAATAAGAACGAGGCATAAGTATGAGTGACAGTATGAAGCAGCTTGAGGAAAGAATCGGATATCATTTCAATGATCCGACGCTTCTCGAACAGGCCATGACTCATAAATCCTTTTCCTATGAATATCATATAAAGGAAGCTCCTCATTATGAGAGACTGGAATATCTGGGGGATGCCGTGCTGGAGTATCTTGCCAGCGAGGCGCTCTTTAACCGTTATCCGGATCTTCCGGAAGGGGAACTGACAAAGAAAAGAGCCAGTCTCGTCTGTGAATATACTCTGTCACGGATCGCAAGGGATCTGGGGTACGGAGAACATGTCCGACTGGGCAAGGGCGAGAAAATGTCCGGGGGCGCGGATCGCCCCGCTACTCTCTGTGACCTTTTTGAGAGCGTGTTGGGAGCTATCTATCTGGACGGCGGAATGGAAGAAGCCAGGGGCTATGTGGAACGCCATCTGCTGACTGATCTGGAGCATCGGACCATTTTCACCGACGCCAAGACCATCCTTCAGGAATATGCCCAACAGCAGGGTCTGATGCCCGATTATCCGCTGCTTGGGACCTCCGGGCCGGATCATGCCAAAAAATATACGGTAGCCGTGAAGCTGGGGAATAAGCAGTATGCCACAGCAACTGCCGGCTCCATCAAAGGCGCCCAGATGGAAGCAGCCCATGAGACGCTGCGCATTCTGGGAATATCCTGAATATTTAATATCTACGGAAGAAAAAAATGTATCTGAAAAGTATAGAAGTAAACGGATTCAAATCTTTTGCCAATAAGATCACATTTTCATTTAATGAAGGAATTACCGCCATCGTAGGACCCAATGGCTCGGGCAAAAGCAACATCGGTGACGCGGTGCGGTGGGTGTTGGGCGAGCAGAGCGCGCTGAAGCTGCGCGGCTCCCGCATGGAGGACGTGATCTTCGCCGGTACCGAACTGAGAAAGCCTCAGGGCTTTGCCTATGTGGCAATCACATTGGATAATTCCGACCACAGTCTGCCGGTCGACTTTACGGAGGTAACGGTTGCCCGGAGAGTGTACCGTTCCGGAGAAAGTGAATATCTGATCAACGGCACAGTGACGCGTCTCAAGGATGTGGCGGCACTCTTTTTTGACACGGGCATCGGTAAGGAAGGCTATTCCATTATCGGACAGGGCCAGATCGAGCGGATTCTTTCCGGAAAGCCGGATGACCGACGCGATCTTTTCGACGAAGCCGCAGGTATCGTAAAATACAAGAAGAATAAACTCGCAACGGAGAAGGCTCTGGAGGCGGAGCATGCGAATCTGAACCGTGTAAATGATATCCTGTCCGGTCTGGAAGAACGTGTCGGACCTCTGGAAATGCAGTCGGAGAAGGCCAAAAGGTATCTGAGGCTGAAGGAAGAACAGAAACGTCTGGATATCAATGTCTTTAATCAGGAGATCGACCGGATCGAGGAGAAGATTGGGAAAAACCGGCAGGAGCTGGAAACCACGCTGGCAGATCAGGAACGGCTGCAGCAGGAGTTCGACCATACTAAGGAAGAGTATGACCGACTGGAGGAGGAGCTGGAACTCCTGACGGAGGAAATGCAGAAGCTCACAAATGATTCTCATGCTGCCTCCATTCTGATCGAGCATACGGAAGGTGAAATCCGGGTCCTGGAGGAGCGGATCCTGTCCGCCCGGTCTGTGGAGCAGGAGCTGGTTACCCGTATGGAGAAGATCGACGGGGAGATCGCCCGTCTAAAGGAGGAGCAGAACAAGGTCCTTTCCGATCAGAAGGAGCTCCACAAGGAACTGAAGGAAAAAAAGAAGAAGGCTGCGGCTCTGGAGGAAGAGGTTGCAGCCATGAAGAAGGAACAGCAGGATGGGAACGACGCCATCGATGCGGCCAAGGGAGAGATCATTGATTTTATGAATCTGGGGGGCACCGTGAAGGAAAAGGTGGCCCGCTATGATACCATGCTGGAAAATATCAACCTGCGTCGGGCTGAGCTGCGCCAGAAATATCTTTCTGAAAAGAGCGAGGATGAGAGGGTGAAGGCAGAGACGGCCACCCTGGAGACTCAGCTGCAGACGATCAATGATAATATGGCGGATAACCAGCAGCGTCTGAACCGGGTGGAAAGTGAGCTGCGTACCAAGACTGACCGCAGCGGTACGGTTCGTGCAGACATGACTCGTTATAACCAGGAGCTGATCCGTCTGAAATCCCGTCATGAAGGCTTACGCAACCTGAGCGAGCGTTATGAGGGCTATGGCAACAGTATCCGAAAGGTAATGGAGCAAAAGGGCAGAAATGCAGGTATCATCGGTGTGGTTGCCGATATCATTGAGACGGAACCTGCTTACGAAACCGCCATTGAAACGGCTCTGGGGGGAAGTATCCAGAATATCGTTACCGAGGATGAAAAAACCGCCAAGGAAATGATCGCTTTTCTGAGAGAAGGAAAGCTCGGAAGAGCTACATTTTTACCAATTTCCTCCGTAACGCCCCGGGGTTCCGTGGATCCCTCGGCTCTGAAGGAAGAAGGAGTCATCGGCATTGCTTCCAAGCTGGTTAAGACGGATCCGAAATACGAAAAGCTGATCGAAAGCCTTCTGGGCCGGAATATAGTGGTAGAAAATATTGATGCGGCTATCCGGATCGCCAGAAAATATAAGCAGACTTTGCGACTGGTTACGCCCGGCGGAGAACTGATCAGTCCCGGTGGATCCATGACCGGTGGCGCGTTCCGGAATAATTCGAATCTTCTTGGAAGAAAGAGAGAACTGGACGAGCTTACGAAGCAGATCGCCGATATGACGAAGGCCTATTCCGAGGCAAAGAAGGAAGATGCCGAGCTCTCCATGCAGAGGGAATCCCTGAAGGAGCAGAGAAATCAGTATCAGTCCGTGATCCAGAAGCTGAATCTCGAATTGAATTCCGTTACCCTGAACCTTCAGCAGACCCGTACCCGACTTGCGGAGCTGGAACGTTCATTCACCGGAATGAAGAAGGAAAATGATGAGCTGGACCGTCAGGTGCAGGACATTGATCAGAATAAATCAGAACTCTTTGATACGGAAAAACAGCAGCAGCTGGAGATCAGGGAGAGGGAGCGGATCATTTCCGAACTGGAAAAGAAGGTGGAGGAGACCCGGACCAGGCGGCGCGCAAAGGAAGAGCTTCTTGCAGAGGCACAGCTGATGCTCGGTACCGTTACCGAAAGAGATTCCTTCTATCAGAACAGCATTGACCGTCTGGAGGAGGACATCTGCCGTCAGGAAGGTGAGAAGAAGGAACTGGAGGAACGCTCCGGAGAACGTCTGAAGGAGGTGGAGGAACTGAATTCCTCCATTTCCGAGAAAAAGAACCTGATCACGGAATGCCGGGAAAATATCGAAAAGGCTACCAAAGCGTTAGAAGAAAAGAAAGAGAAGAAGGAGTCCATCAATCAGAAGAACAAGACTTTCTTCACCAGGAGAGAGGAACTGTCGCAGAATATTTCCGGCCTGGATAAATCGGCCTTTACGCTGCGTTCTGCCATCGAGAAGCTGGAGGAAAGCAAGGAAAGTCTCTTCACCTATATGTGGGAGGAGTATGAACTTACCTACACGGAAACCGAGAAGCTGCGTGAAGATACGGATCAGTCCATAACGGAAATGCGGAAGGAGATCTCCGCAGTCAAGCAGCAGATCAAGGCTCTCGGCGAGGTAAATGTCGGAGCAATTGAGGAATTCAAGGAGGTTTCCGAGAGGTATCAGTTCCTGAAGGCCCAGCATGATGACATCGTGAAGGCGGAGGAGAATCTCCGCAGTGTTATAGCTGAGCTGGATAAGGCCATGAAGGAAACCTTTGCGGAGAAATTCCAGGAGATCCGGGCCATGTTCACGAAGGTATTCCGTGAGCTGTTCGGAGGCGGTAAGGCAGACCTTACGCTGGTGGATGAAGAGGATCTTCTGGAGACGGGCATTGTCATCAATGCGCAGCCTCCGGGAAAGAAACTGCAGAATATGATGCAGCTCTCCGGTGGGGAGAAGAGTCTGACGGCCATCGCGCTGCTCTTCGCCATCCAGAGTCTGAAGCCGTCCCCCTTCTGTCTGCTGGACGAGATCGAGGCGGCGCTGGATGATTCCAATGTCGGACGTTTTGCAAAGTATCTGAAGAAGCTGACAAAGGATACCCAGTTTATCGTTATCACCCACAGAAAGGGCACCATGGAGTGCGCGGACATCCTGTACGGTATTACCATGCAGGAAAAGGGTGTATCTACACTGGTATCCGTAAACCTGATCGAAGATAAACTGGATGATTAGTGTCAAAAGATAACGAAGGATCCTGATAACGGGAGGAAGAATATGGGTTTCTTTCAAAAACTGAAGGACGGTCTGAAGAAGACCAGTATGAGCATAGCGAATGTATTCAAGGTATCCGAGATTGATGAGGATTTCTTTGATGCGCTGGAGGAGACGCTGATCGGCGCCGATATGGGTGTGGAGACCACGGAAAATGTGATCGAAGAACTCCGGGAAAAGGTGGAGGAGAAAAACCTCAAGGATGCGGAATATACGAAGATGATCATCATGGAATCCCTGATGAAACAGATGACAGTTGATGAACATGCCTACGATTTCGAAAATACAAGATCGGTTGTTTTCGTGATCGGCGTGAACGGCGTTGGGAAGACCACATCCATCGGAAAGCTTGCTGCCAAATACAAGGCCAGAGGCAAGAAGGTCATGATCGCCGCAGGAGATACCTTCCGGGCCGGTGCGGTTGAGCAGGTGCGTACCTGGGCAAACCGGGCAGGTGCGGAGCTGATCGCTCAGGGTGAGGGCGGAGATCCCTCGGCTGTTGTCTTTGACGCAGTCAGCGCGGCAAGAGCCAGAAATACGGATATCCTGCTGATCGATACGGCGGGACGACTGCACAATAAGAAGAACCTGATGGACGAGCTGGGGAAGATGAGGCGGATCATTTCCAAGGAGTATCCGGAGGCTTATGTGGAAACTCTCATCGTACTGGATGGCTCTACCGGACAGAATGCACTGGAGCAGGCGCGTCAGTTTGCAAATGTAACCGAGATTAACGGTATCATTCTGACAAAGCTGGACGGGACAGCCAAGGGCGGTATCGCCGTAGCCATTGAGTCGGAACTGAAGGTACCCGTAAAGTACATCGGCGTAGGCGAGAAGGTGGAGGATATGGAGCGCTTCGATGCAAGGCAGTACATCACTGCACTTTTTGAAGACTTTACCATGCCTGAGGAAGCGGACTCCTATGTATACGGAGCCTATGATGTGGATAACGAAAGATAGTGTCATTCTGCGTGTACAGCGCCGGTGACGAAGAAGTTCTGATAAACGGAAGGTGAAAAAATGGATAAGATCACCAGACAAAAATGTGAAGAAGCATATGAGATCGTATCAAAGGTGGTACGCCCCACGAGTCTCATCGAAAGTGAATTCCTGAGCAGGCAGACAGGAAACAAGGTATTTCTGAAGCCGGAGAATATGCAGGTAACCGGAGCCTATAAGATCCGCGGCGCCTACTACAAGATCAGCCAGTTATCTTCGGAGGAAAGGGAGAGAGGACTGATCACCGCTTCGGCGGGAAACCATGCCCAGGGCGTGGCATATGCTGCCCAGGCCTACGGCGTAAAGGCAACCATAGTGATGCCGACCTCCACGCCGTTGATCAAGGTCAACAGGACAAAATCCTATGGGGCGGATGTGATCCTGTATGGAGATGTGTATGATGATTCCTGCGCCTATGCACTGGAACTGGCTGAGGAAAAGGGATATACCTTCATTCATCCCTTTGATGACCTGGAGGTGGCAACAGGCCAAAGCACAGTCGCCATGGAGATACTGAAGGAGCAGCCCTTCGTAGATATGATCCTGGTTCCCATCGGAGGCGGAGGACTGGCAACAGGTGTATCCACACTGGCAAAAATGCTGAACAAGAATATCAAAGTGATCGGCGTGGAACCGGCAGGGGCCAATTGTATGCAGGAATCCCTGAAGCTGGGCGCGGTAACCACCCTTCCGGGTGTGAATACCATTGCCGACGGTACGGCAGTTCGGACGCCGGGAGAGAAGATATTCCCCTACATTAAGGAGAATCTGGACGACATCATTACCGTGGAGGACAGTGAGCTCATCGTCAGCTTCCTGGATATGATCGAGAATCACAAAATGATCGTGGAAAATAGCGGCCTGCTTACGGTTGCGGCCCTGAAGCATCTGCCGGCGGAAGGAAAAAAGGTAGTCAGCATCCTTTCCGGCGGAAATATGGATGTGATCACGCTTTCTTCCGTAGTACAGCACGGACTGATCGCCCGAAGCAGAATATTCACCGTATCCGTACTGCTTCCGGATAAACCGGGACAGCTGATGGAGGTGTCCCGTATCATAGCGGAGCTGCAGGGAAATATCATCAAGCTGGAGCATAATCAGTTCGTGTCCCTGAACCGGAATGCAGCGGTGGAACTGGTGATCACCATTGAAGCCTTCGGCCCTGAGCATAAGGAGAAGATCATTGAGGTTCTGAAGGAAAAGGGGTACCGCCCGCTGGATAAGAGTCCAAAGGCAGTATTCTGACATTTCCTTTCGGTATAACAGAGATTGAGATTATAGATCAACCCGCCTGGGAGCGGGTTGATTTTTTAGAAAAAAGGCAGGAAATACACTTATGAAGATCATGAATCTCGTCAGCGGAAGCAGCGGGAACAGTACGCTGATCGGAACGGAGCAGGTGACGGTGCTCTGCGACGTCGGTGTCAGTATGAAGAAAATCGAAGAATGCCTGAACTCAGGAGGGTACACCGGAAGGGATATCGATGCGGTACTGATCACCCATGAGCATATCGACCATATCCGCGGTCTGGGAGTGCTGACCAGAAAATACGGGATACCGGTTTATGCAACCGAGGGAACGATCCGTGCAGCGCTGAGGAATCCGTCCCTCGGAAAGATCGATCCGTCACTGATCCGCATCTTTGCGGCCGGGGATAGCTTTCCCGTCGGGGATCTGATGATCCGCTCCCACCGAGTATTCCATGATGCGGCTGATCCGGTGTGCTACAGCTTTACCGACGGGGAGAAGAAGGCGTGTATCGTTACTGATCTCGGCAGGACCACGGAAGACCTGATCCTCGGCCTGCAGGGATGCGATTATATGCTGGTCGAGGCAAACCATGACATCCGCATGCTGGAAGCAGGTTCCTATCCCTACCCACTGAAGCAGCGGATACTGGGAGATCACGGGCATCTATCCAACGAGGCCGGAGGAGCTCTGATCCGGGAGCTGCTGAACGATCATGTAAAGGAGATCCGGCTGGGCCATTTATCGAAGGAGAATAATTTCCCGGAGCTTGCCATGATGACGGTGCGGCAGGAGCTGCTGGGAAATCCCTGGTCACCGGACCCGGAGGACCTCCCCATTTTCATAGCGGACAGGGATAATCCGGACCGGATTGTGGAAATCTGACAATTTTTTTTAATGGATTTGTAAATAAATGTCGTTTTTGAACAGGCTTTGTGTTATAATGAATCCGTTCTATGAGAGTAACAGGACGATACACAAAAGGAGGTTAAAAGGATGAAAAAGTTCAGGAAGATTTGCTGTACGCTGCTGACCGTGGGGATGCTCACACAGGGGCTGGCTATGAGCGCATTTGCAGCAGAGGGAACATGGAAGAAGAGCAGCTATGGCTGGTGGTATTCCTACTCGGATGGTTCCTATGCAGCGAATGAATGGGTAAAAGACGGTGGAAAGTGGTACTACTTTGATGATTTCGGCTACATGTTTACCGGCTGGATCTCGGAAAAAGGCAAGTGGTACTATCTCGGCAAGAACGGCGCAATGGCAACCGGCTGGGTGAAGGACGGCGGTGAGTGGTATTATCTCGGCAAGAACGGCGCGATGGTAACCGGCTGGAAGAAGATCACCGGCAGCTGGTACTATTTTGATAAGAATGGCGCAATGGTTACCGGCTGGCAGGTTATTGACGATTTACAGTATTATTTCACGGAAGACGGTGAAATGGTAACCGGTGACTATGTGATCGAAGGACTTACCGCACACTTTGGGGATGACGGTGTTCTGATCCCGGAAGTCGTTCCCGGTCCTTTCCAGCCCGGTGGCTGGACGGAGCCTGAGGCTCAGCCGTTAACGGAAGCACAGCAGGCAATCTTTGACAGGGCTGCTGCTACCTATGCGGGCGGATCCTTTGAGGCAATGGCCTTCCTGGGAAGCCAGGTTGTAGAAGGTACCAATTATGGATTCCTCTGCAAGGAGACTCTGACTGTACTCGATCCGATCACCTATTATGTGATCGTAACGGTTTATGTGACTCCGGAAGGAAATGCCATGATCTCGAATGTTCTGTCATGCGGAATCGACGCTCCGGAAGCCGGCCTCGATGGCAGTTATGTGGAGCCTGTTTCCATTTTCCTTTCCAGTGATGATATCGTGATCGATAATGCACTGAAGGCTTTTGATTCTGCCATGGAAGGCTTTGCCGGCGTGGAATATGAGCCGCTGGCCGTTCTGGGTGAGCAGGTGGTAGCAGGTATGAATTATCATATCCTTTGCTACGCCAAGGTAGCCGATGCGGATGCAGATGAATTCTTTGCCGTTGTAACGGTTTACCAGCCGCTGGAAGGAAGTGCGGAAGTATCCGAAGTTTCTACATTTGAGGACTGATTGATTTCTTTTCCATAAAGACCGAAACAGGAAACGTATCATGTATATCATAATCATTTCAGAATGAGGAGGTAATCAAAATGAAAAGATTCAGGAAACTGTGCTGTGCGGCACTGGCAGCGGGACTTATGCTGCCGCAGGTAGTAGCCATCGGATCGGAAGCTGCAACCGGAACATGGAAGAAGAGCAGCAAGGGCTGGTGGTATTCCTACTCGGATGGTTCCTATGCAGCGAATGAATGGGTAAAAGACGGTGGAAAGTGGTACTACTTTGATGATTACGGCTACATGTTTACCGGCTGGATCTCGGAAAACGGCAAGTGGTACTATCTCGGAAAGAACGGCGCCATGGTAAACGGCTGGAAGAAGATCAGCGGAGAATGGTATTACTTTAAGGGCGGAGCAATGCAGACCGGCTGGAAGAAGATCGGCGGTCTGTGGTATGTCTTCGATTACAAAGACGGATACATGATAACCGGTTGGTACAGTGAAGATGATGACTTTTACTACTTGGATGAAATCGGTGGTTTCATGGTAACGGGCGAAGTAGAGATCGAAGGTGTTGCTTATACCTTTGATGACAACGGCGTACTGGTTGATCCGGGTCCGGAAGTGATCGAATCCGGAAGCTGGACAGATCCGATGGCGGATATGTTTACGAAGCATGAACTTGAGGTTTTTGATAAGGCAACCTCAGGAATGGCCGGTGCCAGCTATGAACCCCTTGCATGCCTCGGCAGCCAGGTCGTAGCAGGTGTGAACCATCGGTTCTTATGCAAGGAAACTCTGATAGTCAATCCTCCGTTCACTCAGTATGCGATTGTTACGATATATGAGGATCTGGAAGGAAACTGCAGGATCACGGACATTGATATCTCGAATGCGGAAGTTACGGAAGAGGGCCTGGCCGGTGGATTTACCACTCCGGTATCCATTTTCCTTTCCAGTAATGACAAGGTGATCGATGATGCATTAAAGGCATTTGATGCGGCTACTACCGCACTTGAGGGTGTAGACTATAAGGCACTCGCTGTACTGGGAACACAGGTGGTAGCAGGAACGAATTATCGTATTCTCGCTTATGCAAAGGTAGTTTCTCCGGAGGCACAGGGATACTTTACGATCCTCACGGTTAATCAGCCGCTTGAGGGCGATGCAAGCATAATCGAGTTTGATGACTTTTCGGATGCTCCGGAGCTTGCAGAGGAATAAGCAAAAGACCTAAGGATTTATTTATCATTAGTCATTGAAACAGGGGACGGGAATCGCTATAATAGGGAGAGCGGTTCCCGTCCTTTCTCTGCTCTTTCTTCCGTTATGAATGAGAAGATCCGGTGCGAGAGATGCGGATGGGAATGATCGGAAAGGAGTAAATGGAAATGTCAAGAACTATCATTACCGTGGTGGGAAAGGATACCGTGGGCATCATTGCCAAGGTCTGCAATTATCTCGCCAGCAATAATATCAATATCTGTGACATCACCCAGACGACGATGCAGGGGTACTTTAACATGATGATGATCGTGGATACAGATAAGACGGCCAAGTCTCACGAGGAAATCGCCCGGGAACTCACCTCCGTCGGCCATGAGATCGGAGTCCAGATCAAAACACAAAAAGAAGAAATATTCGATATGATGCACAGGGTCTAAAATTCCCTTCAGGAATTTTAGACCCGTACAATGCCCAATTGCGAAGCAATTGTCCGCCGCAGGCGGATTACTGCGTGGCAGACCGATGCCACGCAGAAAGGCTGGTCTAAAATTCCCTTCAGGAATTTTAGACCCGTACAATGCCCAATTGCGAATCAATTGTCCGCCGAAGGCGGATTACTGCGTGGCAGACCGATGCCGCGCAGTAAGGCTGGTCTAAAATTCCCTTCAGGAATTTTAGACCCGTACAATGCCCAATTGCGAATCAATTGTCCGCCGAAGGCGGATTACTGCGTGGCAAACCGATGCCACGCAGAAAGGCCGTACAATGCCCAACCGCGGAGGAATAAATGATTACTTTAAACGAAGTTCTGGAAACAAATGAAATGATCAGCCGGATGAATCTGGATGTCCGGACGATCACCATGGGGATCAGCCTGCTGGACTGTGTAGGGGCGGATCTGAAGGAGACCTGTGACAGGATCTACACGAAGATCACCACCCGTGCAAAGGATCTGGTAAAGACCGGTCGGGCGATCACGGAAATGTACGGGATTCCCATTGTTCACAAGCGGATCTCTGTAACTCCCATTTCTCTGGTGGGCGGATCCGTATGTAAAACATCCGAGGATTACGTCGAGATTGCAAAGACGCTGAACCGGGCAGCAGCTGAGGTGGGAGTAAACTTCCTGGGAGGTTATTCCGCACTGGTATCAAAGGCCATGACCACAGCGGATGAACTGCTGATCCGTTCCATCCCGCAGGCTCTTGCCGAAACGGATGTGGTCTGCAGTTCCATTAATCTGGGATCCACCAAGACCGGTATTGACATGGATGCTGTCCGTCTGATGGGTGAGATCATCCGCGAAACTGCGGAAAAGACAAAGGATAATGATTCCATCGGCTGTGCCAAGCTGGTGGTATTCTGTAATGCACCGGATGATAATCCCTTTATGGCAGGCGCTTTCCATGGCGTGACCGAGGGAGACTGTGTTATCAATGTGGGCGTCAGCGGCCCGGGTGTGATGCGCAGTGTTCTTTCCGAAATCAGGGGAGAATCCTTTGAGGTCCTTTGTGAAACCATTAAGAAGACTGCTTTTAAGATCACCCGTGTGGGTCAGCTTGTGGCAAAGGAAGCGTCCAGACGTCTGGGTGTTCCTTTCGGAATTGTGGATCTTTCCCTTGCTCCGACACCGGCTATCGGAGATTCCGTAGCAGATATCCTGCAGGAGATCGGAGTGGAAAAGGCGGGTGCTCCCGGGACTACGGCGGCTCTTGCCCTGCTGAATGATCAGGTGAAGAAGGGCGGAATCATGGCATCCTCCTATGTGGGCGGCCTTTCCGGCGCATTTATTCCTGTCAGTGAGGATCAGGGGATGATCGATGCAGCAAAAAATGGGGCGCTTTCCATCGAAAAACTGGAGGCCATGACCTGTGTTTGTTCCGTAGGCCTTGACATGATCGCAATTCCGGGTGATACAAAGGCATCCACGATTTCAGGTATCATTGCGGATGAAATGGCCATCGGAATGATCAATCAGAAGACCACGGCTGTGCGCATCATACCGGTGATCGGTAAGACAGTCGGTGACAGTGCGGAGTTCGGCGGCCTTTTGGGCTCGGCACCCATAATGGCTGTTAATCCCTACGGCTGTGAGGCTCTGATCAACCGTAAGGGAAGGATCCCGGCACCGGTACACAGCTTCAAGAACTGATCAAAAACTGGTACGTGAATAGATAATGTTTGGATTATTTCAAAAAAGTGGGAGATATGCTCTGCATGACTAAGCTTGCTCTGTCCGATGAGATACTGATGACGGTGGATAAACCGTCCCGGTACATCGGCCATGAACTGAATATGGTGGTGAAGGATCCCAAACAGGTGGATATCCGTATCGCCATGTGTTTTCCTGATGTGTATGAGATCGGTATGTCCTATCTGGGAATACAGATCCTCTATGACATGTTTAACCGTCGGGAGGATACCTGGTGTGAGCGGGTTTACAGTCCCTGGCCGGATCTGGACCGGATCATGCGGGAGCAGAGCATCCCGCTTTTTTCGCTTGAATCCCAGACCCCCATCCGTGAATTTGATTTTCTGGGTATCACAATCCAGTATGAAATGTGCTATACAAATATCCTTCAGGTGATCGATCTGTCCGGTATTCCTCTTTTCAGTACGGATCGAGAAAAAAGTGATCCCATCGTGATCGGAGGTGGCCCCTGTACTTATAATCCGGAACCGATCGCGGACTTCTTCGACATTTTCTACATCGGAGAAGGAGAGGCCCGATATGGAGAATTGTTCGCACTCTATAAGGAGTACAAGCATTCGGATATGAGCCGGAAGGATTTTCTGTTACGTGCTGCCGGGATTGAGGGTATGTATGTACCTTCACTTTATACCGTCAGCTACCATCCGGACGGGACCGTAGAGTCGATTACACCTGCAGAAGACGGGGTTCCGAAGCAGGTAAAAAAAGTGATCGTCACGAATTTTGAGGAAGCGCCTTATCCCATGAAGCCGGTGGTTCCTTTCCTGCGGGCTACCCAGGACAGGGTGGTTCTGGAGGTGATGCGGGGCTGCATCCGCGGCTGCCGTTTCTGTCAGGCAGGCATGATCTACCGGCCCACAAGACAAAAGCCGGTGGAGCTTGTGGAAAGCTATGTGGACACCATGCTGCAGAATACGGGATATGATGAAATATCCATCAGCTCTCTTTCTACCAGCGATTTTGAAGGCCTTCCGCGTCTGATGGATTATCTGGTGGAGAAGATTGACAGAGAACATGTGCAGGTATCCCTGCCGTCTCTCCGGGTCGACGCCTTTTCTCTGGATGTTATGCAGAAGGTACAGGACATTCATAAGGTGTCTCTGACCTTCGCACCTGAAGCCGGAACCCAGCGCCTTCGAAATGTGATCAACAAGGGACTCACGGAGGAGGATATCCTGGGGGGCGTGGAGCAGGCCTTCCGCGGCGGTTGGAACAAGGTGAAGCTTTATTTCATGATGGGACTTCCTACGGAAACTCCGGAAGATGTGGAGGGAATTCCGGAGCTCTGTGAAAAGATCTCCGAAGTTTATTTTGATACCGTTCCCAAGGAGGAAAGGGTGGGAAGCCTTTCCATTACTGCGTCTGCTTCGTATTTTGTTCCGAAACCCTTTACACCCTTCCAGTGGGCACCCATGCTGGATCGCAAGACCTATCTGAGTCATGCTGGCCACGCAAAGGATCATTTCCGGCAGCAGAAAAACGCAAAACGTATGCGCTTCATGTATCATGATGAGGACATTTCTCTCATAGAGGGAATCTATGCCCGGGGTGACAGACGCCTTTCCGCACTGGTGCTGGAGGTTTACCGTCAGGGCGGTATCTTCGATGCCTGGACGGAATTCTTCTCCATGGATCGTTACAGAAACGCGGTAGAGAAGCTGGGAATCGATACGTCCTTTTATCTGACAAGGGAGCGTTCGCCGGAGGAGGTTTTTCCCTGGGATCATATCGACTGTGGCGTTTCGAAGGCATTTCTGGCCGGAGAATGGGAAAAGGCAAAGAGGGAAGAGACTACGGGAAACTGCCGGGAACGCTGCTCCGGATGCGGAGCGGCAGGCTTCTTTGAAGGCGGTTGCCCGGTAATGTCTTAATAAAGATCCTTCGCACTGCGTGCTCAGGATGACAAGGGGCAGCACTGATGTCATTCTTAGGAGCATTGTCATTCTGAGGCCGTAAGGCCGAAGAATCTATTTACAGGAGGGTAAAATGAAGGTCCGTGTGAAATATGCCAAAACCGGCCCTTTAAAATTCATAAGTCATCTGGACGTCATGCGATATTTTCAGAAAAATATCCGAAGAGCGGGATTGGATGTGGCATACAGTGCCGGACTCAGTCCGCACCAGATCATTTCCTTTGCGGCTCCCATGCCTCTGATGCTGACGTCGGAGGCAGAGTATTTTGATGCGGAATTTGCGAGCCTTCCTTCAAGGGAGGAATTTTTAAGGCGGCTGAATGAGACAGGCGTTCCGGATATGCGTGTCATAGATGCATCGATCCTTCCCGAGAAGGCGATCAATGCCATGGCAGCCGTAACGGCCTCCGAATATCGGATTACGCTTACGGAAAAGGGAAAGAGGGAGATCGGTAAGACATGGAAGGATGCTCTTCCCGAACTTGTACGATCCCTTTCCCGGGAGAAAGAAATCTTCGTCATGAAGAAGACGAAGAAGAAGGAAGAAATGACGGATATCCGTCCCATGATCCATAACCTTTTCATGGAGGGAGAAGAGTGCCGTATGCTGCTTGCAGCAGGCAGCAAGGTGAATCTCCGGCCGGAACAGGTGCTTGGAGAGCTTTGTGTCAGGGCTGGTATTCCCTATGACCGTTTTCATTTTGATATCCACCGTCTCGAGACTTTTACGGGCGGAGAAGACGGAAAGGAATTCCGTTCGCTGATTCTGGCGGGGAATACGGATTTCTGATGGCAGGGTCAGGCAATAACGGAGACGGAAAGGAAGGGCTGAATGGGGGAGAAGAATACCGGAAAATACAAAATGATGGGGCGGAACATTTTTCTGGCCGGGCTGGCCTTTATTCTGATGGTACCGGACATCCATGTATATGCCGGGGAAAGCATAACGGAGGTTAAGGGAGAAAACCACCTGACGGAAGAAATGGTTCCGGAAGAAGATTATCTGAAGGAAGAACCGGTTAGGGAAGAGGAGCACTGCGTGGAAGAACCGGTTCCGATAGAACTGATTCCATGGAAAACGGGCTGGAATCAGATCGATGATGACTGGTACTGGGTTTCCGATGGGGATATGCCGATATCCGGCTGGCGGATGATCCGTGGGGAATGGTACTGTTTCCGTGATGACGGGCGTATGATCACCGGCTGGGAAGAGATTGAGGGAAAGCGTTATTGCTTCGATGCAGATGGCAGAATGTGTACCGGATGGAGGGAAGCAGACGGAAGCTGGTATTATTTTACCCGCTGGGGATTTTTGGGAAAAGGCTGGCTGAAACGGAAAAGTGAATGGTATTATCTTGGCGAAGACGGGATGATGACTACCGGTTGGGAGGAAATCCGGGGTAAATGGTATTTTTTTGACGATGATGGGAAAATGCTGACCGGCTTTCTGTCCCGGCCGGAGGGAGATTATTTCCTCACAGATTCCGGGGAAATGGCCGTAAATGGCTGGCTGGTACGGGACGGACATACGTATCATTTCAAGTCAAACGGACTGATGGACCGGAATGATACCGAACCGAAAGCTCTTGTGGATATGCCTGGTTACTATATCAGCCCCATGTATGCGGGAAATCTCAATACCAGGGAGGAAAGGATCGAGGCCATGATCCGCCGGGCTTATGATTATAAAAATGCAGGAACCACATATAAGATCTGCAAGTCCATGGCACCCGGCCAGTACGCCGATTGCAGCGGCCTGGTTATGCAGTGTCTGTATGCGGCAGGCTTTGATCCTGCACCGGCCACACCGAAGCACCATGCACTCCCGGAGAATGAATATGATTCCCGTACTTTGTACAATAAAGTAAGTATGAAGCACGTTTCCTACCGGGACATTCAAAGAGGAGACCTGGTTTTCTACCGTTCGAAGCAATATTCCACCATCATCCACGTGGCTATTTATCTCGGAAACGGGAAGGTGATCGAGTCCTGGCCGCCACGGGTAACAGACAGAAACGGGGTGGCGTCGAATCCCCATCCGTATATTCTGGGCGTTGCACGGCCATTCGAATAAGATGAAGTTTTTTCTTCTGGCGGATTGAATTTTTTATCCGTTTGATATAAAATAACTGCAGGGGGATACGAAGTTTTTGACCGGTTCATTTTGAAATGGAACGGTGAGATCAGAAAGGGGAATGAACGATGGGTCTTTTCGACCGGTTTAAAAAGAAGAGTGACGGATCGGAATGTCCGTTCTGCGGAGCGAAGGATATTACCGCGGTAGATCATGAGCCTTCCATTGAGCTGGCTCCCGATGAGCAGACTTACATTTGCAATTACTGCGGGAAGGTATTTGCCGCAAAAAAGAAATAAGTATTGGAAGCCGGGGGGCGGACAGGATGAGAATGGATTACATCTATACCGTCTATCAGAAAAGAAAAATGGGCTTTCTGTTTGAGGATAGAGCTCTGACAGAGGCCCATTTCTTTTTTATGCGCGATGATAATATGGCCGATGGGACATCAGGGATGCGAATGGATCCGCAACGTGACAAAATACCTCTCCAGCCGGATCAGGTCAGCAGGGTGGGAGAGATCTGCACCGCAGTGGTGGAACGCGTAATTCCCGCTATTGATGGCGTATTCCTCACAGGCCCGGAGGGAAGAAAGCTCTTTATGCATCTCGCTGATGAACAAAGAAAAGCTATCATTCTGAGAAAAAGAGGCATCGGAAATGGAATCAAACCGGGAGATACCCTTCTTGTACAGATCACTGCGGATGCGCAGAAGCAGAAGTTGTATGAGGCAAGTTCCAATCTGGCTCTGTCCGGGGAGAGCGTGATCGTTAACCGTACCGGTCAGATCGGCATTTCCAAAAAGCTGAAGGATGAAGAAAAAAGGGAGATACTGAAAAAAAAGCTGCAGGATCTGCTGCGGGAAGAAGATCCCGAAGGAGAATTCGGCGTGATCCTGAGGACATCGGCCGGTAAACTGAATCCGGAAGCTGTCTGTAAGGAGACGATATTAATATTATGTAAATTGCGCAAGATAATCAGGCAGGCGGAAACCACTCCGGAGTATAAAGTCCTTTATCAGAAGGAAGAAAAGCCGGAGGATCAGATCCGCAGGCTGATCTTCAGCGGGAGATATGAAAGTGTGGCGATCCATACGGATCTCCCTCTTGACGAAGCACTGATTCAAAGTGATGCTGCGACAGAAGTCACATTTCACCATATGACGGAGAAGGAAAGCAGTCCACTTGTTCTTTTCAATATCCCGGTTCTACTGGAAAAAGCCTTGAAAAGAAAGGTTTTTCTTTCGGACGGAGGTTATCTCTATGTCGAAAAGACGGAAGCCATGACGGTGATCGATGTGAATTCGGGAAAAGCGATTCACGGAAAGGAACATGAAAAGGAAGCACTTGCAGCTAACAAGCTGGCGGCGAAGGAGATAGCCAGACTGCTTCGGCTTCGGAATCTGTCGGGAATCATCATCGTCGATTTTATCAGTATGAAGAAGGCGGAAAGCAACCGGGAATTGCTGCATTATCTGCGTCAGGTTACGGCCTATGATACGAGTCCGGTAAATATCGTTGATATGACGAAGCTTGGGTTGGTTGAAATAACAAGAAAGAAAAAGGATGCGCCGCTTGATGAGAGACTGGCAGATGCTGAGACCGGAAGGAATGGACAAGGCATTCATGCGGATGTGGAATCCTGATCGGCAAGTATTTGTGTGGGAGACAAAAAATGAGTAATGAAAAGACATATTCCGCACCGAAGGTACTGGTGACGGGTGCTTCATCCGGTATCGGAAAAGTAACGGCGGAGCTTTTTGCGCGGGGAGGTTATGAGGTTTTCGGAGTTTCGCGTTCGCTGAAACCGGAATCCAGAAGGTATAAAAATGGGGGAATCCTCCGGACGATGCCCATGGATGTAACAAATGATCAGTCCGTGCAGCGCGTCATAGACAGAATCGGTGCGCTGGATGTGGTGATCCTGGCTGCCGGCATGGGCATTGCGGGCTCCTGCGAGGAGGTTCCCGTTGAAATGGCAAGGGAACAGATGGAGGTCAACTATTTCGGAATTCTGAGGGTTGTGTCCGCTGTTCTTCCGGCCATGAGAAAGCAGACATATGGAAGGATCATCATTATCGGATCCGTGGGAGGGAGAGTAGCGATTCCTATGCAAAGTCACTATTCTTCAAGTAAATTTGCACTGGAGGCTTATTCCGATGCATTACGCCTGGAATTGAAACCCTTCGGTATTGATGTGTCTTTGATTGAACCGGGAGATACCCGTACAGGCTTTACGGACAACAGGAAGCTTTTTCTTCCTGAGAATTCGCCCTATCGCGAAACAGCCCTTCATGCCGTTGGTGTGATGGAGAATGACGAACGGAACGGAGCTGCGCCCGAGACCGTGGCAAGGTCCGTACTTCGTACGGCCAGAAGCGACCATCCGAAGGCACATGTGGTGGTCGGTATCAGATATAAGATGCTGAATCAGCTGATCAGGCATGTCCCGGATCGTCTCCGGGAATATCTGGTAGGAAAGATATACCTGCCGATGTAATATATAGAAGTTTTTTTAACTTCTTCTTGCACTTTGGGCGCGGCTATGCTAAACTGTGCTCTGTGTCTATTAACCTGTGGATACCTTACGGACGCTGGTGCCCTTATTTTTCAAGGGTTTGCGGCCGGTTTCAAAGGATCTGCAGAAGAAAAAACCAGGAGGAAAGAAAATGAGCGTAATTTCCATGAAGCAGTTACTCGAGGCAGGTGTCCATTTCGGACATCAGACAAGACGCTGGAATCCCAAGATGTCCGAGTACATCTACACAGAGCGTAACGGGATTCACATCATCGACCTTCAGAAGTCCGTTGTGAAGATGGACGAGGCATACAAGGCCGTATTTGATGCCGTAGCTGACGGCGGCAAGATTCTCTTCGTCGGCACAAAAAAGCAGGCGCAGGACTCCGTACAGTCAGAGGCTGAGCGCTGCGGTATGTACTATGTAAATCAGAGATGGCTGGGCGGTATGCTGACCAACTTCAAGACCATCAAGTCCCGTGTTGAGACACTGAAGAAGTATGAGGCCATGGAGGCTGACGGCACATTTGACGTACTTCCGAAGAAGGAAGTTGTTAAGATCAAGAAGGAAATGGAAAAGCTGCAGAAGAATATCGGCGGCGTTAAGGAAATGAAGAGACTTCCGGATATGATTTTTGTAGTTGATCCCCGGAAGGAGCACATCTGCATTCAGGAAGCAAGAACTCTTGGTATCCCGATCGTAGGTATTGCCGATACCAACTGCGATCCCGAGGAACTGGATTATGTGATCCCCGGAAATGATGATGCGATCCGTGCAGTGAAGCTGATCGTGTCCAAGCTGGCTGATGCCGTGATCGAAGCAAATCAGGGCGCAGATGCCGGTGAAGCAGCTGAGATCGAGGCTGAATCAGCAGAAGCTGATGCAGCAGAAGAGAACTAATACATATGTCACCCCGGGACAGGGGATCTGAAATTTGATATAAGGAGTTAGAATATGGCTATCACAGCAGCAGATGTAAAAAAATTACGTGAAGCAACCGGTGCCGGCATGATGGATTGCAAGAAGGCACTGACAGAGACAGATGGTGATTTTGATGCAGCCATCGAATTCCTGCGGAAGAAAGGCCTTGCTACGGCCGAGAAGAAGGCTGGCCGGATCGCTGCAGAAGGTATCGTATCTACCGTCATTTCCGATGACGAGAAGACAGCTACCATCATTGAAGTGAATTCCGAGACCGACTTCGTTGCAAAGAACGAAGTATTCCAGACCTATGTTGCAGGTCTTGCAAAGCAGATCAATGAGAAGGATTATGCGGATATGGATGCATTCCTTGCCGCAACATCCGATATCAATCCTGAAGCTACTGTCGCAGATCATCACAAGGCAATGATCGCAAAGATCGGTGAAAACCTGACTATCCGTCGTTTTGAGAAGGTGACAGGCGATGTACTTGTTTCCTACATTCACATGGGCGGTAAGATCGGTGTTCTGGTTGATGCAGAGTGTGATGCTCCCAACGATGCGATCAAGGAAGCAATGAAGAATATCGCAATGCAGATCGCAGCCATGAATCCTTCCTTTGTAAGAAGAGAGGAGATTTCCGAAGCACAGCTTGCCAAGGAGAAGGAGATCATCGTTGACAGTTCTCTGGCTGATCCCGCATCTCTTCCGAAGCCGATCCTCAATGCGGTTATTCAGGAAGCAGTTGCAAATAAGGTTGACAGCTATGAGGCAGCCGGTGATGATAACAAGGGATGGACAGCTGAGGACATCGATATCTATGAAGAGAAGAAGTCCAACATGAACTACCTCTTCAACTTCCTTTCCGATCAGTCCGTTCAGGCTTTACGGAATATCGCAGCTTCTCATAAGGCTGAGTATCTTGATAATAAGATATTCGCAGGCCTTGTGGAGGGACGTTTCTCCAAGCATCTGAAGGAGATCTGCCTGGTTGACCAGACCTACGTAAAGGCTGAGGATAAGGAAAATGTAAAGCAGTACGTAGAAAAGGTTGCCAAGGAGAATGGATGCACATTCTCCATCAAGCGTTTTGTCCGCTTCGAAACAGGTGAAGGCCTTGAGAAGAAGAACGAAGACTTTGCAGCCGAAGTTGCAGCGCAGATGAATAAATAAGCATTTTTTGAAGGACTGTTATTCGATTACTTGTAAGCATGAAAAACAGTCCTTCTTTGCTATATCACTGAAAACCGGTGCAGCCGGTTTTTCATCAGATCACAGTAAGAAAGGGGGAAACGCGTTGAGCGAAACAGTTTTGACGATAAAGGACCTTAAGAAGAACTACGGCAAACAAAAGGTCCTGAAGGGTGTCAATATGACAGTCAATAAGGGAGATATTTACGGTCTGGTCGGAAAGAACGGAGCCGGAAAAACAACCCTTTTCAAGGTTGTACTTGGCCTTTCCGGTTTTGACGGCGGCTCAGTATCCATCTTCGGAGGACAGAATGGAAGAGAAAACCGTCGGAATCGAAGAAGGATCGGATTTTTTGTAGGTTCGAACTTCTACGGATATCTGAATGCCAGACAGAACCTGGACTATTTCCGGAGGTTGAAGGGAATTAAGGATGAGAAGGAAGTGGATCGTGTGCTGGAACTGGTGGGCCTGAACACGGACGCGGCTAAAAAACAGGCGAAAATGTATTCACTGGGTATGAAGCAGCGCCTCGGGATAGCAAGTGCCATGCTTGGCAACCCGGAGCTTCTGATCTTTGATGAGCCTACCAATGGACTGGATCCGCAGGGTATTATGGATGTTCGGCATATGATTCAGCGCGTTAACGAAGAATTCGGAACAACCATCATTGTTTCGTCTCATATCCTGGGAGAGCTTGAGCATACAGCTCATCGTTTCGGAATCGTTCACGAAGGGGTTCTGATGAAGGAAATGTCCCAGGAGGACATGAGGACACAGAACAACATCACATCCATCAATGTTGCTGATACGGATGTGGAGAAGGCTCTTCAGCTGCTGAAGAACGGCGGCATTGATGTGAAGGGTACTGAAAAGGCGACCACTTCTCTTGAGGATTTCTATTTCGGTCTGATCGGAGGTGGCGAACAATGATGCAAAGAATTATACTGACGGATCTCAGAAGAGCACAGAAAAAAAAGAGTTATATCATCTGCATGTCAATCATTGTCGTTCTGATGCTGGCTATCTGTATCTTTGCAGTGATAAGACCATCTACTTCAGAAGCACTGGCAGAGCAGGTGCGTGAAACCAGCGGAAAGGCACTGAAGTTTCTGGATAATGTCTCCATTGCTTTCAGTCTGTTCCCGTTTGTGATCGGAATTCCGGTATTTCAGACCGTATTTTCGGATGATTTTAAGAGCCGCACCATGCAGACAGCCATCGGTTACGGTGTCTCAAGAAGAAGACTGGTGCTTTGCAGATTCTTTGAGGCAATTGCGTTGATCGTGGAAGCATGCATGATCTTCACGGTAATCGGTGTCATCATAGGCTTCGCTCTCGGGGGTTCTGTCGGAGGAATCGGCCAGATGGTCGGAAAGCTGCTTTTTGATCAGCTTCTTCTTGTAGCCAATATAGCGATCGCCATGCTGGTCCTGTATCTGACGCAGAATCCTACCGGTGGTCTGGTTATGTTCATACTGCTGGCAGCAGATGTATTCCGACTGATCCTTGCTCTTGCAGATATGATCCCGTTCCTGAAAAATAACGGAATCAAATTATCGAATATCGTTCCCAGCGGAGTCCATCAGATTGCAAGGAATTATATGTTTGGACATGTGCCGAGTCTTTCTGAAGTCTCCGATATTGGTCAGGAATTGGAGGAGGGTTCGGCTGATGCGGTCCGGAAGATCCTGGAAGGTACGACAGAACCTGATTTCCTGAAGGCACTTGGTTTTATTGCCATCCTTGTGGGGGTATTCATCATTCTGCCTGTAATCCTGGCTCAGGTTGTATTCAGAAAAAAAGAACTCGAATTCTAATGCCTGCGTTGTCATTTATCAGGTTGATCCGCATTTCGGATCTATTTCATCCGGAAATGGAGAAGTTACACTTTTTTAAATGAAAGGAGATAAAGAATGGTAGTTGCATTTGGTATTATAGCTATTGTAGCGGCAGTAATCGGAACGTTAGTTGCCGGTTGGATCGCTGTCGGTATCGCAGTTGTATTTGCTGCTCTCGCCATTGGTTTTCAGATTAAGAAAAATAATCAGGCCGGAGAGGGCGAGCGGAAGAAAGTGGGCGGAATCGTCATGGGAGCGGTTGGCGTTGCCATTGCCCTTCTGATCCAGTTCGGTCTGATGAGCTTTGCGGATAAGCTGAAGGCCGAAGCTGACAAACAGAACTCTACTTATGTATCTGCTGGTGCAGAGGGCTTTAAGTCACTTGGTATCATTGGTTTTGTATCCAAAGCCATGGATGCCAAGCCTGCGGGAATGTCAGACAAAGAGTTTTCGGATCTGCTCAGTGATGAGCTGAAGAAGATTACCGATTCGATGGGAAAGAGTAACTAAGCTTTTTGTGAAACAGAAAAAAGTACAGAAAAAACAGGAAAAATGCAGAAAATGCTTGCAAATTTCCAAAATTATGTTAATATAACTACGGTATATGTAACTAATGTAGAGTGGGTTCGTTCCGAACCCACTCTCTTTTATGAAATAAGCGGATCGCATCTGCAGAATAGAGCAGGAGAAAAGCATTGAAGGTAAAGGATATTGAAGAAAAAACCACGGCGCTTATCCTTCCGATCCTGGAGAAAGAAGGTCTTTCTCTCTGGGATGTAGAGTACGTTAAGGAAGGAAAGGATATGTACCTTCGGGCCTATATTGATAAGGAGGGCGGCGTTACCATTGATGATTGCGTTAACGTTTCCCGGGCTTTGGAGGAGGAACTGGATCGGGAGGATTTCATTTCCGAGGCTTATATCCTGGAGGTGAGCTCACCCGGCCTGACAAGACAGCTGAAGAAAACAAAGGATTTTGAGCGCTGTGTCGGAAAAAGGATCGAAGTAAGAACATTTCAACAGGTGAAAGGACTTAAGGATTTTGAAGCGGTTCTCCTGGACGGAAATGATGAAGAGATCCGGATTAAGACGGATGATGAGGAAGAAATATCGATTGCAAGAGGAAACCTGGCAAGGGTACGCCTCTGCTACGTAGAATAAAAGGGGTTTTCTGAATAAGGAGGAAAGGAAAATGCAGGAGATCATTGAAGCGCTGAACCAGCTGGAGCGGGAAAAGGGAATCAGCAAGGAATTCATCATGGAGGCTATCGAGAAGTCCCTTAATTCAGCCTGCGAGAAGGATTTCGGTAAAGATATCGAATGTTCGGTGCATATGAACCGTGATACGGGTGAGATCAAAGTATTTGCCAAGAAGATCGTTGTAGAGGAGGTCTATGACAGCCGTACGGAGATGTCCGTAGAGGATGCCAAGAAGATTGATCCGAACTATGAAAAGGATGATGAAATCCCCATTGAGATCACAACCAAGGATTTCGGACGGATTGCCGCACAGAAAGCCCGCGGCATCATCGTTCAGGCCATCAAGGAGGGAGAACGTGATGCGGTTTACTCCCACTTTGTAAGCAAGGAGAAGGATATCATCACCGGAGTGGTTCAGCGCTATGTCGGTAATAACCTCAGCATCAGCCTGGATGACCGTACCGATACGATTCTGAATGAGAAGGAAATGATCCCTACGGAGTATTATCGCAGGGGTGACCGTATCAAGTTGTATGTGGTAGAGGTAAAGAAAAACCAGAAAGGTTTTCGGATTGTGGTATCCCGTACACATCCCGATCTTGTGAGAAGGCTTTTCGAGAGAGAGGTGACCGAGATCGCGGACGGCATCGTAGAGATCCGGAGCATTTCCCGCGAAGCGGGTTCCCGTTCCAAGATTGCTGTCTGGTCCACGGATGAAAATGTGGATGCAGTCGGTTCCTGCGTCGGAATGAACGGTGCCAGAGTCAATGCGATCGTGGATGATCTCTATGGTGAAAAGATCGATATCATTGAATGGAATCCGGATCCGGCTATTTTTATCGAACACGCCCTTTCTCCTTCCAAGGTTGTATCCGTTACCATCGGACCGGATGGTAAGTCTGCCCTGGTAGTGGTTCCGGACTATCAGCTGTCCCTTGCCATTGGCAAGGAAGGACAGAACGCCCGTCTTGCCGCAAAGCTGACCGGCTTGGAGATCGATATCAAGTCGGAAACCCAGACTG